>JBJMVL010000079.1:0-36967 GCA_045810735.1 Alphaproteobacteria bacterium
CCGTGCCGGTCGATCATAGTGATGTCGTGCGAGGCACCGGCAAGTGGCAGATGGCCAATATCGGGCAGTTCCGAAATCAGGTGCGACACGAAAGCGGCCCCGAGGATGACTCCCCAGGCGCACAGCAGGCCGATCACATACGGCCAGGAGCGCTTGCGCCTGGCTTTGCGCGGCGGCAGAGCCCGCACTGGCACGGCGCTCTCCTCCGGCGCAGACGGCGGCCGCTTTCTGAAGCCCGGCTCGATCTTGTCGCGTGCCATCAGTGCCCAGTTTGGCGAGGCAAGGCTTAACGGCTGTTAAACAACCTCAACGGAATCCTAACGCGCCAAGACCATATGTTGCGGCAGGCCTTGAGGGCATGCGTAGATGTCGCGGAGGAATAGGGCATGAGCGCGGCGGGGCAGCGAAAAACATTCTGGGAGTCGCTGGGCGAGACCCACACGGTCGTCTCGCTGATCATCCTCACCTGCGCGGTGCATTTCCTGATCCGGTTTCTGCTGAGCCCCAATCTCAATGGCGGCGAAGCGGCGCAGATGCTGTTCGGCCAGAGCTTCCAGTGGGGCTATCAGCCAGGCCATCCGCCGCTGATGACATGGCTGGCGTGGGCCGTACTCACCGTCAGCCAGGGCAGCCGGCTGGCGCTGTTCCTGTTGCGCGAATTTCTGTTGACCGTCGGGCTGATCGCGTTCTTGGCGGCGGCGCGCACCGTGCTGGCCGACATCCTCCGCGCGGCGCTCGCCACATTCTTTCTCCTGGCGACATTCGGTGTTGGCTGGCTGCTGCACTGGAGCAACATGGACAATGTTCTGCTCACGACCATGTGCTGCCTTTGTCTCTGGGCCGGTACGCGCGCGCTGACCTGTCAACGTTTTGCAGATTATCTGGTGCTGGGTGCGGTCACCGGGCTCGGGGTGCTGACGAGTTATGTGTTTCTGCTCCTGCCATTCGGGATGGCGGTGGCGCTGGCGCTGACGCCGGAGCTACGCGCGCGACTGAAGGTGCAGCCACTGATTCCAGCGGCGGTCATCGCGCTGTTGATCGTGGCGCCCTATTTCGCCCTGGCGCCGGACGCGATCTCCTTCACACCAAGCGGCAATTATCCCGCCGCGCTGACGGCGCTGCGCGATTTCGCCATTGCGCTCGTGGTGTTCGCAATTCCGGCGCTGCTGTTCTTCGCGGTGTTCTATCTCCGCGCCAGCAAGCCGTTGCCGCCCATCCAGCCGGACAGCTGGATGCATTTCTTCCGGATCACGTTGTTCGCAGGCGCGGTCGCGGCGATTGCGCTCATCCTGTACTTCCGTCCCAGCGACGTGCGCACGTGGACGTATCCCCTGCTGCTGCCGATGCCGCTCTATCTTTTCGCGCGCGCCAAGCTTGCCTACGGCGGCGATACGGATCGCAGCGACAAGTGTTTTGCCATCGCCGTGCTCCCCTGCGTCCTCGTCGGGCTCGGCGTGCGGGCGTGGATGTATGAGTCGCGTGCCCATGACTGCCGCTCCTGCGCGGAATACTGGCCGATGCCGCGCTATGCCGACACCTTCCGCCAAGCGGGATTTGTCACCGGCACAATCGCCGCGCCGGACGCGGCACTGGCCGGCAACCTGCGCCTCAGTTTTCCGGATGCGCGGGTGGTGACGCCCGATGCGCCTGCGTCCCGCTTCGGGCCGCCGGTGCCCGGCGAGTGCCTCGTTGTCTGGGACGGCAACAGCAATATCCCGCTCCGCCTGCGTGATTACGTGACGCAAACCTACGGCGCCAAGCTCGAAGAGCGCGCCATGCAGGGCGATGTCGAAGCCACCCTCCTGACCAGCAAGACGCGCCGCGCACGGATGAACTTCCTCATCCTGGCGGAAGGCACCTGCGATAAGCCCCGCACTTGACGTTGCCGGATGTGGAACAGAGATAGGCTTAACTGCCGGAGTTGCCGTGAACGATCGTTTCCAGGAATCGTCGCCCGATACCGATCTCGCCAGCCGGCTGGGGATCGGCGCCCGCGCGCGCGGGCTGTCGCGCCGCAGCTGGATTCTGATCGGCGCCGGCATTCTGGCCGTGATCGTTCTGGCGTTTCTCCTGCTGCCGCGCGGGTCGAGCACGCAGTATGTGACGCAAGCGGTGACCCGCGGCCCGCTCGCGGTGACGGTCAGCGCCACCGGCACCTTGCAGCCGCGCGACCAGGTGGATGTCGGCGCGGAAATCTCCGGCCGCATCGACGCGCTCTATGTCGATTACAACGACCGTGTGACGAAGGGCGAGAAGCTCGCCAAAATCAATACCGATCAGATCGACGCGCAGCTCGCGCAGTCGCGTGCCACCCTGGCGACGGCGCAGGCGACGCTGACGCAGGCGTCGCAGAATTTCCCGCGCACTGCGGCGCTCGCCAAAAGCAACGCCGCCTCGCAGCAGGACCTCGACAACGCCCGCGCCGAGCTGATGCGCGCCCGGGCTAACGTGAATCTTGCCGCGGCGCAGGTGCGCGCCAACGAAACCTTGCTGTCGAAGGCCACCATCTATTCACCGATCGACGGCGTGGTGCTGGATCGCAAGGTGTCGCGTGGGCAGACGGTGGTGGCCGCGATGACGACGCCGGTGCTGTTCACCCTGGCGAGCGACCTGTCGCAGATGGAGCTGGACGTCGACATCGACGAAGCCGATGTCGGTCAGGTGCACCCCGGCCAGAAGGCGGCGTTTACGGTGGATGCCTATCCCGGCCACCAGTTTGACGCGACGCTGATTTCGATTCACAGCGCGCCAAAAACCGTGCAGGGCGTTGTCACCTATCAGGGCGTGCTGCTGGTCTCTAATCCCAACGGGCTGCTGAAGCCGGGCATGACGGCGACGGCGCAGATCACCGCGTCGCGCATTGCCGAGGCGCTGCTGGTGCCCAACGCCGGCTTGCGCTTCGTGCCGCCGACGACGTCCGCAGGCACAACACCGGCGCCGAACGTGCCGGGGCAGGGCCGCGTCTACACGGAAGACGGCCGCCGCCTGAAGCCGCACGACCTGAAGCTCGGCGCAACCGACGGCCATGTCACGCAGGTGGTGAAGGGCGACATCGCCGGAGGCGATGAGGTCGTCACCTATGTGAAGGCGCCGCAAGGCAAGGAATGACCGCCGCGCCGCTCATCGCGCTCGACCGCGTGACGAAAATCTACGGCACGGGCGAGGCGACGGTCGCGGCGCTGGATGGCATCGATCTTACAATCAGCGATGGCGAGTTTGTCGCGGTGATGGGGCCGTCTGGCTCCGGCAAGTCCACCGCCATGAACATCCTCGGCTGCCTCGATACGCCGACCGGCGGTACCTATCGTTTCCGCGGCGCCGATGTCGGCAACCTGACCCGCGATCAGCGCGCGCTCTTGCGGCGCTATTACATCGGCTTCGTTTTCCAGGGCTACAATCTCTTGAAACGCACCACGGCGCTGGAGAATCTCGAGCTGCCGCTGGTCTATCGCGGAGTCGCGAAGGCCGAGCGCCGGGCCAAGGCACGCGAGGCGCTGGCGCAGGTGGGGCTGGCCGACCGCGGCCACCACACCCAGGCCGAGCTGTCCGGCGGGCAGCAGCAGCGGGTCGCCATCGCGCGTGCGCTGGTCAGCGATCCGCTGGTGATGTTCGCCGACGAACCCACCGGCAATCTCGATACCGCGAAGAGCCACGAGATCATGGCGCTGCTCAAATCGCTCAACGAAACGCGCAAGCTCACCATCGTGCTCGTCACCCATGAGGAAGACATCGCGAAATACGCGCAGCGTCAGGTGCGCTTCATCGACGGCCGCATCGCCTCGGATTCGATTCAGAAGAACAAGCGCATCAACCCTCCCCTTGAGGGAGGGTCGAAATTTGCGAACGTGCGTGAAGCAAATTTCGGGGAGGGGTCATGACTCCCTCGATACTAACCCCTCCCCGAAAAATCTTCCGCTTCACTTCAGATTTTTCGACCCTCCCTCAAGGGGAGGGTGGGAAGCGAACGCCCCCTTCATTCAGTCCTGAGAAGGAGGCGGCGTGATCGCCAACGCCTTCCTGCTGGCGCTGCGCGAGATCCGCAGCAACCTCCTGCGCGCCGGGCTGACCACGCTCGGCATCGTCATCGGTGTCGGTGCGGTGATCGCCATGGTGACCTTGGGCTCCGGCGCCACCAAGCGGGTGACGGCCGACATCGCCTCGATGGGCCGCAACCTGCTGATCGCCATTCCCGGCCAGCGCCGCCCCGGCACCCTCGTCGCGGCGCCGAACTTCCAGGTGGAGGACGCCGGCGCCATCCATCGCGACATCGCAGGTCTTTCCGCCGTTGCACCCGCCGTGTCGCGCTCGGTGGTCGCGGTGGCCGGCAACCACAACCGCACCACGCAGGTGACGGGCACCACCAACGATTTCTTCGTTGCGCGCGACTGGAAGCTGGCGATGGGCCGCAATTTCAGCCTGGCGGAAGACCGCTCCGGCAAATCCGTTTGCATCGTCGGCGAAACCGTGCGCAAGGAGCTGTTCGGTTCGCAGAACCCGGTGGGCGAGCGCATCCGCATCGACAAGATCTCCTGCGACATCATCGGCGTGCTGGCGCCCAAGGGCCAATCCACCTTCGGCGCCGACCAGGACGATTTCGTCGGCATGCCGCTGAAGACGGTGCAGCGCCGCCTCGCCGGCAACACCGACGTCAACATGATCTGGATGAGCGTGGCGCGCGCATCCGAAACCACGCGCGTGAAGGACGACATCCAGCGGCTGCTGCGCGAGCGCCGCCACATCGTGACCGGCGCGGCCGACGATTTTCAGGTCAACGACATGCAGGAAGTCACCCGCATGGTGGAAACCACCACCGGAATCCTTACCGCGTTCCTCTCCGCGGTGGCGGCGGTAAGCTTGCTGGTGGGCGGCATCGGCATCATGAACATCATGCTGGTGAGCGTGACGGAGCGCACGCGCGAGATCGGCATTCGCCTCGCCATCGGCGCGCGCGAGCGCGACGTGCTGCTGCAGTTCCTGATCGAGGCGGTGGTGATGAGCGCTCTGGGCGGCGTGCTTGGGATTATCCTCGGGCTTGCCGGTTCGGCGGCAGCGGCGTCGGCTTTGAAACTGCCGTTCGTATTGCGGCCGGAGATCGTGGCGCTGGCGGTGGCGTTCTCCGCCGGTGTGGGCGTGGCGTTCGGCTACTTCCCGGCGCGCCGCGCCGCCCGCCTCGACCCCATCGAAGCGCTGCGGCATGAGTAGGCGGGGATGCCAGCCGCGAATTGCATACGGCTCACGGTTCGAACGAGGTAAGCGCGTCCCGAACGGCCTGAACCAAGGCTTGCGATGTGTAAGGTTTTAGTACCCAAGCGAGCGGCTCTATGGAGTTTGCCCGGTCGCGAATTTCAGGCGTGCTGTACGCGCTTACGAATACGCAGCGGATTCCGGTTGTGTGGAAGATTTCCGTAGCCGCCTCAACGCCGTCGCGTTCGCCCGCAAGGCGAATGTCCATGATGACAACGTCGGGCCTCTCTGCGGAGGCAAGCTCGATCGCCTGTTCCGCGGTAGCAGCCGGACCAATCACTTCGAAGCCGGCATCCAATAGGGCCTGTTCCGCATACATTGCGGTCAGATACTCATCTTCAACGAGCAAGACGCAGGGTCTTTGCGCTGCGGTCGCGTCCTTATTTCCCCCGGCATGTAGCGCGGCCCGCTCTTCCCTTTTGTGTGATGGATGTAAAACAGAAAAAGGCATGCGGACCGCGCGTAATCAGGAACGGAACCGGACGGAGCAGCGCGTGCAGTGCCCGCGCTCTACCTCAAATTCTCCGCCCAGCTGGCGAGCAAGTCCCATCACCAGACCGAGGCCGGAGGAGCGCCGCCGGATTTCCTGCAACTCAAATCCTGGCCCGTCATCCTCCACATAGAGGACGCAGGAGCCGTCGTCTGACCGGGCCATGCCGGTCCGTATCACTCCATCTGACGAACCCGCGCCGTGTTTTGCACTGTTTGTCAAAAGCTCATTCAATATGAGAGCCAGCGGCATTGCAGCATCGTTCGGGAGAACGTCGCACGACGCTTCGACAATCCGCACGGTCACATCTTTGCCGAAAGTTTGTGACGCCGCACTGCAAACAGACTGCAGGAATTCCCTTCCGTCGAAACCTATGCCGTTGCCGGATTTGTATAGCACCTGCTGAGCGGCAGCCATCGCGCCGACCCGCTGGCTCGCATCGGCCAGCACAGCGCGCGCGTCCACGTTGCCGGTCTCGCGCTGCGCGTTTTGCAGAAGAGCATGCAACATTTGCATGTTGTTTTTCACGCGGTGATTCAGCTCATCCAGAAGCACTTTCTGATTGGCTTCCGCCTGCTTGCGCTCGCTGATGTCGATGAGCATGTTCACCGCGCCGACAAGCTTTCCCTCCGAATCCCGAATGGGCGTGGGAAATGGAATGAACGGCACGCGTGTTCCGTCCGGCCGTTCCGCCAAGGCTTCTGCTCCCCGAACAGGCCGGTTTTCCTTCAGCGCGACCGCCATGGGACATTCGTGGTGCGGAAGAGGCGTTCCATCGGGGTGGTAGAGCTTCCAGGTGACGCACCACTCGTCTTTGCCGATCTCCGGCACCCGCCCCGCCAGTTCCACGGCGCTCTTGTTGTAGAAGGTGATGCGGCCCTCGGCATCGGTGGTGTAGATCGCCGCTGGCAGCATTTCGAGCAGATCGCGAAACTGCCGCTCGCGGTCCTTGACGGCCCGCTCAGCCAGCCTTTGCTTGTTGATATCCTCAATGACGCGCACGGCGCAGGCGAAATTGCCGGCGCCGTCCCGCACCACGCTGGAGTTCACCGATACCCAGATCGGCGAACCGTCCTTTCGCAAATAGCGCTTCTCGACGCGGTAGCGATCGAGCTCGCCCGCAAGTTGCTGCCGATAGAATGTTCCGTCCGGTTCGCGATCGTCGGGGTGGGTGAGCTCGTGGAACGTGCGAGACAGAAGCTCCTCGCGTGTGTACCCGGTGATGCGGCATAAGCTTTCGTTGACTCTGAGCAGGCGTCCCGACTCATTGCATTGCGAGATGCCGATGTCGGCGTGCTCGTAAGTCGCGGCAAGCAACTGGTCCCGCTGCTTGAGGGCCTCCTCCGCTTCACGCCAGCCGGAGACATCCAGCGTGAAACAGCGGGTGTTGGCAAATTTGCCGTCACGGAACTGGACGCTGGAGGTGATGATCACATGGCGAATGGTGCCGTCTTTGGCCAGCAGGCGCGCCGGATACTTGTCGAGCTTCTCACCCCGGGAGAGCCGGGCCAGGATATCGTCGATGGCGTGCCGGTCCGCGTGAAATTCCGAGATGTTGCGGCCAACATATTCGTCGGCTGGATACCCCAGCATGTCGAGTTCGGCCCGGTTGGCGTGCAGAATTGTGCCATCCGATCCGACCAGATGCAGGCCGACCGCACCGTTTTCGAAGAAATCTTCCAGCGCATCGGGAGGCAAGGCAGGAAGTGGGGTCGCGGAATTACGGACGCGATCGGAGTGAGCACGACTGCGGTCCGTGCTTCGGTGGTTGAAATTTCTTGGAAATTCTAAAAGGGAATTTTCGCTCATCCGCCCGTAGCCCAGTACACCCGACCCCTCCTAACGCATGATTCTCGTTCCGGTTGCGACCGTTACCACCCCGGCCCCCGCGGGCTGAGAAGGCGGAGCCGGTCTGGCTAATAATCCTGCGTCAGGGGACTAAAAATAGCACGATTCGTTCCCACTTTGTGCTTGCAACGTGACGCTGGTTTTGTAGAATATCTCCATCTCCCGAATTGCATCCGAAGCGATAGTGGTCCACCGACAGGTGCGTCAAGCCGTTGTTTCAGCGTGACTTTTCGCTCAAGCATCCCTTTCATCATCGCCCGCTTCATGCGGGCGATCCAATTCCTTTTGTAAATGAGAAATGGGTGACCCGGACAAGGCGGGCCATGACGAGGGGGGATCACAACCACAAAGGAATCACATCATGACTGCTTTCATCCGGGCCGGGCCCTAACGCCCGCTCTCGTGTCCGCGCGTCCTCACGTCTGCCATCGCTTCGTCGGAGTCAACTCCGAAACCGGCTTTGGCGGCGAAGAGACAAGCCCCTCCCGATCGCGAAAAAACGCAAGCGCCAACGGCGTATGCCCCGGCTCCCTTGCGAATGTGCGATTCCCGTCCGAGCGCGGAACAGTCAAACGGGATGAAAATTGAGAACTATCCTTGCCGCTTGAAGCGCGGATTCCGCCTTCATTCTCCCTCGCCCCCACGCATGTGGGGGAGAGGGTTGGGGTGAGGGGGTGGTTGAGATCGCGCGCTAACTCGTGCGCTTCCCCCTCGCCCTTGATCCCTCTCCCCCTGAAGGGGGCGAGGGAAATTCGGGGAGTCACGTGAAGCGCAAATGGTCACCGCGCGTAGCGCGTCCGCGGCGACCCCAAAACACGATTTTTCGCGACTCTTTTTTCCGGCGCGATGTTTTCAGTCGAAGGGGTGCGGCCTAGCGGTCGCTGTCGTCGTCGCGATCGTCGTCAGTGTCGTTATCGTCGTACTGGCTCCCGCCGAAGTGCGGCGGCCTCGGTGGCTTCGGCGGCCTGGGAACGGACGGCGTCATCGGCATTTCCGGGTTGCCGACTTCTACGCTCGCCATCCCGTCGCTCGACATCTTGCCCTTGTAGGCCTTGATCTTCACCGAGCCGGAGCCGAACGAGCTCACCTTGGGATCCACCGCAACGCCGCCGAAGGTGAAGTTGCCCGAGCCCATGATGTCGACATGCAGCGGGTTGGCGAGGCCATCGCCGATGTTCACCGAGCCCGAGCCCGCGATGTCGACATGCACCGGGCCGTTCACCCGCGCGGCCGAGATGTCGCCGGACCCGGCGATGTCCACTTTCAATCCGCCGGCGATGGGGCCGAGCGCGGTGTCGCCCGCGCCGGCGATGTCGGCCTTCACCATCTGCGTCGGCCCGACATTCACCTTGCCGGAGCCGGCGATGTCGAGATCGAGCGGGCCCTTCACTTCGGTGATGTCGATGCGGCCGGTTCCGGCGAGCGAAATATTGGCGCTCGACACGCGGCCGATTTTCGCCTGGGTGGCGGACGCTTCAAAGTGCAGCGGGCCGTAGGTGTCGCCGACGGTCGCCTTGCCGACAATATCGTCGATGCGTACTTCGCTGCCTTTCGGCACCGAGACTTTCACCACCAGCTGGTCGGGCTTGCCCTTGGTGTAATCGTAGTTGAACCACTTGTGCCAATCCCACACCGACTCGTCGTTCTGCCCTTCGATGATCACGCCGCCGCCGTAGGAATGCACTTCGAGCCGCTTCACGCGGTCGCGCGTGCCGGACACATCGACGTTGATGTTGCCGCCGTTAGTGACATTGACGATCAGGGTGCCGACGAAGTCGTCCACCTTCAGCACGTTGCCGGCGAAGTTCCGCTGCGGCCAGGTCACCCAGTCCTCCGCAGCAGCCGCCGGAAGAATCAGCAGCGTGGCGACGGCGGCGCCGAGCAGCAGGGACTTTTTCTGGTCGTTCATCACAGGCCTCCTGGGCCCCCAGCGAATTGCGGTCTCACCACAGATAGGGTGTTCGCAGTAGTGTTTGTAGAACGGATTTTTGGCAAGCGCGCCTTGCCGCCCCCGAGGGGGAACAAAGTAGTGACACTGGCGTCAGAAAGCCAGGCGTTCCGGCGCTATTGGGCCTGCAGCCGGTATCCACCCGATTCGGTGAGCAATATCTGCGCGTGGCCGGGATTGCTCTCGATCTTCTGCCTCAGGCGATAGATGTGGGTCTCCAGGGTGTGGGTGGTGACCGCCGGGTTATAGCCCCACACCTCGTGCAGCAGGGTATCGCGCGCAACGGTATCGCCCTGGCGGTAAAGGAATTTGAGGATGTTGGTTTCCTTTTCCGTCAGCCGGATCTTCTTGCCGCCGCCGTCCAGCAGCAGCTTGGCGCTGGGGCGGAAGGTGTAAGGGCCGATGCGGTAGACCGCATCCTCGCTCTGCTCGTGGCTGCGCAGATGCGCATGCACCCGCGCCATCAGCACGGCATAACGAAAAGGCTTGGTGATGTAGTCGTTGGCGCCGGAGTTGAGCCCGGCGATGGTATCGTCGTCGGCATCGGCGGCGGTCAGCATGATGATGGGGCAGGTGGCGCCGCTCTCGCGCAATTCGCGGCACAGCGCGCGTCCGTCGCCGTCCGGCAGGCCGACGTCCAGGATCATGAATTCGTAAAGGCCGTCTTTCGCGCGCTCGCGGCCTTCGGCGATCGAGCCCGCTTCCACCGGCGCATATTCGCCCTCGGCGGCCAGCTGCTCGGCGAGCGAGCTGCGCAGCATCGCATCGTCGTCCACCAGGAGAACCCGTTTGGCGCTTGGCATGTTTGTGTCCCTTCGTCTGTCCTTCAGCCCCGGCGCGCCCTCCAACCCTACCCGTATTTGGGTATCGGGTGTATGCGAAACCATGGTTCCTCCGAGCCGACAATTGCCGCGGGAGCGCGGAGCGTTCCGCCCTGCCCGCTCGGCCGTCGCTGCCGTCACGCGAGCGGCCATTGCATTTCGCGAAGGGTTGCCCGTCGCGATCCGCGGGAAAGACGGTACAGGGCTCTGTTACGCAGTGGAAACGCTGACGCCGGAGTCTCTCGCGGATGTGAAGGGCGGCGTGCTGCTGCTGACCCATGCGCGCGCGCGTACGCTGAAGATCCGGCTCTACACCCCCGAGGTCGTGGCGCTGCCGCTGGATGCCGATGCAACGCCGGAGCGCCTGTTCGCCGTCGCCGATCCCACCTTCGATCTCGCCGAGCCGATGAAGGGGCCGTTCGCCGCGCTGCGCGAGCCATTGCCGGAATCGTTTGCCGCGTCGGTGAAGCTCGCAAAACTATCCGGACTGCTGCCGGCCACCGTTGCGAAGCGCGACGCCGACATTCTGCCCGGCGTGCTGTCAATTTCCGTCGATGATATTGGGGACTACGAAAAGGAGTCTGTCGATACACTCGCGCTGGTGACTCGCGCGCGCGTTCCGCTTGAGGGCGCCGAGAACACCGAGGTCGTCGCATTCCGGGCGCGCGATGGCGGACCGGAGCACTACGCGATCGTCATCAGCGCGCCATCGCCGCACGCGCCCGTGCTGACGCGCCTGCATTCGGAATGCTTCACGGGAGATCTTCTGGGTTCGCTGAAATGCGATTGCGGCCCGCAGCTGCGCGGCGCCATCGAATCGATTTCGGCCGCGGGCGGGGGCATTGTTCTGTACTTGGCACAAGAGGGCCGCGGCATCGGCCTGATCAACAAGCTGCGCGCCTATCGGTTGCAGGATCAGGGCTTCGACACGTACCAAGCAAACGAGCGCCTTGGCTTTGAAATGGATGAGCGTCTCTATCGCGTTGCCGCGAAAATGCTTTCGCTGCTCGGCTACTCAGGGGTGCGATTGCTCACGAACAATCCGGCGAAAGTCACGGAATTGCAGGACGCCGGCATCCATGTTTTCGAGCGCGTCCCGCACCGGTTCGGAGAGTCCGCGCACAGCCGCCACTATCTCGCCACAAAGGCGAAGGCCGGCCACATCCTTTAGCGAAGAGCACGCCTGTCGGAACCGAACCGGCGTCGCCGCATTAGCATCATTTGAGTTCTTAGACGGGCGCTTCCATGTCGGCTTTCGGCCTTTATGTGATCGGTTTCATTATCCTGCTCTGCGGGGTCATTTACGCGGCTTACCTCGTGCACGTTCCGCAAACCTGGATCATTGTCGGCGCGCTGGTGATTATCGGGATTGGGGTGATGTCCGCTGTTTCCCACACCAAACACCGGGACCCGCCCGCCGAACCGCCGCCCGCCGCCTGATCCTGAGAAATTCGCTTTCGCTTGATAACGGAAAGTAGAGGGCGACCGCCCGCTCGCCATTGCCTTGTCGCAAAGGCTTCGCAATCTTGCTCACGTATCGAACAGGACGGGCCAGATGACATTCGGAACCGCGCGCGCAAAAGCGCAGGGCTGCGCTTTTGCAGCGTTCGCGCTGCTGTTCTGGTCGAGTTCGGCGCTGGGCGGCAATCGCACAGTGACGATCGCCATCGATGCGAATGCCAATCGCCATAGCATCAATCCGCTGATCTATGGCGTCGCCTGGGCATCCAAATCCGATCTCGCCGCGCTGAACGCGCCGCTCAACCGGATGGGCGGCAATGCCACCACCTCCTACAACTGGGCAAGCAACGCGCAGAACCTCGGCAACGATTGGTACTTCGAAAGTTATCCCGAGCAGAGCGGCAAGTCCGGCGAAGAAGCAGACACTTTCATCGCGAACACCCAGGCAGCCGGCGCGCAGCCGATGATCACCGTGCCGCTGATCGGCTGGGTGGCGAAGCTCGGCACCAATCGATCGATCCTGCCAAGCTTTTCTGTTGCCAAATACGGCCCGCAGTGCGCGGCTGATCCCTACGATTCCGATGCCGGCGACGGCCTAAAGCCGGATTGTGCGACACCCATCACCGGCAACGATCCGCACGATGCTTATGTCAAAGACAGCCCCGACAAGGAGCAGAAGTGGATCAACCATCTGGTGAAGCGGTGGGGCACGGCGGGCAAGAACGGCGTGCGCTACTACATCATGGATAACGAGCCGAGCATCTGGTTTTCGACGCACCGCGATTCGCATCCCAAGGGCCCGCACGCCACGGAATATCGCGACAAGGTGCTGGCCGAGTCCGCCAGCATCAAGGCGATCGATCCGGATGCACAGATCGTGGCGACGGAGGAATGGGGCTGGGAAGCCTATTTCTACAGCGGTTACGATCAGCAATACGCGGCCGAGCACGGCTATACGAAGTGGCCCGACCACAAGAAGGAACAGCACGGGATGGATTACATTCCCTGGCTGCTCTCGGAATGGAAGGCCGCGGGCCACCCGATCGATGTATTGAGTGTGCATTTCTATCCGCAGGGCGGCGAAGACAGCGACGACGTGGCGACACAAACGCAACTGCTGCGTAACCGCTCCACCCGCCAGCTCTGGGACAAGAACTACGTCTCCGAAAGCTGGATCGCTGCGCCCGTCTACCTGATTCCGCGCATGCAGCAATGGGTGCAGAAGAACTACTACGCAGGAACGCCGATCGCGATCACGGAATATAACTGGGGCGCTGAAGATCACATCAACGGTGCAACGGCGCAGGCAGACATTTACGGCATCTTCGGCCGCGAAGGGCTCGGCATGGGCGCGCGATGGACGACGCCCGATGCAAGCACGCCAACCTTCAAGGCGATGCAGATGTACCGAAACTACGACGGTAAAGGATCGGGGTTCGGCGACACCAGCATTTCAGCTAAGGCACCAAACCCTGATGATCTCTCGGCGTTCGCCGCATTGCGTAGCAGCGATAATGCGATGACCGTCATGGTGATCAGCAAGGTTCTGAGTGGCGATACGCCGGTGCAGTTGAGCATGTCTCATGCCGCGGCGTCCGGCACGGCGAAGGTGTATCGTCTCACGACCAGCAACGCGATACAGCGGTTGTCGGATATCGCGTGGGCAAACGGCGTGCTTACGGACACCGCGCCCGCGCAAAGTATCACGCTCTACGTGCTGCCTCAGTAGTGGATTGCTGAACCGATCTCATTTCCACTTGAAGGCGTACACCTTGTTGTCGGCGCCGACATAAAACCGGTCGCGCGTGCCGAGAATCGTCTGGAAGTGATGCAGTCCACTCATCGCCGTGCCGGAACCGGAAAACACGACATTGCCAGTCTGCGCGTCGTAGCCATGCAGCGCATTGTCGCCCTCTGCGCCGACCGCCCAGACGATCGGGTTGGCCACTTTGTCCGTCGTTGTGATGATCGGTGCGCCGCCGCCGCTCATGGCTGCACACCAGGCAAAAGTAATTGGTGAACTTCCACTGGCTGCGACGTTGAGCATGGTAATGTTTGAGCCGGAGCAGTGGCTGCTTCCAGAATTGGTGAAGGCGACCATCGTCGCAGCGTCGATCTCGTAGATAGCCGGCGCCGTGCGGATCCCGCCATTCGCCACCTGAATCGCCTGAATCTGGCCCCCGATACCCCCCAGATTCCTGCGATTTGCCAGATAGGCTTTGCCATCCTTGCCGAAGGCGATCACGCGCTGCGCCGGTTTGTTGCCGGCGATATCGATCGGCAATGCTTCCGTACCGCCAAGGTCCTGGTCGCTGTTGTCGAGATCCTTCCAGTTCGACGGCGCGAAGTACGTCTTGGTGTCGTCGGAATGCTCGAGCCCTGGGTGGAGCTTGATGATCGCTTCACCATCGCTCCACTGGCTGGCACCAAAGGTGTTGCCGGTGGTGATGAACAGATAACTCCCATCGCCGGCAAGCCCGCCTTGTGCCCAGATACCCCCGCCATTGGCGCGCGTTTGCCAGACGGCTTCTGCGGCGGGTGTGGATGGGTCGATTTGCACAACGGTGCCGCGGTAGTTGCCACAGTCGCCATAGTTGCCGGCATAATTCACGTAAAGCCGATTCTTGAAGAACAGGAGCGCGCTTCGCTCTCCCTGTGTCGGCGACGTAAAGGTCGCACCGAGCTTGTTGAGTGCGCTTTCGATATCGATTGGCCAGTTGGCAAGCAAAGAGCCGTCAGCCAGCGACAGCGCAAACACGCGCTGTTTCGGTCCGTTGCCGGTATCTACCATCGCACCCAAATATAATGTGGCGGAAGCGGGATCGATGACGGGAGTGCCTGTCACACCGACGGGATCGATATTGCCGCAAGGCAGATCGCTGCGCGGAACTGAGCCGCCGAGATTCTTCTGCCACACGATGCTGCCGGTCGATTCATTCAGCGCATACACATTGTTGGATTCTGTGGCCACGATCACCAGGCCACGGCGTGCACCTTTCGGCTTCCAGAACAGCGGCTGTGCATACACGTGGCCGCTGATCGACGCCTTGAACTTGGTGTCCGGCTTCACGTTCGCCGCCGCAGCGAGCGTCAGGCTTGGGACCACATAGCTGCCCTGGCGGTGAATTCCATTGTGATAGGTGATGACGCTTTCGTCCGCGAGCGCCATGGCGGGAACAGATGCCAAGACAAGGGCCGCAAGACCTGCGCGCATTTTCATTTTTCCTCCAATCCCCTCAGCCGATGGCAATTGTAGCGGAGCAGGCAGCAAATGCCATGCCGAAGTCTTGTGGTTGCCGATTGAAGCCCGCGCGGGCAAGCTGGCCTCTGCCAGAAGAGCGACGCTTTTGTGAAACGGGCTGCGATTCATATCGCCTTTCTTACGTTGCTTTCAACAGGTGCGACGGCAGTGGCTATGGCGCCAAACAAGCTTGCTGCACCTGCTTCGTCGGTTTTCCAGCAGGAGCAGCGGATGAGTTTTGGTCAGCTGATGCAACGTTGGAATGGAGAAATCGCTGCGGCTGCCAAACGGTTCAACATCCCGGAAATCTGGATTCGCGCCGTGATGCATGTGGAAAGCGGTGGGCGCACCATGATCGCCGAGCATCAGGCGATCAGATCCCGCGCCGGCGCGATGGGTCTGATGCAGCTGATGCCTCAAACCTACCGCGACATACGCGCCCAATATGGCCTCGGAACCAACCCGTACGATCCACACGACAATATCGTGGCCGGCACCGCGTACCTCAAATGGCTGCGGGGCAAGTATGGATACCCGCAGATGTTTGCCGCCTACAACGACGGCCCAGGTCATCTCGATATCCGGCTAAGGAACGCTGGGCTGCTACCGCTGGAAACCCGAAATTACTTGGTGAAGGTGACCGGGCTCGTCAGCGGCGCCAAAGGTACGCAGGTGAAATTCACACGACCGAACGGAGAGCCGGTAATGATCGACATCGCCGCCGTGAGCGCGGTTCGCGCGGCATTCCCCGGTGAGTATGTGGCTTGCGTGCAGACCGTCATCACCATCGGGCGACTGAACCAAGGCGTCTGCGAGGCGCCGGCGAAGGCGCGCGCGCTAATCCGCGCGCGCGGCGGCGCGGCTTAGCTCAAGAGCTTTATTCCGCACGGTCTTCAGGATTTATATGATACTGAGGCCTGAAGCATTGGGAGGAATGATGACTGCGCATTGGGTGATAGGAATGACGGCGGCGGTGCTGTGGGCCGGGCAGGTAGCGGCCCAAACCACCATCACCGCAGGTCCCGCGGTTGCTGCGGTGGCTGTGGCCGCGCCGCCGCAAGCCAAGGTGGAAACTTCACTGGGGACCTTCACCATCATGCTCGATCGCACCAACGCGCCGAAGTCGGTGGCGAACTTCATCTCTTACGCGAAGGAACGCCATTTCGACGGGACGACGATCTATCGGATCGCGCCCGGGTTCGTCATTCAGATGGGCAGCATCGAGGCCAACGGCAATTCGCGGCCAGTGCACGCGCCCATCCCGCTTGAAAGCGCGAACGGCCTCAAGAATGTGCGCGGCACTCTCTCGATGGCGCGGCAAAGCGCGCCGGCAACCGCCACGGCGGAGTTCTTTGTCAATCTTGCCGATAACCCCGATCTCGATCCGGACGCGGGCGCCGCACCCAACACCACCGGTTATGCCGTGTTCGGCCGCGTAAGCGATGGCATGGATGTGGTGGACAAGATCGCTGCGGTTCCGCTCGGTGGCGCGCAGGGGCCGTTCCCGCCAAGTGCAACGCCGATGTCACCGGTGCTGATCAAGAAGGTCACGGTGATCGACTCCCCAGGACCCAATCCACCACCATTTGCTCGCTAAAGTTGCGCAGCTACTTTCCAAACGCAGCGATACCATTCGGCGTGCCGTTGCCGGTGGGTCCGTCATAACCGCGCGCCGCCGTGCAAAGGTAAGCCGGATCGCAACTGCCATTGCTGCCGGATTTGACATCGAAGAGCGTGCGGGCATGGCGATAGAGATCGCGGCCTTCCTGCGCGACACCGCCATTGGCGCCGTAGATGCCGCCGACGATTGGCACCGCCACGCTGGTGCCGCCGAACTCCAGCCAACCTGAGCCGCCATTGGCGAGTGGCCCATAAATGGCGACGCCGGTTTGCGGATCAGCTTCCGCCGCGACATCGGCTACGGTCCGTCGGGCGCAGCCAAGGTCGTGCTGCCATCGAGGCTTCTCATAAATAATGCTGCAGCCGCTGCCGCCTTCCGCCCACGCGCTCTCGCTCCAGCCGCGGTGCTTGCCGGCGTCAGGAACCAGCCTTGTGCCGCCCACGGCGATCACATGTGAGGACGAGGCCGGAAACTGCACAATGAAGCCGCGGTCGCCCGAACTCGCAACCACCGTCGCGCCCGGATGATCATAGAAATGCTCGAACTGTTGCGAGCCGGGCTCGTCGCCACCATAGCTGTTGAGGATGACATGCGCGCCCAACCGCGCGGCGGTATCTTCGGCGGCGCCAAGGCTTGCGAAGGAATTCTCGTTGGCTTCGATGAGATAGAGCGTGCAAGCGGGACACATGGCGCCCGCCATTTCGAGATCGATGGCGGAGTCTTGCGCCCAGTCAAGATCCTGCTTCGGGTAATCGCGGGCGTTGCCGTTCTGGTTCAGCTTCTTGAAGCAGCGGTTCTTCCGCGTGCAGGGCGGCAGGCCGAAGTAATTGCGATAGAAGGCAAGATCGGACTCCGCATTGTCGTAACCATATGCCGCCACCGCCGCGATAACGGTGGAGGGATCGCCGCGGGCCGCAATCTTGTAGGCATCACGCAGCCGAGCGGGCGTGTATCCCGCGACCGGCGCTTGCAAATTCACCAACGGCCTGCCGTTCGCGTCTGTGACGATATGCGAATGACAGCGCGCCGCGCCCTCGCTGGCCCATGGGCACACCGCGCGATGATAGACATTGCCCGAGCGCGTGACAGGCCCTTGTGCGTGCACAAATGGTGCATGACACAGCGCAAACAGCGCAGCGCCCGCTCGGATCAGAATAGACGTTCCAGGCACAAGAGAATCCCATTGCGCGAATGGCTGCCAACTAGCGGCAGCATACTACATAACAGCAGAGAATTTAATGCAGGTGTTCGCTATGCGCGTTTGGTTTGGCGTTTCCGTTCTTCTGTTTTTCACCGCCAATGGCGCCTCGGCGCATCTGGCGCTCAAACCCTGTCATCCGGAAGGCGTCAAACAAGAGCTGCGTTGCGGCATGCTGATGGTGCCGGAAAATCGCGCCAAGCCCCAGGGGCGAAGGCTTGCCCTGGAAGTCATCGTGGTGCCGGCGCGCAAGCAGCCCGCGAAGGAGCCGATCTTCTTCCTCGATGGAGGCCCAGGACAGATGGCGTCCTACAAGGCCCCGGGCTTTGCGCAGCAGCCCTTCACCGATGACAATGACATGGTGCTGGTGAATTTCCGCGGGACAGGCGCTGCCACGCGGCTCGATTGCCCGCAAGGCGGCACGGATGAGCATCCGCAGAATTACATGGAGCCGCTGTTTCGCGAAGGCATGGCGTATGCGGCTTGCGCCAGGGTGCTGTCGAAGAAAGCGGACCTGACGCAATACACCACCGACGCCGCAACGGACGATCTGGAGGACGCGCGCAAAGCGCTGGGCTATTCCAAAATCAATCTCTTGGGCGGGTCCTACGGCACGCGCGCCGCGATGGTGTATATCAAGCGGCACGGCGAGAATGTGCGAGCCGCCATTCTCTCCGGAATAGATGCGTTCGAAGATCGCGGGCCTCTCAATCACGCCTCGGCGGCCAAGCGCGCCTTCGATATTCTCGCGCAGCAATGCGCGGCTGATGCCGCCTGCCATCGCGCCTTTCCCGATCCGCAAGCCGACCTCGATGCGGTCCTTGCGCAACTCAAGGCGCGTCCGGCGAAGGTTATTCTCAAGCATCCGAAAACCGGCAAGCCGCTGACGGTCTCGCTGACAGACTCCGCCTTTGGCGACGGCCTGCGCGTGATGCTATACGATGAAACAATGACCCGACGCGTGCCGCTGTTCCTGAAACGCGCGCGCGGCGGTGACCACCAGCCCTTCGCGAAGGTGGCGATGGAGCACGGCCGCAGCCTGAAGCAGGATATCGCCATGGGCCTGCTGCTCTCGGTCAGCTGCAGCGAGGACGTGAACCGCATCCGCCCCGAGGAAGTAGCAAAAGCAACCGCCGGCAGCTTCATCGGCGATTATCGCGTGCGCGGGCAGATGGCGGCGTGCAGCGTCTGGCCGAAAGCGAACCTGCCGGCCGACGATCTCGCGCCCTACAAGAGCGACGTGCCAGTGCTGCTGATTTCCGGCAATCTCGATCCGGTGACGCCGCCGCATTGGGGCGAGGTGACCGCCAAGTATTTTCCCAACAGCCTGCACATCGTGGCGCCGGGCGCGCATGTGTCCGACAGCGACTGTCTGGATGGCATCATGAAGCAGTTCCTGAAGACGGCCACGGTGAAGGGCTTGGACACGTCCTGCGTGATCAAAGCGAAGCTACCGCCTTTCGCGCTACGGTAGCGCGGCTTTTGCGAAGGATAATCCCCCATGCCGATGGTTTGCGATAACCAGCGAGCTTGACCACGCGACTTCGGGAAACTACTTCAACAGAAATAGTCCCGAGGAACTGCCCATGCCCGATCTGCCGCACGACCGCATTTCCAGCGACATCGCATCCAATGATGTCGTTCTCTACATGAAGGGCACGCCCGTGTTTCCACAATGCGGCTTTTCGGCGGCCACGGTACAGATCCTCTCCAATCTTGGCGTCAAGTTCAAAGCCGTGGACGTGCTGAAAGACCCGGAGGTCCGCCAGGCCATCAAGGAATTCTCGAACTGGCCGACCATCCCGCAGCTCTATGTGAAGGGCGAGTTCGTCGGCGGCTGCGATATCATCCGTGAGATGTACGAAGCGGACGAGATTCGCCCCTTCCTCGCCGAAAAGGGCGTTGCGCTGGAAAACGCTTAACGCGCGAAATGCCGTTCCCAGACGGGCGAAATCCGCGCGCGCTCTGATACGGATTTTGCCAGCGCGAGTAGGTTCGGAATGTGGCCCGCTTCGAGCCAGTCTCGGCCGATGGTGTTACGCCAGCGCGAGAACATGGCCGCATAAATATCGAGAATGGAGAACCCGCTCGGCAGAAACCACGGCCCAGCAACCTGCCGCTCCGCAATAAGCAGACGGTCGCGAATGCGTTCCTTGGCCTTGGAACGCAGGGCCTCGGCGGCATCACCTTCCGGCGCGAAACGTTCCGGATAATCGGAAATCTCGACCATCGGATAAATCTCTGCCGCCATGAAGGCGAGCCAGCGATAGGCCGTGCCGCGCTCGGGGCTCGCCTGCGGCGGCAAGAGGCGCGCGTTTGGAAAGTGATCGGCAACCGTCAACAGGATCGCGAGCGACTCGGTGAGAATCTGCCCCTCCGGCAGCCGAACGGCGGGCATCTTGCCGCTGGGGTTGATGGCGAGGAATTCGGGCAGTCGCTGCTCGTTCCTCTCCAGTGAAATTGTTTTGAACTCATACGGCGCACCAACTTCGGCGAGCGCTGCTTCCGCAGAGAACGCGCCCGAGCCCTTGTCGCCGAAAATGATGAACATCGCCGCCTCCTTTGATGCTCCCTGGCACATAGGTGCTGGCGTCTGAAATCAAAAGGGCCGCGGAGTTACCCACGGCCCTACAGGGAACGCCGCGCGAGGTTAGCGCGAATAAAACTCCACGATCAGGTGCGGCTGCATCTGCGCCGCATAGGGCACATCGCCCAACTTGGGGATGCGCAGCAACTTGACCGTCATTTTGTTATGATCGGCATCAACGTAGTCCGGCACGTCGCGCTCGGCGCTCTTCGCCGCTTCCAGCACCAGCGCCATATCTTTTGCCTTAGCCGTCAATTCGATCGCGTCGCTTTCCTTCACCTGATAACTCGGGATGGTCACGCGGCGGCCGTTCACCTTCACATGACCGTGGCTAACTAGCTGGCGCGCGGCAAAAGGCGTCGGCACGAATTTGGCGCGATAGACCACAGCATCGAGCCGCCGCTCCAGGAGTCCGATCATGTTCTCGCCGGTGTCGCCCGTGCGGCGTGCGGCCTCGACATAATATTTATGGAACTGCCGTTCGGTGATATTGCCATAGTAACCCTTGAGCTTCTGTTTGGCGTGTAGCTGGGTACCATAATCGGATAGCTTCTTGGCGCGCCGCTGGCCATGCTGGCCAGGCCCGTAGGAGCGCTTGTTTGCCGGACTCTTGGGCCGACCCCAGACGCTCTCCCCCATCCGGCGATCAAGTTTGTATTTGGCAGTCGCGCGCTTCGTCATTCAGAGATCCAATTTGGCAGAAAACGGGGGTCCGGGGGCAGTGCCATCGCGGAAAGCGGGGCAATATAGTCATGGACTTTCGCCTGTCAAACTGGCCTTTTCCGCTGCGGGCCCCGTGGCGGAACCGGTAGACGCAACGGACTTAAAATCCGTAGTCCGAAAGGGCGTGTCCGTTCGAGTCGGACCGGGGCCACCAGAAAATGCACGGGCACCAACATTCCGGACTTCGCCAACTTGAAGCAGCAGGCCGAGCTAGTCTGGCTTGTTGCCCGCTCAACAGCCGTCGAGATCGATCTTTTCGGCAGCGAGGAAGCACGCGCGGCTTTCCGTGCGTTTACGGGGCCTCACAAGCGGTTTCCGCTACTTCGAAGCAAGAGTTTTGGGGCGGCGCTCTTGCCGATTCCCGCCGCTCCCGAACAGCTGCTCGGCGGAAAGTCCTTGCGCAACCTGCGGCAGCGCCGGAAGCGCGCAGTCGACCGGGGCTACCGGTTTACCGAAATCGACGCGCCGGCACATGCGGATCGAATCCTTGCGATCAACCGTTCAGCGGATCGGCGGCAAGGAAGACCTCTTACGTATTCCTATACTGATCCGGCTCGGGTTCGTCGGTACTGCGCCAACCGCCGCCCATTCTACGGCGTTCTCGATAAGAACGAGGTGCTTCGCGCCTACTGCCACATTCCGGTGCTGGGCGATGTGTTCAGTTTCGCCCGGATCATGGGAGAGCAGGACCGGCTCAAGGATGGCATCATGTATTTGCTGGTTTCAGAAGCGATCATAACGATGAGAGCGCAGAGGGAGCACATCGGATATCCGCGATGGGCTATGTACGACATGTACATTGGCGGTGGACGCGGCCTGCGCATCTTCAAGAAGGAATGCGGGTTCCAGCCCCGTCGCGTAATCTGGCGCTGGAACGAAGAGCGGTCGCATGCGGTTCGCTAAAATCGGACCGCGGCTCCATCAAAGCTATTTTATGCAGCACCGCATGGCAGAGTACCGCACGCTCCTCAAGCAAATCCTCGAACACAACTACCGCTTTCTGACAGCCTGCCAATACGCAACTCTGATCCGCGATAACAATCCGCCGAATGTGCCCGTCTGCATTCTGCGAGTTGATGTCGATACCGATCCATGTGGCGCGGGTAGAATGTTTGAAGTCGAGCAGGAGCTAGGCGTTCGCTCCACATACTATTTTCGGCTTTCGACGATTGATCGCGCACTGATTGCCCGCATGGCACTGCACGGCAGCGAAGTCGGCTATCATTTCGAGGAACTTTCGACGCTAGCGCACCACCGCGGATTAAGGAGGGGCGTTGACATCGACCTAATACGCGATGAACTGCGGCGCGAATTCCGCAGTAATGTCGAGCGGTTCCACGAATTGACTGGAGTCGCGCCGCGCACCGTCGCGGCGCATGGCGATTTCCTCAACCGCCGTCTCGGCGTCATGAACAATGCGTTCGTTGACCGGCAGCTTCTGGATGAGGTTGGAATTATTGCAGAAATCAGCCAGATAGGTCTATGGCAAAGGGGTACTGCTCGCGTGGCCGACAGGCCTGCTCCAGTGTGGTGGCAACCTTGTCCGCCACAAATTATGCTGGAGAAGTCTCCTCCCGTGTTGTGGCTTGTCCTCCATCCGAGACAATGGATTGGAAACTGGCGCGCAAATCTGCGGGCGGACCTGTCCCGCGCATTTGCTGAAGCGGAATACATGTGGAATCGCCTGACGGCAGCCACACACTGACCACATGCGTGAAGACTTCGTCTATCGTCGCGGGCCGGAGAACGCTTTTGGGGCAGTCGTTCGCCTCGGAGATGCCAGTCCCATCTTCATTGAGGGACCCAAGGGTATCGTCGCGCACATGGTTCTTTTACAGCGGCTCTTCGGGACCATTGGTGTTCTCAAAGCCTTCATGAAGGTGATGACCCGCCGTCGATTCCTTTGTGGCTTTGTGTCGGGCGATCGCATTGTTTCCTACGTTTGGGCTGCGGCGGTCGGCAGGCGCTATCCGATCGAACAGGATGCGTGCGTACTTGGACCGTTGCGAACCGAGGCCGATATGCGACGGAAAGGTCTGGCGGCCGCCGTCTTGCAGAATGCAATTGCGTTTCTGTGCCGGCGCGGTTACCGCGTCTTCTACATCGACACGTCCCGGACCAATATTGCCAGCCAGAAAACCATTGCCCGGGCTGGCTTCGGACCACCTCTCGCACTTCTTCGCAATGGCGAGCTTGTGAAGATTGAGACGGAGCGTTAGGCCAGAACGATTTTTTCGCGGCCGTCTTTTACCGCTTTGGTCGCATTTCGGGTATCCACCACCAGCTTGGAGCAGCCGACAATCGCCGGATAGTCGAAGCTGTCATGGTCGGTGGCGATCAGCACCGCGTCAAAATCGGCTAGCGTGGCTTCCTCGAACGAGATGCCTTTCATCCCGCGCAGCCCTGCATGTTCGCGCGTTAGTGGTATCTCCGCGAAATAAGGATCGAGGTAAGAAACCTCCGCTCCTAGCCCCTGCAGGATCTCCATGATGCGAAGGGCCGGGCTTTCGCGTAGATCGTCCACATTCTTCTTATAGGCGATACCGGCGATCAGGATCCTGGCTCCCTTGAGCGCTCGCGCGAAACGGCCGTTCAGCGCCTCCTGCAGCATGTCGACGACGGCGCGCGGCATGGCGCGGTTCACTTCGCCAGCCAGCTCGATGAATTTCGTGTCGAACTCGAAGGCGCGCGCCCGCCAGGAGAGGTAGAACGGATCGATGGGGATGCAGTGGCCGCCCAAGCCGGGGCCGGGATAAAACGGCATATAGCCAAACGGCTTTGTCTTCGCCGCCTCGATCACGTCCCAGATGTTGATGCCCATCCGGGAATAGGCAAGCTTCAACTCATTCACCAAAGCGATGTTCACCGCGCGGAAGATATTTTCGGTAATCTTCACTGCTTCCGCAGTTTGCGCATCCTTCACCGTGTGCACGGATTCAAATACGAGACGGTAGAGCTCCGCCGCCAGCTCACCGGAGCGCGCATCCCGGCCGCCCACAATCTTGGGAATCTTGTGGGTCTCCACTTTGCTGCCGGGATCTTCCCGTTCCGGCGAGAAGGCGAGGTAAAAGTCGCCGCCGGCCTTCAGTCCGCTCTTTTCCAGAATGGGCAGGACGACTTCCTCGGTTGTTCCCGGGTAGGTCGTGGATTCCAGCACCACCATGGTTTCCGGGCGGAGATATGCAGCAATCGTCTCGGTCGTGGCGACGACCGCCCGAAGATCGGGCTCGCGCGTGGCGTTCAGCGGCGTCGGAACGCAGATGAGAATGGCATCTGCATCGACCATCCGGCTGAAATCAGCCGTCGCATGAAAGCGGCCAGACGCGGCCATCGCATGAATTTTCTCCGCCGCGAAGTGGCTGATGTAGCTGATGCCGTCTTCCAGCTTGCCGACCTTCGCCGCATCGATATCGAACCCCAGCACTTTCACGCCCGACTGCCAGAAGGCGTGAACCAGCGGCAGACCGACGTAGCCCAAGCCGATCACGCCAACCGTAAGCTCGCGAGACCGAAGCTTGGATGCAAAGTCCAGAGGGTGATCGACGGCGACACGTATGTTCATTTTTTTGCCCTTTGGCCGCGAGTTCCCAGCATGCAGGCTGACAGCCACGGCACCAGCAAATCCTGGACCAGCGGCTTGGCTACTTTTCTGCAAGTCGATGAGTCGCAGTGGCGCTTGGCATTTCAGAACGGCACAGGGTTAATCGAATTGGACATCCGGACTGACCTTATGCGGAAAGCGGCGGCGGTTCTCCCGCCTTCCCTGCTTCGCCCGCTGTCGGGGCCGGTGGCGGTGTTCTTCCACGGTGTGGAACGCGAGATCGCGGACCCCGAGGTGCAGGAGAACCATCTCCGGATTGAAGAATTCGCGCGGATCGCGCGCACCCTTAAAACCCATTTCGACGTGACACCGATCTCCGAGTTGGAACATGTTCTGCATCACCCCCAGCGCCATCGGGGCACCGTGTTCCTGATGTCGGACGATGGCTATGCGAACACTCTTTCGGTGGCCGCGCCGATCCTCCGGGAGCTGAAGCTGCCCTGGACCTCATTCGTCAGCACGCGGCACATCGATGAAGGCGAACTGAGCCCCATGTTCCTCACCCGCACCTTTCTGCGGGAGGCGCCGGACGGTTGTTATCGGTTGCCGCACTTCCCTCAGCCGGTACACCTCAATGGCGCGCGCCACGTTGCCAGCTCCGAAGTGATCGAGCGGCTGCGCTTTTTACCTGTTGCCGCTGCAAATCAGACAATCGATGCAATGGTCTCGGCACTCGGGAAGAGCGCGGAGTCGATCAAAGGGGCGCATCCAAGCGAGCATTTTCTCACCTGGGATGGCATCCGGGAGCTTTCGCGCGGCGGCGTGACCATCGGCGCGCATGCAGATTTGCACTGGGCGATGCATCCTTTCGAAGACCTTCAGCTGTTACGGAAACAGGCAGCGAGACCGCGTCAGCGTATCGAAGAAGAAGTGGGACCGTGCCGCTACTTTGCTTATCCCTTCGGCAACACCCGCGACATCGGTCGCGATGCGTGGCAGGCGGTGCGCGATGCCGGGTATGACTTTGCGTTCACGACGCTGGGCGGCACGTTGAACGCCCGGCAAAATCCGTGGCTGCTGCCTCGTTATGGGCTTCACCGCCACGAACCGCATCTCGCGAGCGTTCTGCCCCTGCTACGCTTCGCAAATCGGCGCGTATCTCAGTGGCACCGCGCCGTGATCTGACATCGCGTCGCGCCGAACATTGGCGTCCCGCTTCGGGACAGAGCGTTCATGATTATCGGCGCGTAATCGCCTCAGTCTCGCCCTGACACAGCGAGTGCAGAGTTTCATGGCGCGGCTTCTGCAAATTCCAGCTTGCGGAGAATTTATGGACTGCGGTCGTGGGGATCGAACACCGGTTCGTACACACCTATGTCGAAGCGCTGCCTTTGGATTTCGCTTCGGGCGCCGCGGCCGCCCGCTCGCCGGGCGCCACGGCGCTCAAGCGCATGCTTGAGATTTTGCTATCCATTCTTTTGCTCATCCTTCTCACACCAGTACTTGGGATTGTCGCGATTCTCATCCGGCTGGATTCGCCAGGACCTGTTCTGTTCAGGCAGACCCGATTGGGCCGCTGGGGCGTGCCGTTCGACATTTTGAAATTCCGGACCATGACGGTCCTGGAGAATGGCGATCACGTCGTTCAGGCGACGCGCGGCGATCTCCGCATCACCCGGATCGGTTCCTTTTTGCGGCGGACCAGTATCGATGAGTTGCCGCAACTGGTGAACGTACTGCGGGGTGAGATGTCGCTCATCGGCCCGCGGCCGCATGCCCGCGCGCATGACCGGTACTATTCCGAGCGTATTCCGCATTACGTGCACAGGCAGGCCATGCGTCCCGGGATCACCGGATGGGCGCAGATAAACGGGCTACGCGGAGAAACGCCGACCCTTGCAGCTATGCGGAAGCGCATCGACTGCGACGTCTGGTATATCGAGAATTTCAGCCTCGGGCTCGACTGCAAAATTCTCCTTCACACGCTTTTTGAGGTGTTCCGGCAGAGGAATGTGCGTTGATGCAGGCATTCCTTCCACGCACAATTCTGCGAACCGCACCGCATGAGGAACGCCGAAGCGCGCAGGAACGACGGGCGCCGCACCGCCTTTATCGCGAGATTCTCGTCGGCGGCATTCGGACCGCCTGTCTGTCGCGCGCCCAGCTCGCCACCTTGATGGTGGGCGACTGTGTGGCCGCACGCAGCGGTAACCGTGGGCCGAAACTTGTGTTTGCATGCAACGGCCATGCTATCGCCCTCGCCGCGACCGACATGCACTTCCGACAATATTTCGAGGCCGCGAACCTGATCCATGCTGATGGCCAGCCTGTTGTACTGGCCTCAAAGCTACTCACGCGCCACCCCATTCCCGAACGCAGCGCTACGACGGATTTCATCCATGATGCGGCACAGTTCGGCGCCGCACACGGGCTCCGTTTCTTTCTCTTGGGCGGCACTGAGACAGTAAACGCCCGGTGTTCGGCACTCCTTTCCGAGCGCTATCCGCCACTTCAAATTGCCGGCCGTCGCAACGGCTATTTCAAAAATAACGACGAGGCCGCGATCTGCGAAGCGATCAACGAATCCGAGGCAGACGTACTGTGGGTCGGTTTGGGCGTACCGCTGGAATATGAATTCTGCCTTCGCAATCGCAATCGCCTGAATGTCGGCTGGATTGTGACCTGCGGCGGCTGTTTCAATTTCGCCACCGGCGAGTACGCGCGCGCACCTGTTTGGATGCAGGCTGGCGGCTTGGAGTGGCTGCATCGCCTGTTGCGTGAGCCACGGCGGCTGTTTTGGCGTTACGCCATCACCAATCCACTCGCGTTGTTTGCACTGCTCACACGGACTGCCTCGTCGCTTCCGCGCGCGCGAACGGCGATACAGCAGGTCAAGCCGTGACCGGACTGGCGCTGATGCTGGTCACACTGGCCGGCGTTCCGAATGACTCGCGCCGAAGCGCCGCCACGCATCTGCTCAGCGCGGTCAAACGCTATTTCTTGTCCGCGCTGGGGCCGGTCAGTATTTCCGCGGCGCATTTCGGGGCCGCGCTGATCTTCCTCCATAGTCTTCCCCGCGCTGAATTCGGGCTGTTCTCCTTTCTCCTCATCGTCGTTCCGTTCTGCATCAGCCTCTCCGGCGCCACGTTCACTCCACCGATCGCAAGGCAGAACGCGGCGCCTGGCGGAATAACGGAGGCGGAGCGGCTGACCTTGTTCAAGACCAATCTCCTCTTTTCGGCGCTGGCCGCTCTGGCCGTGTCATTGGTGATCTGTATCAGCGGCGGGGCAGCACCGGTCGCAGCGCTGCTCGGCGCTTATGGCGGGCTAATGAGCCTGCGGTGGTTCGCCCGGTGCTGGAGCTATGGTCAGGCGCGAAACGCTCCTGTGGCGATATCGGATGTCGCCTACAGCGTTTTTCTTTGCGGCAGCCTTTTTGTGCTTGTAGCGGTTCACCGGCTGAATGGATGGACCACCGCACTGGCCCTGTTCTCATCCGCCGCATGCGGCTTGCTTACGCTCGAGCTTCGGAACCTGCCCCAATACGTGCGGGCACTTCGGATCGGCCAACTCGGACCTTTCCTCGACATCTGGCGCGACATGTCTGGCTGGGCAGTCCTCGGCGTGTTGTTGAGCGAGTTGACGGTGAATGCGCACGCCTATCTGGTCACTTTCATCTCCGGTCCTCATGCGTTTGCCGTTCTGGCTGTGGGAAGCCTTCTCATGCGACCTGTCTCTCTTGTGCTGACGGCCGTACCGGACATGGAGCGGCCATTGATGTCATGGGCGTTGCGGGCCGGGGATCAGGCGTGGGCTTTCCGCATCGTTAAGGAATTTCGAACGGCGGCGAGCGCAATCTGGTTGGCCACCATCCTGCTTGCGGCGGCCCTGCTGACATGGTTTCCACAACTCATCGTCAAGAAGGACTATGCCTTTCGGGACGTTGTTTTCGTGCTGGCGATTTCGGCTTCCGTCATGGCGCTGCGCGCGATGCGCACACCCGATTCCGTGCTGCTGCAGGCAGCAGGCGAATTCCGGAGGCTTGCGGGCGCGGGCGCTTGGGCAAGCGTGGTTTCCATAACATCGGCACTCGTGTTGTTGCTACTTGCCGGACCGATAGCGGCGCCCTGCGGCATTCTTATGGGCGAGCTCGTGGCGACCCAACGGATCTTTGCGCTCACGCGTGCATGGAAGCGTGACAATGCCTGAAGTGGTCGTCGCGATCCCGAGTTTTCGCCGCCCGCAGAGCCTGGAGCGCTTGCTGCTGGCGCTTGAGCGGCTCGAAACATCCGCGCAGGTTTCAGTGCTCGTTGCCGATAACGACGCGGGACAGCGAGAAGCAGTCGCCCTGTGCGACACCTTGCGTCGGCGTGGATATCGCTGGCCACTTACGTGCATCGTCGCGGCGGAGCGCGGGATCGCGCAGGCGCGCAATGCGCTCGTGTCACATATTCTTGCGCATTCAAGCGCGGATTTGATCGCGATGTTGGACAATGATGAATGGCCAAGCACCGATTGGCTCAACGCATTTCTGCGCGTGCAGAAGGTAACTGGAGCCGACGCCTTGCAGGGCGCGGTTATGCGCGCATTCGAGACACCGCCACACCATCAAGTGCAGGAGTGCCATGGCATCGCGCCCATGCGGCACAGAACCGGCTGCATTTCGATGATCGACAGCACGAGCAATGTGCTGATCAGCCGTTCCTGCTTCGAAGGTCTTGCGCCGCCGTGCTTCGATCCGGCTTTTGCGCTTAGCGGCGGCGAAGATCGGGACTTCTTCGAACGTCTGCGGCGGCAGGGCAGGCGCTTCGCCTGGGTGGACGATGCGGTGGCGTATGCCTGGGTGCCATCCTCCCGCAGCACCTTGGGGTGGGTGTTACAGCGCGCTTACCGCACCGGCAACTCAGACATGCGGGTATTCCTGAAGCATCTGCAACGCGGCGCGGACCTGTTGCCGGAGTTGGCGAAGATTGTTGGTGTCGCGCTGTTGTCTCCGGTGCTGTTGATTGCCGCCGCACCTTTTCCACGTCAGCGATCGAGGGCGCTGTGCAAACTGTTCCGTGCGGCGGGGAAAGCAGCAGCACTCTCCGGACACCGTTACGATGAATACGCCGTCGTCCATGGCGCTTGAGCTGACCTTTGATCCGTACGCGCCATTGCCCGCGCGGCGCGGTCTCTTTGTCGATGCCGCGTTCGTCGCATTTCTGCTGCTAATTTTCGTCACGTTTAAGCCGTTCGCGGTCCGCGACGTGGCGGCTCTGTCGCTGGGCGACAACGGGACCGGAGCCGGAGATGTTTGGCGACAGGTCTGTTATCTCGTAACATTCACCGCACTTGTGCTCGCAGCGTTCCAGTCGCTTAGCACGCGCATCGTGTCCGTGATGCCGCCTCTGCTGGCGTTGCTTCTGGGCTGGTGCCTGCTCACGAGCCTCTGGGCGCAATCGCCAGACGTCACGACGCGCCGTGCGGGACTTGAGATCGTGATCGCCATGTCTGCGATGTTGGGCGTTCACGCGCTTGGCCCCGAGCGCGCTCTCAGCCTGTTGCGATGGGTGCTGGCCGGGGTCTTGCTGGTGAATTTCGCGTCCATTCTGCTCGTGCACCAGGCGGTGCATTTACCCGACGAAAGCGACCGGCAACTCATCGGCAACTGGCGCGGGCTCCATTTTCACAAGAACATCGCCGGCGCGATATCTGCCATCACCGCGATACTGTTCTTCTTTCGCGCGCTTGAAACTAAGCGGCTCGTGCACTGGCTGATCGTTGTAGCGGCGGTGTTCTTCACCGTGATGACGCGATCAAAAACCTCCCTTGCGCTCTTTCCCATTGCCTTGCTTTCCGGCGTGCTCTTTCGCTTCACGCGCCCTCGCAGTCTCGAACGATGGCTCGTGCTGACCGCCATCGCGCTCGTGGCAGGTCTCGGTGCGTTGGCACTGGCGACGCAACTTCCGGTCATCGAGCGCTATCTCGCTGATCCCACGGAACTGACAGGCCGGGTGGCGATCTGGCAGGCACAATTCGCGTTTGTCCGCGACCATCCGATGCTCGGCGCAGGCTTCGGCTCCTTTTCCAACACCGGCGCCTTGTCTCCTCTCTACCACTACGTGGCAGACAAATGGGTGTGGGGCGAGGCGCATGGGCATAACGCCTATCTTCAGATGCTCGTCACGATCGGCGGGATCGGATTTGCACTTGCAGTTTTGGCCTTCGTTGTTCAGCCCGCTCTCGCGTTCCGCCGGCTAGGCTCGCGCTCCGAGCGCATGTTTTACGCGCCGCTGTTCGCGATCTTTGTGTTCGAGCTGTTTCACAATTTTTCCGAATCGGATTTTCTCGAGGGCGACGGCCCGGCCTGGGTAACATTCTTGTTGATGCTCGCCTGTCTGCACGCCGGCCGCCATAGACCGGTCGGAGTCGCTGCGACTCTGGCGCCGGAACGGCAGGCACCATGAGCCCATTCTTCTCTGTCGTCATTCCCGTTTACAACCGTGCACACGTTCTAGGCCGCGCGGTGCGCTCTGTGTTGGCGCAGACTTGTCAGGATTTCGAAATCCTGGTGAATGACGACGGCTCATCCGACGATCCGGCTGCCGTGGTGGCGCAATTCTCGGATCCCAGGATCACCTTTGTTCGCAAGGTCAATGGCGGCGGCGGCTCCGCACGAAACTTCGGCATCGATCTGGCCCGCGGGCGATTCATTGTACCGCTCGATTCCGACGACGAGTTCCTTCCCGGTCACCTGGAGCGCATGAAGCAATTGCTCGAGAGCTCGACGGGCGTGGCCGGCTATGCGCGCGTCGTGGTGGACAGAGGGAACGGCAAGACCTTTCTCAAGCCGCCGCGTGCGATCCGTGCCGATGAGCACATGGCGACATACTTGCTCTGCGAGCGCGGCTTTGTGCCGACCATAACGATCGCGGTCGACACTGCCACCGCCCGGCGGGTTCGATATGCCGAACACCTGCGCTTCGGCGAGGACACCGATTTCGCCATCCGGCTTTTCCTCCAGGGCTGCCGTTTTGTCATGCTCGATGAACCCGGGGCGATCTGGCACGATATGCCTGATCCGAACCGCAGTTCCGCCAATCGCAAAGGGCTGCGACTCGCCAGCTGGTTGAGGGAAATGCGGCCGAAGATTCCGCCGGCCGCGTACCACGGCTGCCGCGGATGGACGATTGCCAAAGGTATTGCACCGCATGACAAGCTAAAGGCCCTCGTGCTCTACGTGAATGCGGTGATCCGCGGGTGTTACCGCCCGCGTTTGGCCGCGATCATTTTCCTTCAGATCTTTCTTTCCGATCGGCTGTACCGCGGCATCGCCGACCGCGCCATCGGGCTGATGAAAAAGCTCGAGAACCTGCGCGGTGAAACGCGATCCTTGCAGCGCGTTGAACACTATGCAGACGCGTAGAGCATTCGCGGGTTCCATCGCTCTCGGCGTCGGCGCCATCTCTGCCGGCGCACGTTGCCGGGACATCGGCATCACATCAGGAGCCACACTGGCCGCGCTCGCCGCAAGGACAGGGCGTCTTTACGGCTGCGCCGCCACAACGGGTGAGCTCGGCAATGCTGAATTCGTGTCGTTGGTAAAGCGAGAGGCGGGCATTCTCGTCGCCGAGTACGAAATGAAGCGGCACGCGCTCCAGCCGCAGCCCGATACCTACAATTTCGCGTCAGCCGATACCCTGCTTCGCTTTGCGAATGACGACGGCATGGCATTTCGCGGACATACACTCGTTTGGCACAAGGCGAATCCGTCCTGGCTTCCGAACATGCTGCAGTCTTCCCGGCGGGAAGCGGCCCTTATCGGATATATTCAAACGGTCGTTGGCCGATATCGCCGCCGTATCCATTCCTGGGATGTGCTGAACGAAGCTTTGGCGCCGGGGGATGGCCGCAGGGACAATCTTCGCGAAACGATTTGGCTGAAGGCGTTCGGGCCCTCCTACATTGCGGCGGCGTTTCACGCGGCACGCGATGCCGATCCCCATGCGCTGCTGGTTTACAACGACTGGGGTTGCGAAGCGGGAGCTGCGTGGAACGATCGGTTCCGTGCCGCCACGCTCGATTTCCTCGAGAGGGCCAAGGCGCACAATATCCCTATCGACGCCTACGGCATGCAGGGGCATCTGCAGGCGTTTGGCACGCCGGTCGATCAGCGCAAGCTGCGCGACTTTCTCGATCGCCTCAAAGCTATCGGCCTGCGCATTCTCGTGACCGAGCACGACGTTGACGACGGCGGCGGCTCAAGCGACGAGGCGGTGCGCGATCGCGCCGTAGCCGATACCAGCCGGCGCTACCTGGACGTGGTGCTCGACAACACCGCAACCACCGGGGTCCTCACATGGGGACTATCGGATCGCTTTGTTGACCCGCCGGGATTGAAGGCAGAGCTGGCGTGGTACAGTCCGCGAATTCTCCCCTACGACTCCCTGTTCATGCGGAAGCCCATGTGGTTTGCGATGGCGGACTCGTTTTTGCGCGCCCGGCCTGTGCTTAACGCCGGGTTAATTCCAGACAAGCCCCCGCCCGTTAAGCCTTCATCAGTTCCCGAACGGTTAAATTCGCCGACGACATTTTAGTCGGCAGAAGGCATGACAGAGATGGAAAGCGCACAAACAGTTCTGCCCGTGCCGAAGGCGGCGCTTTGGCCTGCGCCTGCACCGCTGGAAATCCCGTTTCGGCTTCCCGACCTGCTGCGCCTGATGATCCGCCGTCATCGCCTTATCCTCGGCATTGCCGCTGCGTGTGTCGCGCTGACGGCCTATGTGCTGATGCTCCTTCCCACGCTTTACTCCGCGTCCGCTGTGGTGATGCTGGAGCAGCGCCGGAACAATGTGGCCGACGCGTCTTCCGTTCTCTCGTCGCTGCCTACGGATCCGACCTCCGTTCAGAATCAGATTCAGATTCTCACCTCACGTGACCTCGCGTCGTTGGTGGTCGACAAGCTCGGCCTGGAGAGCGATCCGGAGTTCAACCGCCCAAGCCGTTTCGGTGCGACGAATCCGACGCTGCGTCACGAACAGGTGGTGAGCGCGTTCCTCAACCGCCTGTCGGTCGAGAACGAAGGGCTCTCCACGGCAATTTCCATCCGCTTCAAGGCGCGTTCCGCAGAAAAGGCGGCCCGGATCGCCAATGCGGTTGCGGGAACGTACGTGCAATCGCAGCTGGATGCGAAGTTCGCAGCCACGCGAGATACCACGAATTGGCTCGAGTTCCGCGTGCGCGATCTTTCGCGGCAGGTTCAGGCTGCCGACGCTGCAGTGGAACAGTACAAAGCCGAGCATAATCTCAGTGAGTCCGCTGGCGGCGTCCCGCTCAGCGATCAGCAGATCGCCGCGATCAGCGCCGAGTTGCTGCAGGCCAAAGCGGACCTTGCGCAAAAGCAGGCAACGCTTTCGAGCGTCAAGGTGCTGACCAAATCGGGCAACGCCGCCGATATGTCGCAGGCGATTGCCTCGCCGGTCATCATCCAGCTCCGATCGCAGGAGGCCGACCTCATCCGCAGTGAGGCGGAGCTCGCAACGAAATATGGCCCGAAGCATCCGAAGCTGATCGCCGCCGAATCCCAGAAACACGATCTCGAACGCAAGATAGCGCAGGAAGTGACCCGGCTCGCCGGCTCGCTCGCCAACGATGTCTCGGTTTCGCGCGCGCAGGTCGCCTCGCTGGAAAGCAGCTTGTCGACCGCCGAGCAGCAGGCGCAGGCGCAAAATTTTCTGCGGGTGAAGCTGAAGTCGCTGGAAGTGAATGCCGCATCAATGCATTCAATCTACGAAGCATTTGTTTCGCGCCTGCGCAGCATTCAGGATCAGAATGCTATCGAGGCTTCGGATGCGCGCGTGATTTCCCACGCCGCCGTACCGATCACGCCCAGTTTTCCGCAGCGCACCCTGATTTTGGCGGGTTCCATTCCCGTGTCGCTGCTGCTGGGGTTGTTGATTGTCCTGTTCATGGAGCGCTTCGCGCCTGCCATGCAAGTGCGATCTCCGGTAGCGCAACCGGGCGTGCCGCTGCTCGCCGACATATCCGGCGTGACTCATCCTCGCGCCATCGACCTGGTGCTGGACTGGCCTGACACGCCGTATGCGCAAACCGTTCAGCGGCTGACTACTGACGTTCTCGGCCGCGCCTCCAAAGTCTTGCTTGTGACGTCACCGCAGCACGAGCAGGGCGCGGCCATCCTCGCCATCAGCATTGCCCGCGCGGCGGCGAAGACCGGCCGCCGCGCGGCACTCATAGATGCAAATCTCGATGCTCCTGCGATGGCGTCCCTCATCGGCTACACCGCGCCGCGCAGCGGGCTGGCGGAGGTTCTCTCCGGCAACGCGCGCCTGAGTGAGAGCATGGCGCGCGATGGCCGCTCGCATGTGCTGTTGCTCTCCTCCGCGCAGGCGCGTGGCGACGCCAACCGGATGTTCGGTTCGGCGCAATTTGCGCAACTCCTGCAGCACCTGCGCGGAAGTTGCGATCTGCTGGTGATCAGCGCGCCCGCCGCACTCAGCGAAAGCACGCAGCTTCTCGCACGCCACGCCGATTCTGTAATGCTGGTGACGCAAGCCGGCGCCGCGCCGTCGGAAGTCGGTTCGGCCATGACCGTTCTCGCGCAGGCGGCCGCTGGCCCGGTCGGTTTGGTGCACGCAAGCTAAAGCAGTTCCGGCTGCTGCGGGGGATAGACCACTTTACCGTCGCCACGCACAACAGCGCCGGGCGTGAGCGTCGCCGGCTTCGGCTCGGCGTCGCTGAGAATGTGCAGCACATTATCCCCGCGCGCGAGGAGGTAATCGCTGACGATGCGGCGATGACAGCGCCACCACACGGCTTCGGCACACATCATCGCCGTGCGTTTTTCGCCCGCGATCTCCAGCAACCGTGCGAGGCCGCTCTCGAAAGCGCCGGTCAGCGCGTAATCCGCATAGGCGCGAAACGCCGGATGTTCCCAAAGGCCATTGGGTGATTCCATCAGCTTCGAACTGCGCCGGCCGCCCAATGCCACGATGTGCTCGTACACGATGCCGTTCTCCGCTAGCGCGGTCGCGAAGGTCTCCGCGTTGAATTGCGGGTTGGCGCGGCTGCGGGTGAACTGGCGAATGTCGGCGAGCGCCCTGATCCCGTTCGCCTGCAGCAGGGCGAGGAAATCGCCGAGGCTGCGGTTGGAATGGCCAATCGAATAGAGCGTCGTCACCTGCACTCCGCGTCTCGCAACATTGTTTCCGAATTGAATCGCGCTTTTCGTGATTTCCGAAAAGCCGAAGGGCCGCCCTTTTGGGAGCGGCCCTTCCACTGTCAACTGCGGCTCTAACGGAACCGCTGAATCTGGCGCTAAGCCAACCGGACCTCGCCAGAGGCATCGATCCAGGTCGCGGCACCGTTCAGCCGCAGGTCATGACAATGAGACACTGGATCACCTCCTTCCGCATATTGTTTCGCTCCCGGAATATAGGGCGGCGGTTGCACCGTTTCAAACCCCCCATGGAACCGGCGGAACGGAAGCCCCGCTGTCGCTTTCTCAAGCACAGCAATTCATCTTCAGGAGAGACATTGGATGGCCGCCCGAAAGACAACCCGCAGATCGCCTAACCGCAGCCGAGCCGCGAAGGATGCCATCGCGCTGCTCAAAGCCGACCACAAGGAAGTGAAAACCATGGTCGAGCAATTCAACAAATCCCGCTCCGAATCCAAGCAGGCGCAGCTGGCGCAGCAGATTTGCGCCGCGCTGGAAGTGCACGCCGAGATCGAGGAGGAGATCTTCTACCCCGCGGCGCGCGAGGCGCTGCGGAAGGACGGCGACCTGATCGACGAAGCGGAAGTGGAGCACACCTCGGTGAAAGAGCTCATCGCCAAGATCAAGGGTGGCTCGCCGGGCGATCAGCTTTGGGAAGCCCAGGTGAAGGTGCTCGGCGAATATGTGAATCACCATGTGAAGGAGGAAGAAGGCGAGATGTTCCCCAAGGTCCGGAAATCCTCGCTCGACCTCGAAGCCATTGGCGCACAGCTCGCCGAGCGCAAAGCGGAGTTGCAAAACGGGCGCCTGTAGCCCGTCGGAAAAAAAGAGTCGCGAAAATCGGTTTTGGGGTCGCTGCGGACAGAGTCCAACCTGCGACTGAAGCGATGCTTGTCATCACCCGGCTTGTCCGGGTGATCCAATTGGGTCGCCCGCATGAAGCGGGCGATGACCAACATGGGTTGGTTCAATTTTCATCCCGTTTGACTGTTCCGCGCTCGGACGGGAATCGCACATTCGCGA
>JBJMVL010000080.1:0-6435 GCA_045810735.1 Alphaproteobacteria bacterium
CCGCTACGTGGCGGAGAATTTCCAGCATCTGCCGAAGCCATTCCGCCGCTACCAGGTAGGACAGGTGTGGCGGAACGAGAAGCCCGGGCCGGGGCGCTATCGCGAATTCACCCAGTTCGATGCCGATACGGTGGGGAGCGCCTCGCCGGCCGCCGACGCCGAGCTCCTGATGATGGCGTGCGACGCGCTCGAGGCCCTCGGCCTCAAGCGCGGCGAATACATCGTGAAAATGAATAGTCGTCGCTTGCTCGATGCCGTGCTGCAATCCGCGTCCGTCAGCGATCTGCAACGCGGCACGGTGCTACGCGCCATCGATAAATATGACCGGTTGGGAGAAGCGGGCGTGCAGGCCCTGCTGGGCGAAGGGCGCAAGGATGAGTCCGGCGATTTCACCAAAGGCGCCGGACTGGACGAACGTCAGATCGCGCTCGTGATGGAACTGCTGACCGCTACGGCCGAGCGGTACGACACGATTGCGGCTGTTCAAGAGCTGCAAACCATACGGACTGCGCTGGCAGCGAACGGATATGGCGAAGATCGCGTGCAGATCGATACCAGCATCATTCGCGGGCTGGAATATTACACCGGCCCGGTGTTCGAGGCGCAGCTGCAATTCCCGGTCACCAACGAAGCGGGCGAAACCATTGTGTTCGGTTCGGTTGCGGGCGGTGGACGCTATGACGATCTGGTGGCGCGGTTCACCGGACAACAGGTGCCGGCCACCGGCATATCCATCGGCGTCAGCCGTTTACTTACCGCGGTGAAACAGCGGAGTGAGGCGGCGCTGGCGCCGCTGGCGATTGTGCTTACCGTGGACGATATGGCGCGGAGCTTTGCCATGGCGCGCGAGCTGCGCGAGGCAGGTTTGCGCGCCGAGGCCTATGTCGGGACGAAGAAGTTCGGCGACCAGCTGAAATACGCCGACAAGCGCGGTGCCGCGATCGCGGTGATCGAGGGCGCCGACGAGCGCGCGTCCGGCAAGGTGACGCTGAAGGACCTGAAACGTGGGGCCGAGTTGTCGAAAGGCATCGAAAGCCGCGCTGAATGGCTGGGCGAGCGGCAGGCGCAGGTGACCGTCGAACGCGACCGGCTGGTGCAGGAAGTGAAGGGGCTGCTCACCCGCGGACGCTGGTGAGCGCATTCGCCAATCGAAGCGCGTCCTCTTTCTCGTGATAGACGCCCAAGCCAATCCGCAAACTGTCGCCGCGATAATCGACGATGATATTTTGCGCTGCCAGCGCGGCCGCAATCGTTCCCGCATGTTGCGTGCGGAAGGCGAGAAACCGTCCGCGTCGTTCTTCATCGGTCACAAGCAGATCGGATGACCGGATCGGCGATTTCAGATTGTCCAATTCCGCAAGAAACGCGCGCTCGATCCCGCGGACATGCGCGAGCATTTTCGCAATTGTCCATCCTTCCGTTTGCAGCCAGTCCTGCACGGCATTGAAGCGGTAAATGCCGGAGACATCGAAGGTGGCACCGAGAAAGCGGTTGCCGTCGCTCGCATACGGGACATCGCCGCCGCCCTTTTCCAACGCTGAGAATCCCGCATACCACCCGGTGTCGCGCGGGCACGGGCCGTAGCCGGGCGGGCAGTGCAGGAAGCAGGCGCCTTCGCCCGCCATGGCGTATTTGTAGCCGCCGGCCAGATAGAACGCGCGATCCGCCATGCCGCTCAGCTCGGTGGGTACCGCCATGAACCCGTGATAGCCATCGATGACGATGAAAGTCTCCGGATCGCGCACGGCATCCATAATCCGCTCGAGGTCGCGCACTCGAAATCCGGAATCGAAGAACACCTGACTGAAGAACACGAGGTCGTGGTCACCACGGCCCACTGCTTCTGCAAAGCGCGCGTCAAACGAATTTAATGGCTCGGTTGCAAGGCGCGTGACCTGGACTACGCCATCCTCTTCCATGCGCGCCATCTGGCGCGAGAAGCTGTGGAATTCGGACGACGTAGTCAGCACGCGAATTGGCTTTCCAGGTGCAAAGCAAGACAGGATCCGCAGCACAAACGAATGTGTGTTGGGACCGAAGGTGATGCTCGAAGGATCCGGCAGGTTCAGTAGACGGGCGATATGCCCTTGGGCCGCCGGGACTACTTCGCCGAAGACGTGCTCCCATTTGCGGTCGAGCAGCCGCGCCGCATCCTGCCAGGCGGCCTCCTGCGCGGCGAATGTCACGTCCGGCCAGGGATGGTGACTGTGTGCGGCGGCATGCAGAGGCGCGCCTTCGCGACCGACGCTCAGCGAGAATCCCTTCATTGCGGCGAGACGGGCCCGGCCTTGATGTCGGGATCGTTCAGGTGCTCGGCTTTCCAGCGCATGGACATGGAAATGCGGCTGCGGCCGGACGGATGATCGTAAAAGACAAATTCCTCCAGGGGTGTCGGATCGAGTTTGCGGTATTCGCTCAGCATGAGCGTGGCTTTGGCAAAGCCGTCGGGCTGCCGCGCGGTGTTCAGGCCGAAAATGTCCGCTTGCGCTTCGAGCGTTCGGGTAATGGTGTTGGTTACGGGCGTCGCAACAAGAAAGAAAAAGGTGAAGAGAGCAACCGCCACCGGCAATCCGGCAGGATCAGCAATTTCATGCACGGACCACCCGCCGCCGTAGCGAACGGCCAGCCAGCCATAACCCCAATGCACGAAGGCAAAAGCCACTAGAAATACGAGCCCCACCCAAGTGAGGCCAATGGCATTATGGTCGAGCACATAGTGCCACATCTCATGACCGAGAACGGCATAAACCTCGCGCGGGGACGAGCGATTCAGGAGGTTGTCCGTCATGGAAATCCGCGTAGTGCCGAGAAAGCCCGACACATTGGCGGAAACTCGCTTCGACTGCCGTGAAGCATTGAATTCATAAACGTTGGTAACCGGAATGCCATTGGAGCGCGCGAGGGACAGGATATCCTGCTTCACCGGCCCTTCCTTCAGCGGATAGTAGTTGTTGAACATGGGTGCGATATAGACGGGTGCAATCACAGCCGCGATCGCGAAGAATACCATGGTGATCAGCCAGCCCCAGACCCACCAGCGCCGTCCCGTTCGGCGTATGGCGGCGTAGATCACGGTCAGAACGATGGTGCCGAATACGAGCGTAATTGCGAAGTCTTTGCCGAAATCGCCCAACCACTGCGGGAAGGTCATGTTGGAAAGGCCGTAGGCGTGCTCGCGGATGAAACCTTCGTATACAGCCAGCGGGAACTGCGCGATGGTGAAGATCACCAGAAACATGAGTACGTAAATCGCCGTCTGCACGAAACGAAAACGTGTCCACCGTTGCGCGATGTCGCGCATTCGCGCTGAAATTCCCAGCCAGAGCAGCAGTGCGGCGACGACGATGGTGTAGAGCGCGTCAACGAACAGCAGCACATAACCACCTTCAAAATACGCATCGGAATTCTTGCGGGCTTGGCCCTTTATCTGCGCGAGATAGGCGTTTGTCGCCTTCTGGGCATTGAAGCTCGGCCGGGCAGGTGCGGCCGCCGGAGGCGCGAGCGGCTGAACCTTGACAGTGGAGGTGGGGGCGGGAGCAGGTTGCGCCGCCGCGGTATTCGCCGCAAGCAACGTCAGCAACAGCATGAGAGTGGCGCAGGCCGCGCCAAAGATCGTCCGCATTCTTCCCTCCGACACCCCGAAGCAGGCAGCCTATCAGACGGAACCGGCGCACGACAGCAAGCTCCGGTAGAGGGCGATGGTATCGGCGCACATCCCCTCGAGGGAGAAATTGCTCCGCACATGCGCCCGGCCGTCTTGGCCCATCGCGCGGCGGCCATCTTCATCCATCGTGAGCAAGGTTTGGATAGCGTAGGCGAGGGCATCTGCGTCGCCGGGCGGAACCAGCAGCCCGGATTTGTCCACGAGCACGGTTTCGCGGGCTCCACCGTGATCCGTGGCGATGACTGGGCGACCCATGGCGCCCGCTTCCGCTGCCACCCGGCCGAAAGCCTCGGGATCGGTCGATGCGGAGACCACGATGTCGCTTGCCAAATAGGCCGCTGGCATATCGTCGACGTGCGGCACGATCTGCACAATGCCTTCCAGTTCGTTTTGCGCAATCGCCTTCCGAAGTTCGCGGGCATAGTCGTCGCGGCCCTGCGGATCGCCAGCGATGATTGCCTTTGCCAAACCGAACGCGCCTTGTCGCGCGAGTTGCGCTAGTGCCGCGATGAACACCAGCTGGCCCTTCCAGCGCGTCAGCCGGCCGGGGAGCAGGATCAGCATGTCGCCAGAGCGCGCGTTCCACTGCGCGCGCAGAGCGGCGACACGATCCGGCGAAACGCCCGCGGGATCGAACTCTTCCAAATCCACCCCGCGGTGGATCACCGTGATGCGCTGCGGAAAGATGTTGTGTTCGCGCGCGATGTGATCCGCCGTCCACCGAGAGTTGGCAATCACGGCGTCGCTCTTCACCATTACGGAATTGTAGAAGCGCTTCAGCGGATTCGAGGCGTTGTAAATGCCGTGATAGGTTGTCACGAATGGAATGTGCGCACGCCCAGCGGCAACAAGCGCGCTCCACGCCGGCGCGCGCGAGCGGGCATGGATCAGCGCCACGTTTGCTTGACGGATCAGATTCGTCAGGCGACCGGCATTCCGCAGCAACGTGTGCGGTGATTTCGAATTTGCCGGAAAATGGACGATCTCGCCACCGACGCTGGTTAGCAGGGGCTCCAGGCGGCCGCCTTCCGTTGTCACGAGCGCACGGAAGCCCTCGCGCACCAGCGCACGCGCAACATCGATGGTGGTACGCTCCGCGCCGCCGGCATCGAGCGCCGGGATCACTTGCAGGATGGCCGGATTGTCACTTGAGGTCATGACAGCGATGGCTACGGTGCCCGTTTTCCGGAAGACCATTGCCTGATTTCCGTCAGCGCTGAAAGGTGCCTGAATGCGAACGACATGTGTTGGACTGTTCGTTTATCTGATCGTTGTCGCCGGCGCTGCGCAGGCAGTGAACAAGCCGGCGCCGGACAATCCTTCGCTGTCCGGCCGCAACCGCTACGAAGGCTGCCTCGAGCTGAGCCGCAGCAATGCCCGGAAGGCACTCGCCGAAGCGCGCGCATGGGAAGGCAGCGGCGGCGGTGCGGCCGCAACCCACTGCACCGCGCTCGCGCTGGTCGCGTTGAAGCGCTATCCGGAAGCAGCAAAGCAGCTCGATCTGCTGGGCCATGCGAATCTCGCCAGCATGGAGGAGCGCGCAGCGATTTTCGATCAGGCCGGTAATGCGTGGTTGCTGGCGCATCGCGGTGGCGAAGCGACCGTGTCGTTTTCGTCGGCGCTGACGCTTTCGCCGCGTGACCCAGATCTGCTGGCCGACCGCGCGCGGGCCGCCGCCATGCTGGGCGACTGGAAGGCGGCCGATGCCGACCTTTCCGGCGCGCTGAAAATCGATGGCAATCGCGCCGATCTTTTAGTGCTGCGTGCTTCTGCGCGTCACGCGCTTAGACGCGGGGGTGATGCACGCGCCGATCTCGAGGCCGCGCTGCGCATCGTGCCGAATTATCCTGACGCCCTGTTGGAGCGCGGTACTCTCAAGCTGGAGGTTGGTGATACGAATGGAGCCCGAACCGACTGGCAAGCGGTCGTTTCGAATGCTCGTGGCGGCGAGGCCGCAGCGATCGCGCAGCAGCGCCTCAATGCGCTGCAGGCGGCAAAACCGAAATAGCATCGCACCATTCCGAACGAACACCGGCATCCGCTTCCATCGGCAGATGCTTTCGCGAGAGTTCCTCCGCACCCTGCCAACCCAGCTTCGATAGCGCCCACACCGCCATGGCCCGCACGAGGGGCGAGTCATCGCCCAGAAGCCGCTCCGCTTCCGGTACGAGCGAGGTATCGCCGGAATTGCCGATAGCGATCAGCACATTGCGGACGAAGCGATCACGGCCGATGCGCTTGATGGGCGAGCGGCGGAACAGCGCCCGGAATTTCGCATCGTCGAGTTTTGCAAGCTCGCCCAAGTGCGGCTGTGCCAGCTCGGCGCGCGCATGGAAGCGCGCCTCACGCGCCACGCTGGCGAACTTGTTCCACGGGCAAACGCTGAGGCAATCGTCACATCCATAGATGCGGTTGCCCATTTTCGCGCGGAACTCCGGCGCAATGTGTCCTTTGTGTTCGATGGTCAGGTAAGAGATGCAGCGCCGCGCATCAATCCGGTAGGGCGCGGTGAACGCTTCGGTCGGGCACATCTCGAGGCAGCGTGTGCAGGCGCCGCAATGGTCCTGTTCCGGCTCGTCGGGGGCAATTTCCAAGGTCGTGAAGATCGAACCGAGGAACAGCCAGGAACCATAGAGGCGCGACACAAGGTTCGTGTGCTTGCCCTGCCAGCCCGCGCCGGCGGCCTGCGCCAGCGGCTTTTCCATCACCGGTGCGGTATCGACGAACACCTTCACCTCGGCGCCATGCTGCTGCGCGATGCCGGAGGCGAG
>JBJMVL010000081.1:0-5060 GCA_045810735.1 Alphaproteobacteria bacterium
ATCGGCATCGAGATGCATGCGCATCTGTTCCGCCACTTCGCCGCGAAGACGTACCTCAATGCCCACCCGGGCGCGTACGGCGTGGTCAAGCTGCTGAACGGCCACCGCAGTGTGGATACCACGGCGCAGATTTATGCGGATGGTTCGGAGGCTGCGGCGGCACACCGGCACTACGACATGCTGCTCGACTCTTTGCGCGACGACGGTCGTGACGGCAATCCGGAGCCGGAAGCAAGGAGCTGAAAACATGCCGCGTCATCCCGTAAAAAGTTGGACTCTGCATCAGTGGCCCGCCGCCGACCGGTGGGCCTGGAATGCCGCCCGCCAGCACGGCGATATCCTGGCGCCCGGCGGCGCAGCCGCGCACTGGCGGGACAGCACGGCGCTAACCGTCGTGCGGTCCTATGGTCACTGGTTGCGGTGGCTATCCGAGAACGGGCTGCTGGATCCGCACGCAGGGCCGGCGCAGCAGATGACCCCGGAGAATGTGGGGCGGCTTGTAAGCGATCTGCGTCAGACCCTGTCGATGCGAACCATCACCGGCAGGATCAGCCAGGTCTACATGGCCGCGAAGGTCATGGTGCCGGAGGGCGACTGGGCTTGGCTGCAGGAGATTTGGATGAGGCTCGAGCGCAGGACCACGCCATTCCGCAACAAGAATGCGCGTCTGGTGGACTCGGCCGATCTCCTGCATTGCGGCGCTCAGGGCATGGAGGAAGCGGACCGCTGTACCGACCGCTGCCTTTTCGAACGCGCAGTGCTTTATCGCGACGCCTTCATGGTCGCGCTCTTGGCGCTGCGCCCGTTCCGTTTGGCGAACTTCACGGCGATCGAAATGGGCCGGCATCTGGTGCGCCGCGGCGGCGGTTACTGGATCGAGTTCCAGGCCGCCGAAACAAAGACCTGGACATCGCTCGAGGCACCGTTCCCCGAAAAGTTGGTGCCGTATCTGGAACGGTACTTGACCCTCTACCGGCCGATCTTCCTGCGCAATCCGAAGCGCGATCCGCTGCAGCGCGACAAGCTGTGGCTGTCGACATGGGGGCGCGGCCTCTGCGAGGACATGGTGTACCAGCGCATCATGAAACTCACGAAAGAGCGGCTGGGGCGCGCGATCAATCCGCACGCCTTCCGTCATGCGGCAGCCACCTCTATCGCCTTCGCCGATCCCGAGCACGTGCAGATCATCAAAACCATCCTCGGACACGGCAGTCTCGCCACCTCCGCGGAATACTACGACCTGGCGCAGGCGGCAGAGGCATCGCGCCGGTACAACGAACATCTCGATGCGTTGCGGCGTGGCTGACGTGACGAGAGGATCGCAGCAGCGAATAGTAGGATGCCACGGCAGTGTCACAGGCAAAGCTTGCCATGAGATGTGATTTGAAGATCGAACCTCGTGGATTGAGGCGTGAACAAGCGGCCCAATACCTTGGTATCTCACCGACAACATTCGATATGTGGGTAAGAGACAGTCTGATGCCTGCTCCAAAAAGGATCGGTGGAGTTGTTATGTGGGACCGCAAAGCCCTTGACCTGGCGTTCGACGAGCTGTCGAGCGAAGATGGCTCTGCCCAGGATGACATTTGGAGCCGCGTTGCCGCCTAGAGTGGAGTGATTATGCCCCGTGGATTGCCGAAATACTGCTGCGAAGACACAGACCGCCACGGAAACGTCCGCGTCTACTTTCGCAAGCCGGGACAGCCAAAGATTCGTCTGCGGGAGATGCCTTGGACTCCAGCGTTTATGGACCAGTACGCATGTGTCCTGAAAGGCAGCACAAGGCCCTTAGTTCGGCGTGCTCGCCCGGGAAGTCCGGCAGCGTCGGTTACATGGGAATGGCTTTGCAAGAAATACATGACCAGCGCAGAATTTCGGGCGCTGAAGGATAGCACGATCAGCGCGCGACGCCGAACTCTTGAATGGACGTGGGCGCAGCCCATTCATCCCGGTTCGACGCACCTGTTCGGCAACATGCCCGTGTCGAAGATGGACGCGAGAGCGGTTCGCGTACTGCGAGACCGGAAGGCAACTACGAAAGCGGCTGCCAATCAGGTGCTAAAAGTCGTCGGGTATGTCTTTGCGTTTGGCCTTGAAGAGCACGCGGACATCGTTTCGGCCAATCCGGTCGGCGACGTTAGGAAGTTCAAATACAAGTCTGTGGGCTGGCATACGTGGACGCACGCTGAACTCACACAATTCATGGAACACTATCCGTCTCACTCAAAGGAGCGTCGCGCAATGGCGCTCATGCTCTACACGGGCGCGCGCGGATGCGATGCGCGAAGTTTTGGACCGCAGATGGTTGAGGACGGCTGGCTTCGTTTCCATCAACAGAAGCTGATCGACAATCCACGAGGCTGGGTGGAACTGCCGCTGCACGACGAACTGGTGAAGGAACTCGACCTAGCGGCGGGAAATGAGCTGACGTTCATCGTCACGCAGCATGGCCAGGCCTATTCGCAGAAGGGGTTCGGGAATTGGTTCAACCAGGCCTGTCGCAACGCCGGTCTGCCAAATTGCACGGCGCACGGACTGCGCAAAGCTGCTGCTACAATCGCAACTGACAACGGCGCTACCGTTCACCAGCTCATGGCGATGTTCGGCTGGATGACGGAGCAGCAGGCTATTCACTACACGAAGGAAGCCAATCGCCGGCGACTGGCGGCGCACACAGTTGGACTCATCAAGCTCGAACAAAGTGGAACTGACTTCGAACGAAATGGCATTCAAAGTGTCCCACCGGATGCGCACAAAACGGGGCGGTGGGACAAAACGGCGAAAAGCGCCAATGAAAACAACGCAGATTTGTCGGAATGGCGCTCCCACGGGGAATCGAACCCCGGTTTCAGCCTTGAGAGGGCCGCGTCCTGACCGCTAGACGATGGGAGCATCCGCGGCCGGCGATTAGAACCACAGCGGCGCCGCCGGATCAACAAACTGGCCGGAAACCACTTCGTCGCAAGGCGGGCGGTCTAGAATCCCAGATGCACCGGGCCGGACGCCCAGATCGCAATCACCGCCGGCCAGAAAAGCGCAAGCGGTGCGCCCAGCAGCAGCCACAATCCGCGCCGGCGGTGCTGGATCACTCCGGTGATCAGCAGTCCCAGCCACACCAGCACCAGCGCCACGTAGAAGCCGCGATCGGCGAAATGCGTCAGCCACGGAATCGCGAAGGCGAGCACCGCCACGAACAACGACAGGAACAACAGCAGCTTCAGTTGCGGCGTCACGTCCGCCGCTCATGCAGCCTGGCGACGACGAGCCGCTGGCCGGCGCGGCTCACTTCGGCGCAATGATCCGGCTCACCACCCGCCCCGAAGCATCGTCGACAATCACGATCTCATCGCCCTGATCGGTGCGGATGCGCAGGATGACATGACCCGAATCCGCCTCCATGCCGACGATCCGCGCGCCTTCCTTCAGCTGATAGATCTGCGGCACGTCGGCCACCGATTGCGGCTTGTTGCTGTGCCCGGTGAGGCGCACCACGAAGCCCACGATCAGCGCAATAAACGCCAGCGCGATGAAGACGCCGAGAATGATGACGAGTGCCCTGGCCGCGCGGTAGCTTGAGGTGTTTCGCGGATCGTCGTTGGCGGGAACTGTGGCGGACAAATCTGACACTGCGAAGTCCTCCATAGGCGGAACGCTGCGCGAAGCGAGGGTCCCGGACGAGCTCGCCGGCGCGCGGCTGGACCGTTTTCTCGCCGCCGCGCTTCCGGATCTGAGCCGTTCCCGGCTGCAGGCACTCCTTGCCGGTGGCGCGGTCACGCGCGAAGGCCGAACGATAGGAGACGGCAACACGCGGGTCAAACCGGGGGAACTCTACGAAGTGCGCGTGCCGGAGCCCGCGCCGGCGCTGCCGCAGGCGCAGGCCATTCCGCTGAACGTGGTGTACGAGGACAACGAGCTTATCGTCATCGACAAGCAGGCGGGGCTGGTGGTGCATCCCGCTGCCGGCAATCCCGACGGCACGTTGGTGAACGCGCTGATCGCCCATTGCGGCGGGTCGCTCTCGGGAGTGGGCGGCGTGGCGCGCCCCGGCATCGTGCACCGTCTCGACAAGGACACCAGCGGACTCATCGTTGCCGCGAAGAACGATCGCGCCATGGCGAGCCTCGCGAAGCAGTTCGCCGCGCGCACCATCGAGCGCGCCTATCACGCGGCGGCCTGGGGCAGCCCGCGCGCTGGCGATGGCGTGATCGAGGGCGACATCGGCCGCAACCCGTTCGACCGCAAGCGCATGGCGATCGTGCGCAACCAGGGCAAGCCGGCGCGCACGCGCTATCGCATGATCGAGCGCTATGGCACCGGCGCGCGCGCGTTCGCCAGTCTGATCGAATGCCGGCTGGAGACCGGACGCACGCACCAGATCCGCGTACATCTCGCGCATCTCGGTCATCCGTTGATCGGCGATTCCGTTTACGGCCGCGCGCGCAAGCCCCCGCGTGCGAAGAATGAGGCAGAGGAGCGCGCCTATTCCGCCGCCGCAGAATTTCCGCGGCAGGCGTTGCATGCGCGGCTCTTGGGCTTCCAGCATCCGAGCACGCACCAGCCAATGCGTTTCGAGTCGCAATGGCCGGAGGATTTCAGCAATCTGATTGACGCGCTGCGGGGATTAGGCTGAGCGGCAGCAAACATTGCGGCTACGCAGTCGAATTCTTCAGCAAGGCAGAACTTTCCTTCCGAAGCTAAAGTTTCGCCGCAGGTCTTAACGAAGTTCTAATCGGGCTATGCTTCTCTGCGCTGGCAGGCGGAATGGGGCTTCAGCATGTCGGTGCAATCGCCACGCGCGAATTCTTTGGAGCAGCTTTGTTATGGTCTGCGCGGGCGTGCTGCTAGCGCACGCCGATCTCTCCATCGCGAAAGCGCCGACCAGCAACGTGAGATGTACCGGCGCCAGCTGCGTCGCCACGGCACCAACGGCCGTGCTGAATGTCGCCGATCTTCGCCACCTGCTCGCCAAGTATCCGCACGTTTCGGTGGACGCAGCCGTGGCCAAAAACATGACGGTGGACGCCACGCTGAGCTGGACAACCACTGTCTCGCTTGCGCTC
>JBJMVL010000082.1:0-35751 GCA_045810735.1 Alphaproteobacteria bacterium
AAGCCTGCCGAATAGGTTCCGCGCCTCTTTTCAGGGCCGCTCGCGGCCCTCTTTTGTTGAAGGCGTGCCATGAAAGTCCGCAATTCGCTGCGCTCGCTCAAGAAGCGCGACAAAGACTGCCGCATTGTCCGGCGCAAAGGGCGTACCTACGTCATCAATAAGAAGAACCCCCGCTTCAAGGCGCGCCAGGGCTGATCCTTTGGCCCTATGATGGGCCCGTGATTGCACTACCCCAACCCGATCCTCAAATCATCCCGCAGCGAGAGAAAATCGTCGCCGCGCTGAAACGCCTCGTGCCGGACGGCGTGATCTCGGAACCCGCCGGGCTTACGGCATATGACGGCGATGCGCTCACCGCCTATCGACAGGCGCCGCTTGCCTGCGTGCTGCCGAAGACGAAAGACGAAGTTTCCGCCGTGCTGGCCTTCGCGCTTGAGGCGGGTGTGCCGATCGTGCCGCGTGGCGCCGGCACATCGCTATCCGGCGGTGCGCTGCCGCGAGCCGACGGAATCCTGCTCGGCTTCGGCCGGATGAAGCGGATTCTGGAGATCGATCTGGAAAATCTTTGCGTGGTGGCAGAGCCGGGTGTCACCAACGCCGCGATCACGCGCGCGGTGGAGGAGCACGGTTTCTACTATGCGCCGGATCCATCCAGCCAGATCGCCTGCACCATCGGCGGCAATGTGGCGGAAAATTCCGGCGGGCTGCACTGCCTGAAATACGGCATCACCACACACAACCTGCTCGGCGCGGAGTTCGCGCTGCCGGACGGCGAGCGCGTGCGGTTTGGCGGCAAAGCTGCCGGCGGCCACGGCCTCGATCTGCTCGGCATCATTTGCGGTTCCGAAGGCTTGCTCGGCGTCGTTGTCGAGGCGACGGTTCGCGTACTGCCGAGGCCGCCGGTGACACGAACCTTGCTGGTGGCCTTCCATTCTGTACCGGACTCAGGAACATGTGTCGCCAACATCACCGCCGCCGGCATCGTACCTGCCGCGATGGAATTCATGGACCGCCGCTGCATCGAAGCGGTCGAGCTCTATTGCGCGCCGGGCTATCCAAAGGGCGAGGCCATTCTCATCATCGACGTCGACGGTCTTGCAGCCGAAGTCGCCGACAGCGTGGCGCGCATTTCGGAAATTGCGCGGGCCAGCGGCGCGCACGAGGTGCGCGAAGCCGTCGACGAGCGGGAACGCCACGCTTTGTGGAAAGGGCGCAAGGCGGCCTTCTCCGCCATGGGGCGGCTCGCGCCCGACATGCTGTGCATGGACGGAACCATCCCGCGCCGCGCGCTGCACGCGGTGCTCGCGCGCATGGCCGAGATGGCTAAGGAATACGGCCTTGGGTTTTGCAACGTCTTCCACGCCGGCGATGGCAACCTGCACCCGCTCATCATTTTCGATGTGATGAAGCCGGGGGAATTGGAACGCGCGGAGGCCTTCGGCGCGGAGATTTTGCGTCTGTGTGTGGCGGTCGGCGGTGTGCTGACAGGTGAGCATGGCGTGGGCGTGGAAAAGCGCGACCTCATGCCGGAAATGTTTTCCGAAGCCGATCTCGCGCAGCAGCAGCGGCTGAAATGCGCCTTCGATGCGGGCGGTCTGCTCAATCCGGGCAAGGTGTTTCCGACGTTGTCGGCCTGCATCGAGCAGGGGCATGCGCATGTGAAACGCGGACAGATGCGGCATTCGGAGCTGCCGCGGTTCTGATGGCAACGTTTCGAGTCTCGAGCGAAGCAGATGTGGTGGAGGTGGTTCGCGCAGCCCGCGACAGCAGACGCACGCTGGAGATCGTCGGACACGGAACCAAACGCGGCTTCGGCCGGCCGGTGCAATGCGATGACGTGCTCGATCTCTCCGGATTGAGCGGCATCGTCTCTTACGAATCGGACGAGATGATCATCACCGCACGCGCGGCAACACCAGTTGCGGAAATCGAAGCCGCACTCGCCGAAAAGAACCAGCGTCTCGGTTTCGAGCCCGCCGATTGGGGTCCGCTGTTCGGCGCGCCACCCAATTCCGCCACCATCGGCGGCGTGCTGTCCGCCGATGCCAACGGTTCGGCGGCTGTTCGTTATGGCCGCTGCCGCGATCATCTGCTTGGGTTCCGCTCGGTCAATGGCTTCGGCGAAGCCTACAAGGGCGGCGGCAAGGTCGTGAAGAACGTCACGGGTTTCGATCTCCCCAAACTTTTCTGCGGCGCCATGGGCACGCTCGGCCCGCTCACGGAAGTGACGTTACGCATCTTTCCAAAAGGATCTGCTTCTGAGGTCTTCGCAGTGCGCGCCGACCGACGTCACGGACTCGCGCTGCTGCGAAGTATTTGGATGAGTCCCCTAGAAGCAACCGGCCTGGCTTGTACTGCTGAGACAGCTTTCATCCGCCTCGAAGGCGAGGCAGAATCGCTCAAAGAAAAAATCGCAATGCTGCGCGCACTAGTCGCGCCGAACTTGGTACTTGATGATGACGGAGATTTCTTCCGCCGCATCTCGTCCGGCAAGATGTTTGAGGACAGCACACCGGATGTGTGGCGCGTTGTCCTGCCTCCTTCCCTCGCGGCTGACTGCTCCCGCCTGGACAATCGGTGGGTTTCCGATTGGGCTGGCGGATTGCACTGGCTGAATGCGACACCCGGACTTGCGGCAGAGGATCTGCAGCGTTGGCTCGCGCACAAGGATGGCCGCTTCACGCTGGTTCGGGCATCCGAAGCGACACGCAGGTTGGGGCAGATATTCCCCGCCGAAGCTCCCGTACGCGCAGAGCTGACGCGTCGCGTGAAAGCGGCGTTCGATCCGCTGCGCCTGTTCAATCCGGGCCGCATGTGGGAAGGCGTCTGACATGCGCACGCACTTTCGCGCCGAACATCTTGCCGATGCGGGCATTGCCGCCGCCGAAAAAAACCTTCGCGCCTGCGTCCATTGCGGCATGTGCACCGCCACCTGCCCCACTTACGTGCTGCTGGGCGACGAGCGCGACGGCCCGCGCGGCCGCATCGTGATGATGCAGAAGATGCTGGAAGAACACGCCGCGCCATCTGCTGAAACGGTGACGCATCTGGATCGCTGCCTCTCCTGCCTCGGTTGCCGCACCGCCTGCCCCTCGGGCGTTGAGTACGCGCGCCTGATCGACCGCTCGCGCGCGCATATTGAACAGCATTACCACAGGCCCATCGGCGAACGCCTGTTGCGATGGACGATTGCGAACGTGCTCACCCGCCCGGCGTTGACGCGCATTGCGCTACGGCTGGCCCGCCTCGCTTCGCCGTTGCGAGCGCTCCTTCCGCTCCGTTTTCGAAACGTAGTCGACGCGGCGGAGGCGATGCCCATCGGCAGACTTCACTTGTGCGCTGCAGCGGGCGAGCGGCGCATTGCGCTGCTGCCGGGATGTGTGCAGCAAGTCATCGCGCCGGAAATCGACGAAGCGATGGCCAGGTTGCTGGCACGGCGGGGAATTTCGCTGGTGCCGCTGGAAGGTGCCGGATGCTGCGGCGCGCTCGCGCACCACCTCGGTCGTGAAGCCGAAGCGAGAATGTGGGCCAAACGCCTGATTGAAGCGTTCGAGCGCGCGATGTCGGTCGAAGGTATTCTGATCACCGCCACCGGCTGTGCATCCCATATCAACGAATACGAATACCTCTTTCTGGATGATCCGGAATGGCGGTCGCGCGCCCGCGCAGTCTCGGAGAAGTTGCTACCTCTGGAGGCGCTGCTCGGGCCGCCGCGTTCCCCCTCCGAAAGCAAATTGCGAGTGGCGCTGCAAGTGCCGTGCTCGCAGCAGCATGGGCTGCGCTGGCCCGACGCTGGCGAATTGCTGCAAGCATCCGGCTTCGAGGTGCTGCAAATCCCCGACGGCCATCTTTGTTGCGGATCGGCGGGCAGCTACAGCATTCTGCAGCCGGAGATCGCCTCGGCATTGCGCACGGGCAAGCTGGCCAACATTCTCGCGGTGAAACCGGACGTGGTTGCAACCACCAACATCGGCTGCCTGCAGCATCTGAGCGGGCCCGATGCGCCGCCGATTGTGCATGTTGCCGAGCTGCTCGACTGGGCCGAAGGTGGACCTCCGCCCCGCGCATTGGATAGTCGCGCGCAGTTGATGACTGCGGCGCAACGGGGACGCTAAGATTATCGGATGCGCATCACTATTCTAGTTCTCGCCGGCATCTTTTGCGCGTCCACCGCATTCGCGGCCGCCAAGCTGCCGGCGCGCCATCCCCCGCCGAATGAACTCGATAACCTGTTTTCCACGCTGGCCAAGGCAGGGTCTGAGGAAGAGGCGAAGCCCATCGAGGAGAAAATTCTGACGGCGTTCTTTCGCTCTGACAGTCCCACCGTCGATCTTTTGATGACGCGGGCGGCAGCGGCCGCGCATGCCGGTGCCGCGGACACGGCAAAGAAGCTTATTTCCTCGGTCACCGCCATCGCTCCGGATTATGCGGAAGGATGGCATCAGCGCGCCGAACTGCAGGACGATGCCGGCGACGATCAGGGCGCGATGTATTGCCTGGAGAAAACCGTCACACTCAATCCGCGGCACTTCGAGGCGCTTACGGAGCTTGGCTCCAAGATCGAGGAATACGGCGACAAACCGGGAGCCTTACGCCTGTACCGCAAGGCGCTGGCGCTCGATCCTTATTTCGAGGATGTTGCCCGCAAAGTACGCTCGCTCGAGCACGAGGTAGAGGGCGAAAGCCTGTGATCGCGGGCGGTGGCGTTTCGCCGCGCTGCCCAGCTATGGTGCTCGTGATTTAAGGCCCGACATGTCCTTTCGCGATCGCCCGCTCAAATCCGCGCTTGACCTGATCGGCAACACGCCGATGGTCGAGCTCACCCGTTTCGAGACCGGCTCCTGCCGTCTGTTCGTGAAGCTGGAAAGCCAAAACCCCGGCGGCTCGATCAAGGACCGCATCGGCAAGTCCATGATCGAGGCGGCGGAGAAGGATGGCCGCCTCAAGCCCGGCGGCACTATCATCGAAGCGACCGCCGGCAACACCGGCCTGGGGCTCGCGCAGGTCGGCACGCTGAAGGGCTACAAGCTTATCCTCATCGTGCCCGACAAGATGGCGCGCGAAAAGGTTCAGCATCTGCGCGCCATGGGCGTGGACGTGCGCATCACGCGCTCCGATGTCGGCAAAGGGCACCCCGAATACTACCAGGACATGGCGCAGCGCATCGCCGACGAGACCGGCGCCTTCTACGCCAACCAGTTCGCCAATCCCGCCAATCCGCTGGCGCACGAGACCACCACGGGCCCGGAAATCTGGGAGCAGATGGAGCACGATGTGGATGCGGTGGTGGTTGGGGTCGGCAGCGGCGGCACGCTGACAGGACTGGGCCGTTTCTTCGCGCGTGTCTCGCCGCAAACGGAAATGGTCTTGGCGGATCCCGCAGGTTCCATACTCGCGCCGCTGATCAAAACGGGCAAGATGATCGAAGCCGGCTCCTGGACGGTGGAAGGCATCGGCGAGGATTTCGTGCCGCCGAACTGCGATCTGTCGCTGGTGAAGGAGGCTTACGCTATTTCCGACCGTGAGAGCGTGGAGACGGCACGCGCGCTGCTGGCAAAGGAAGGCATTCTCGGCGGCTCCTCCTGCGGAACGTTGCTTGCCGGCGCCTTGCGCTACTGCCGCCAACAGACGGAAGCAAAGCGCGTCGTCACGTTGGTGCCGGACAGCGGCAACAAATATCTGTCCAAGGTGTTCAACGATTTCTGGGTTATCGAGCAGGGCCTCGCCGACCGCAAGCTGACCGGCAACCTCTCCGATCTTATCACGCGCTCCTATGAATCAGGGGGCACGGTGACAGTGGGACCGGACGACTCGCTGATGGTCGCCTACAACCGCATGCGTGCCTCCGATGTGTCGCAGCTGCCGGTGCTGAAGGACGGCCGCATCGTCGGCATCATCGACGAAAGCGACATCCTCTCTCATGTGGAAGGCCACGACGAATTCCGCGCGCAGCAATTCAAGGATCCGGTGCGCACCGCCATGACGGCCCGCCTGCACACGGTGCAGGTGAACGACAAGATGGGCGTGCTGCCGCCGATTTTCGAGCGCAACGAGGTGGCGATCGTTGTCGATGGACAGAAATTCGTCGGCCTTATCACCCGCATCGATCTCATCAATCACCTGAGGCTGAATCCGTGAGCGGCAAGCGCGGCAGCAACCGCCTCGCCTTTTCCACGCGCACAATCCACGCGGGGCAGTATCCCGATCCCACAACCGGCGCAGTGATGGTGCCGATCTACGCCAGTTCGACGTACGCGCAGGAAAGCCCCGGCGTGCACAAGGGCTATGAATATTCGCGCTCGCAGAACCCCACGCGCCAGGCGTTCGAGCGCTGCATTGCCGATCTGGAAAGCGGCACGGAAGGTTTTGCCTTCGCCAGCGGCATGGCGGCCGAAGCCACCGTTCTCGATCTGTTGAACACCGGCGACCACGTGGTGGTCAGCGACGACGTGTATGGCGGCACGTTCCGCCTGTTCGAGCGCGTGCGCAAAGCCAGCGCCGGGCTGTCATTCGATTTCGTCGACATGAGCGATACGGCCAACGTCGAACGTGCGCTGCGCGCGGAAACCAAGATGATCTGGGTGGAGACGCCGACCAATCCGCTGCTCAAGCTCGCCGATCTTTCGGCCATCGCGGCGCTGGCGAAGAAGCGCGGCGCGCTGGCGGTGGCCGACAACACCTTCGCCTCGCCTTTCGTGCAACGGCCGCTGGAACACGGCTTCGATATCGTGGTGCATTCTACAACCAAATATCTCAATGGCCACTCCGATGTGGTGAGCGGCTGCGCGGTGGTGGGCGAAAATCCTGAATTGGCCGAACGGCTGCGCTTCCTGCAGAACGCGGTGGGTGCCATTGCCGGGCCGTTCGATTCCTTCCTGGCATTGCGCGGGCTGAAGACTCTCGCGCTGCGCATGGAGCGGCACTGTTCCAATGCGCTGAAGATCGCCCGCTGGTTCGAATCGCGCAAAGGCGATGTGGCGCGCGTGATCTATCCTGGGCTGGAATCGCATCCGCAACACGCGCTGGCGCAAAAGCAGATGGCGGCATTCGGCGGCATCGTGACTGTCGTTCTCAAGCGCGATCTCGCCGGCACCAACCGGATGCTGGAGCGCTGCCGGCTATTCACCTTGGCGGAGTCCCTGGGCGGCGTGGAATCGCTTATCGAGCATCCCGCGATCATGACCCATGCTTCCGTGCCGGCGGAGAAGCGCGACGCGCTCGGCATTTCCGATTCCCTCGTGCGCCTTTCCTGCGGCGTCGAAGATGCCGACGACCTCATCGCCGATCTCGACCAGGCGCTTACGTGAAGGACTGGCAGCGCCCGCCTGTCTTGGCGCACAGGCGGTTCGATGCGGACAGGCAATCCTTCCAAAATCTGAGCCTGCGAGATCGTTTCATCCGCATCCATGCCACCAACCTGTGGGGTGCCGAGTCGTCGGTATCGGGGCTGGGCTCGGAGCGGACAGCAGCGGCGGCCCTGAGCGAGACGTTTCCCGCATTGCTACATAGTTTGGCTGTACAACGGCTCCTGGACGCGCCGTGCGGAGATGCACAGTGGATCACCGATCTAGCACTGCCGTGCCATTATATCGGTATCGATATCGTTCCTGAGATCATCGCGCAGCTGCAATCGCGGCATTCGTCGGCCCGGCAGTTCCTTGTCGCCGATATCACGTCAACATCGCTGCCCGATGCCGATGCAATCCTCTGCCGGGATTGCCTGGTGCATTTGTCGTATTCGAACATCTCCCGCGCCATCGAAAATTTCTGCCGGTCAAACGCCCGCTATCTTCTGACCACAACATTTACGCAATGGGAAGAAAACCACGACATTGAGGATGGCGACTGGCGCCCTCTCAATTTCCAAGGGCGCCCGTTTGAATGGCCCGAACCCGCGGCCATTCTGAACGAAGGCTGCACGGAAGCGGATGGCGCTTACGCCGACAAGTGCATCGGTGTTTGGCTGCTGGACGATATCCGGCAAGTGCCGCTTCGTCGGCGGTAGCCGCGCCGGTTTTTCGCTGGTCTTCTCTTTCGGTTCGTTCTGGGCCCATAATCGCGCGTCGAGCAGGCAAGAGCATCTCTTAAATGGAGAAACAGATGGCGCGCTATGTGGCCGTGGTGGTGGGAAGCCTGCGCAAGGGCTCATTCAACAGAATGACCGCGCAGGCGCTGATGGAGTTGGCGCCGGATTCACTGAAGCTGGAAATCGAAGAGATTCGCGATCTGCCGCTCTACGATCAGGACCTGGATGTTTCGCCGCCCGCCGAATGGGTGGCCTTCAAGGAGCGAATCGCACGCGCCGATGCCGTCCTGTTCATCACCCCGGAATACAACCGTTCGGTGCCCGGCGTGCTGAAGAACGCGATCGATGTGGCCTCGCGGCCGTATGGACAGAGCGCGTGGAACGGCAAGCCTGCCGGTGTCATCAGTGTGTCGCCGGGCGCCATCGGCGGCTTCGGCGCCAACCATCATCTGCGGCAATCGTTGGTCTTCCTCAACATGCCGGCGATGCAGCAGCCGGAAGCCTATATCGGCAACTGCGCCGCGCTGTTCGACAAGCAGGGAAAGCTCACCAACGAAGGCACGCGAAAGTTCCTCAAGGGCTTCCTCGATGCCTTCGCCGCCTGGATCGAACGCAACGCGGGCTGACGGTTACGCCGTACTTTCCGTAGCGCCGCTATGCGTCAACGCCGGAACGGAGGCATGCATCAGCGTGTGCGCCATCTCCCGGGCAGCGCCGCGCGAGTGCTGGATGCCTTTCGGATAGCCGCTGCGATCATTGTAGCGCCGCGGTTCGCCGTTGCGGCGGTGACGGCTGGTGGTCGCCTGCGCGGCCACCGCGTCCAGAACCGTGACGCCCAGCACCACCGCCAGCGCAAGCATGACGTTGTCCCGCTTGGGATTGTCGCTGCGCATGCCGGTCAGCAGGGTTGCGATATCGACGCCGTCGCCCGCGACGCGGCTCCACAACCCCGCCGGCTTGTCGATCGACAGGCACAGAATGCCGGCGCCGATCTCGCGCGCGCCATAGGCGCGGACCAACGCTTCCTTGCCTTCCATGCCGAGCGCGCGGGTGATCTGCCGCGGCGCGATCAATTCGGCGAGACCCACCCCAAAGCTGAACCAGCCGAGCGCCTTGCCCAGACGATCGGCAGCAGAGAGCGAACTCGGTCCGGTGCTGATGATTTTCGGATCGCCTTCGAAGCGCGCGATCTTTGACGTCATGTTGGTGAGGTACGGCATGTCTTCTCTCCAGCTTCAGGGCTTCAGCACGACCTTGATGCAGCTGTCCTGCTTATCGCGGAACACTCTGTACATCTCCGGTCCATCCTCGAGATCGACGGTGTGCGTGATGACAAAGGATGGATCGATCTGGCCGCTCTCGATTCGCTGCAGCAGGTCGTCCGTCCAGCGGTTGACGTGGGTCTGGCCGGTGCGCACGGTCAGGCCCTTGTTCATCAGGAGTCCCATCGGCAACTTGTCGATCAACCCGAGATACACGCCGGGGATCGAGAGAATGCCTGCGGGGCGGCAGGCATAGATCATCTCGCGCAGCACATGCGGCCGGTCGCTCTCCATCAACATCATCTGCTTGGCGCGATCGAGCAGCGTGTCCGGCTGCGAAACGCTCACATGCGATTCGGTGCCGACGGAGTCGATGCACTTTTCTGGGCCCTTGCCATCGGTCAGCTCGTTCAGCCGCTCGATCACGCTCTCTCCCAGGAAATTGATGGTGATCGCGCCGCCGGCTTCCGCCATCCCGAGCCGCTCGGGCAAACAATCGATCGCAACCACCTGCTTGGCGCCCAGCAGCACGGCACTGCGGATCGCCATCTGGCCCACGGGGCCACAGCCCCAGATTGCCACCGTGTCGGTTGGCTCGATGTCGCACGCGACCGCGGCCTGCCAGCCGGTCGGCAGGATGTCGCTCAGGAACAGCACCTGCTCGTCCGATAAGCTGTCCGGTACCTTGATATGCGTGGAGTCCGCGAAGGGTATGCGCAGGTATTCCGCCTGGCCCCCGGGATAACCGCCGGTCAGATGCGTGTAGCCAAAGAGGCCGCCCAGCGTGTGGCCGAACACCTTCTCGCTAAGGTGCTTCTTGCGGTTGCTGCGCTCGCAGGCCGAATAATTGCCGCGCTGACATTGCTCGCATTCGCCGCAAAAGATGGTGAAAGGCACCACGATGCGCTCGCCCTTCTTCAGCTTTCCGTTGACGCCGCTGCCGACCTCGACCACTTCGCCCATGGTTTCATGGCCCATAATGTCGCCCGGCAGCATCGCGGGGATCATGTTGTGGAAGAGGTGCAGATCCGAGCCGCAGATGGCACAGCTGGTCACTCTTATGATGGCGTCCCGCGGATCCTCGATTTCCGGATCGGTGACGGTATCGCAGCGGATGTCTTCTTTGCCGTGCCAGACGAGCGCCTTCATCGCATTCTCCTTGCTGTTCTTTTGAAAGGCGGTGCGCGCGGCGCGGTTTCCGCGGCGCTCCAAACCGGATGTCAATTCCGATAAGCGGCGGCGCTGCCGTTCGTTCCGGAGCATCGGCGAATTACGAATGTTTCAGCGGAAGACGCCCGCTCGCGCGGCGGACACTTCTCTTTTGCGGCAATCCCAACCAGAGTGGCGCGGGTTCGGGGGCAGCATATGACAACCGCAACGGTCGCCGGTCCGGCGTCACATCATCATCTTCTAAAGATCCTCGGCGTGACGTTCGGCGTGGCGGTTGCCATCGGGCAGATCATCGGCTCCGGAATTTTGCGCTCGCCCAGCACCATCGCCGGGGAAGTGCCCGGCGTTGCGCTGATCCTGGGCCTTTGGCTGCTGGGCGCGATCCAGATTTCGCTGGCGGCCAATCTGAATGCCGAGCTCGGCACCGCGCTGCCCAAAACCGGCGGCGGATACAATTATGTCCGCCGTGCCATGGGCGATGTGTTCGCGCTGGTGGTGGGCTGGACCGACTGGCTCGCCAACATGGCGGGCGCGGCGGCGGCGTCGGTTTCCTTCGCCGAGTTCCTGCCGCTGCTGGTTCCCGCCGCAGGCGCGCACAAGATCGCGGTGGCGCTGTCGCTGCAGATTGCATTGTATGGCGCAAACATCACCGGCCTGCGCGAAGGCCGTGCCGTGCAGGAGCTGACGAGCTTCGTCAAAGCCGCCATGCTGCTGGTCTTCATTCTCGTGGCCGTAATCCTTGTGGCGCCGGCTGAGCCGCAGACGGTTCTATCGTCGCCCGCGGCGTTCCGCTGGGCGAACATCATTCTGGCGTATCAGCTGATCATGGGCGCCTATGCCGGATGGAACACGCCGATCGCCTTTGCCGGCGAGAATGCCGATCCCGGACGGACCATCCCGCGTGCCATGTTCTACGGCATTGCCCTCACCGCCGTCCTTTACATCGGCGTCAACTGGGCACTGCTGCATGCGCTGTCGCCCGCGGGCGTCGCCGCTTCGCCCCTGCCATTCTCGGCAGTGCTGTCGCACATCGGCGGCGGCATCCCGGCGACGCTGTTTGCACTGACCGCGCTTGTAACGGTGGCGAGCTGCTCGAACGCCTGCATCATGACGGCGCCGCGCATCCTGTTCGCGCTGGGGCGCGACGGCCTGCTGCCGCACGCGATGACGCGCGTGAACGCCGGCGGCAGCCCGACCGTCGCCTATCTGATGACCGCAGTCGGCACCCTGGCGCTGGCGGCGAGCGGCGGTTTCGCGCTGGTGTTCGGGCTGATTGCCACGTTGAATGCCGCGAGCGGATTCCTCGTCGACATTGCCTACTGGGCACTGCGGGTGAAGGAGCCACAGTTGCCGCGGCCATTTCGCGCCATTGGCTATCCCGTGCTGCCAATGATTCCGGTGCTGGTGGATGGCGCATTGATCGTGCTTTTCACCACGGCCAATTACACCGGCGGGCTTGTGGCCGTAGGCCTGGGGTTGTTGTGTGTTCCATTCGCTTTCATAGCCCACCGCCTGCGCAAAGCCGCAATAGCCGCCTAGCCCGGCCTTAATCGCTTCAGAGCCCTTCGGGAATTTGGGAACTTCTGCACCGGCATGAGGAACGGACTTGCTGTCCCCGGATTCCACTGGAAAACTCCAATAGCAGACGGGGCGCCAAACCAGAGGAGATCATCATGTCCGCGTCCGGCACAACGCATTTTCCGGGATTGTGCAAAGTCGGTTTTCTCAGCGCCTGTGCGATCACGGCGGTCGTAGCGGGAGGAGCTGCTTCCGCCAAAGGCTTTGTCATGGGTTTCGATGTGGAGGGCGCGCGCGCCACCTATGCGCTCAGCATCAACACGGCAGGCTCAATCGCCGGCTACTATCTCGACAGCAACTATTCCGAGCACGGGTTCGTCCGCGGCGCCGACGGCAAGATCAAGACGTTCGACGCCAGGAAGTCTGCCACCACCGAACCTGCCAGTATCAACAGCAAAGGCGCGATCGCGGGAACCTACTTCGATGCCGATACCGGCGCGGCGCATGCGTTTGTGCGGAGCCCGGAAGGAAAGTTTGTGCGCTTCGATGCTCCCGGATCGCGCAAGACGGTGGCTTTGGGAATCAACGACGCAGGCTCGGTGACCGGCTGGTACGCCGACGCCAATGGGATGGAAAACGGCTACATCCGCAGCGCAGACGGAACCATCACCTCGTTTGTCGTGCCACAATCCAACAGCACGATGGCGAAAGCGATCAATAAGAGTGGCGCCGTCACCGGCTCATGGATGGATTCGAGCGGTCAACAGCAAGGCTTTGTCCGCGCTCCAGGCGGGAGCCTCACCACGTTCGAGGTTTCCGGGGCGCTCGCGGCGCTGCCCCAAAGCATCAACGACGCCAGCGCTGTCGTCGGCTTTTATCTTGACGATGGATATGCGGAGCACGGCTTCGTGTTTACTCCCGACGGGAAGACCGTGACCTTTGACGTGCCGATGGCGGTCGAAACAGAACTCCGCGGCATCAACGGCAACGGCGCGTTCGCGGGCACGTTCCTTGAGCAGACGGCGTCGCGTGGCGTCTTGCGAACGCCCGATGGGAAGCTGAAACGCTTCGATGGGCCGCAGGCGAACGACACCGTGGCGACCAGCATCAACGACAAGGGCGCCGTCGCCGGATACTACGCCACCTTCGACTCCATTCACGGATTCATCCGCACGCCCTAAACGGAGGCCGGCAAATTCGGAAGGAATTCGGTATTCGGTGCTCGAATTTCGCGGAGGAGTTCAAGATATGAAAGGGTGTTGCTTTGATTATCGATAGGCGCGGGTTTGCGGCGCTGCTGTTGTCCAGCGGCTTGGCCATATCCGTCCGCGGCGCCCAAGCCGCGAACACCCTTTCCATTCGGATCGATTATGCCGGCGCGGAAGCCCTGCTCGCGGCAGTGCAACGCCATGCCATCACAGATGCCGAGATCGACCGGCTGCTATCAATTCGCGGGGTCCGGGCGATGGTCGCCAACACGACGAAATACATTCCCGAAGACACGGCGCAGGTGTTTCGCATCGCCCTGAAGGAGTTCATCGCCACGGGCAAGGTGACCCACGGCCATTTCGGCATTTCTGCTATCGCCGACCGCCAGGCGGCGGCCCGCGCGGCCATGGCTGCGCTCAAGTCCGATTCCGCAATTGCCGCTGAGATCACCGCGCCGATCAAACGATATCAACCCGACACCGGCCCGCTTACCGCGACGGTCTATTGCGTGGCCGGGGGCGCCTCCGATGGCTTTGTGATGGACGGCGATCCCGAGCCCGCCTTCTTCATGGCGATCGACCGTTCGCAAGGCGACGCAGACGGCGTGAAACTCAACATGACGCATGAGCTATACCACGTCACCCAGCGCGCCGCGCGCGCACGTGCGGTGAACCCGGCCATGCGCGGCTTCGATCAATCATCAGGCACACCACCGGTGCGGCTTCTGACGACCGTCCTGGAAGAGGGAACGGCGATTTATGTGGCCGAACCGATGCTGGCGCATGGTTCCGGGCCTTACATTTCGGAGTGGCGGGCCGGCTACGCGAAGAACAGGCCTGCTCCTGTGGTGGCGGCCAATTTTGCCTTGTTCGATCAGCTGCTGGCGGGCCTCACTGCCGGTACGATGAAGTGGGAAGACGCTTATGAGAAGGGTTTCTCGAACAAATGCCCGCCGCTCTACTTTGTCGGTTACGAAATGGCGAAGGCGATCGATCGGGCATACGGACCTGCGCGCATCGGCGCATATTTTCAGGAGCATCCTGCCGCCTTCTTCAGGGACTACGTCGTGCTCTCCCGCAGACATCCTGGCGCGATATCGGCGAAGTTTTCGGCACAGACGGAGCGCGCCATTCTTTCTTCCGGTTAGAAAATGTTCCATTGCGCGTGGCTGGCTGGTCAATGACAAAGTGCTCAGCGTCATGCTGAATAGGCGGAGCAAGTGATTCAATCCACGACGGGTTCAATGCCAGGCCGGAAAGAGTTGTACAACATCACGGCACGCCGACATGCCTCCCAATCCACGTAAAGCGCCATCCCGCCGCACGAAGGCTTCCGGCTCGCCCGGCAGGTTTGTCGCGGCATTGGGCTTCCTGAACTCGTGGCAGGGGGTGCTGGCGGCCATGGGCGTGGTTGCGCTGATCACCATTGTGGTGGCGCTGTTCCTGCCGTTCGGAAAAGGGCCGCGGATGATCCGGCCACTGGCGCCGGTGCCTGCGGTCAACTCACCGGAATTCCTGCGGCTGATATCGAATGTGCTGACGGCGCCCATCGAGACCGGATCGGAGCCGGAAATTCTCAACAACGGCGACGAATTCTTGCGTTCCTTCCTGGCCGACGTCGACAGCGCAAGACAGTCGATCGATTTCATGGCCTACATCTGGGAGGACGGGAAATTCAGCGACATTCTGTTCGCCCATTTGCTCCGCAAAGTGAAAGCCGGCGTGCAGATGCGTATCGCGCTGGACGGATATGGCAGCCTTCGTGCGCCTTGGACGAAGTTTTCGGATTTCGAGCGCGCCGGCGGCAAAACAACCACATTCCACACGCTGATGCCACTGCCCTGGGCCATGATCCGCGATCACAAGCGCAATCACCGCCGCGCCATCGTCATCGACGGCCGCGTTGCATACACCGGCGGCGTTGCCGTTGCCGATCCATGGCTGGGCAATGCCAGAAATCCGAATGAATGGCGCGACATGATGTTTCGGGTGGATGGCTCCATGGCGGCGCACCTGCAATCCGCCTTTGCGGAAATCTGGGAATTGGGTACGGGCGAGATTTTGAACGGCGACAAATTCTACCCCAGTGCGGGGAGAGGCGCTGGCGTGCGGCAGCTGCGTTACATCCCGTTCGTCAGTTCACCCTCGGTCGATACCTTCGGGATGGAAAATCTCGAGCTGCTTTCGCTGGGCGCCGCGCGGAAGACGATCAGCATCGTCACGCCGTATTTCCTGCCGGATCGAAGCATGAGCGCGGTGCTTTGCGCCAAGGCACGGGCCGGCGTGGATGTCCGCGTGCTGGTGCCGAACGCCTACAACGACAGCCATTGGGTGCGCTACGCAAGCCAGAATTACTATGAAGAGCTGCTGCGCTGCGGCGTTCGCATTTCCGAGTACCAGCCCACGTTCATCCACACCAAGCTTATGGTGGTGGATGGCAGCTGGTCGGTGATCGGTTCGGCCAACATGGACAACAGAAGCCGCAAGCTGAACGACGAGGTGGTGCTGGGGATTTCAGATGCGCAATTCGCTGCGCGGCTTGCAAAAATCATCGCGGCGGACGACGCGCACACGAAATCCATCACGCTGGCGCAATGGCAGCGGCGCAGCGTGTGGGACCGCGCGCTCCAATGGATTGCCCTCGCCTCCGTGCAGCAGTATTGAACCTGCCTCTCCGCGAGCGATTCCGCTTTGATGGAACAGGTAAGCTGTCCCGAATTGCTGTCCCAAATTGCGTTCCCGAATTTCTTTCTAGGGAATGCGCAGGAACCCATGGAACATGAAGTTCGAGTCGGCATATTCTCCAGTGACGACGCCGTTGTCCGCGCCGCTGTCGATGCTTTCCGGTGTGATAAAGACCGAGCCGGGCGGGTCGAATTTCTTGATGTTGCCGGACACCGCGCGCAGGAAGCCATGAGTATTGAAGTTCTGATCATAAAACTGCCCGACAATGCGGCCCCGCGCATTAATACCCAATCCCTGCGTGGAGGTTGAGCGGGGAACGTCGAAGGTCGTAATCGTGCCATCGGCCGCGCGCTCGAACCCATGAATATTGTTGACTGAGTCGGTGTAGAACCCTGCCACCGCACCTTCGCTGTTGATGCTCACACCAGCAGTGTAGATCGAGTCGGGCGGATCGAAGCTCGTGATCGTCCCGTCGGGAGCGCGCACAAAGCCGTGATAGAGTCCAGCGCTGTCCCCGTAGAGGCCGGTGACCGCCCCGTGCCTATTGATGGTCGTGGGATTGGTATAAACCGATCCTGAGGGATCGAATTCTACAATCCTCCCGTCGGCGTGCCGCACGAAGCCGTGGGCAGCATAATTCGGGTCATTGTAGAAGCCCGTGATCCTGCCTTCGTTGATGCTGAGCGGGACGGTACTAATTGATCCTTTCGCATCGAATGTCGCCATGGTCCCGTCACTGAAACGAATGAATCCGTGGTCGTTGCCGTCGCCCGTCCCGTACTGACCGGTGACCCGAGCGGCCTGATCGATACTCGTACCAAAACTGTTGACCGCGCCCGGGACATCGATCGTCGTCATCGTTCCATCGGGTGCGCGCATGAAGCCGTGGTAATGGCCCTGATTGTCCTGAAAATATCCCGCGACAGCGCCATGGCTGATGCTTCGCGCGGTCGTAGAAATGGATCCTGGGGGATCAAATGTTATGTATGTCGGTGCGGCCTTTGCCGAGACGGCCAATCCCAAGCTTGCGACTGTCAAACCGATCAGCAGCGGCCGCCTGAACAGAACGGGTGTCGCTGAAGCGCGGGCGGCCAACGCCCGAGGCACAGGTTGTTGAGCCATCGTCACCATTGAACTTCTCCCCTGAGTTCCGTATCTCGCCCGCGCTCGCAAGCGGTTTGTTTAGAAGCAGCAGGACCAGATTGCCATTGCGAAACAACAATCACGATTCAATATTATTTATCGGATGGAAAATGGCGCTTACGGACGCGGCGCCGGGCGCGTGCAACGCCACGCCCGTCGAAACCTGAGCGCTACACCATAGCGCGGGGGACAGATTACCTGTCCCTCTCCTTCGATTTTGCTGCCGAAACGTTGCTCTTTCAGCAGCCCCGCCGCGGGGGTAGTGTGCGCCTGCCTTCAGACGAAGGAGTTTCAATGGTCTATGGTCTTTTTTACTGCTTGGTCGCTTTTGGAACGTCGAACTGCCTCGCCGCGATAAAACCCGACCTCATCGCACCCTTTCAAACGGCGGAGAATTGCGAGAGCGCGAGATTAAGCTTCGCGGCAACCGATCCACCGGGCGCGAAATTCTTTTGCATGAAGACGGACGCGGCAGAGCTCTGACTGAGCACGAGCATGGATGTCCGCGGGCTGGTGCCCAACGCCTGTGACGACAATCATTGGGGGCGCTGCCCAAGCCAGCATGACTGCCACGGTGACGGTTTGCATCCGTTACCGCGGCGTGGGTAGGCGCACAAAGCCGTGGTAACCGGTTGCGTCGTCATAGTAGCCAGTGATCGCGCCCTTGTTTTTGCCTTGCGCGTAGGTGTCCGATGATCCGGGCACGTCGAAACTCCTGATCCTGCCGTCGGGTGTCCGCACGAAGCCATGGGCCAAGACGACGTTGTTATCATCCTGATACCATCCGGTAATGGCGCCTTTGCCGTCGATATTGCGCGGGCTGGTGTTGAACGCTCCGGGCGGGTCGAAGCTTGTCACGGTGCCATCGACTGCCCGGACAAACCCGTGATGGTCATAGAATCCAGCGATCGCTCCCTTGTTATTGATGCTGACGGCGCAAGTGCCGTCAGATGATCCGGGCGGGTCGAAGCTCGTGATGGATCCATCCGGTGCCCGCACAAAACCGTGCGTGGGGCCGCTGCTGGCTCCGTAGTACCCGGCGACCGCGCCCTTGTCATTGATGCTCGCGGCGTAGGTGTAGATGGAACCGGGCGGATCGAAGCTGGTGATGGTTCCGTCGGCGGCTCGCACAAAGCCGTGCCAGACGCCATCGCTGTTTTCGTAGAGCCCGGCGATTGCACCCGTGCGATTTATGCTTCGCGGCCAGGTGTAATCGGATAGGGGCGGGTCGAAGCTGGTGATGGTCCCGTCAGCTGCCCGCACGAAGCCGTGTGCCGTGCTGCTGCTGGACAAGGCGTATCCGGTGATCGCACCCGAGCCATTGATGCCGGATGGTACGGTGCCGATCGAGCCGGGCGGATCGAAGGTGGTGATAGTCCCGTCCGGTGCGCGCACATAGCCATGCCAAAGATGGTTGCTATCTCGGTAGGATCCGGCAACTGCGCCTCTGCCATTGATGCTGATGCCGTACGTATAATAATCCGCTCCCGGAACGTCGAAGGTCGCATAGGTCGGTTTTGCAGTCGCGTTCGGAATGCCCAGGGGCGCGAGTATCAGCGCACAGGCCGACACCGTCGTGCTGATGATGTTGGAAGTTCGGATCATCGCTCCCCTCCGGCAACTGGCCGCTCGATTGTCATCTCGTGCGAGTAGCCGCGTCCGATGGACAGTTCACAGTTTGCGGATGCGGCCTTAACGGGCCGTCTACGGGAATTCGGCGGGAATTCGGAGGACAGGGATACATATTTCCCGATAACGTCCGCAGCGCTTCGGCGTCCAAGGGGCACTGCCGTCTCTCGGAATTGGGGGATACGATGCGTAATTCCCAACGGCTTGTCAGCGTGGGAATAGGTATGCTGTCCCCCAATTACACGTCGTCGCGTATACGACCCGCTAGCTGCGCGTAGTGTTGCGAGTTTGAGTCAGCTCCAGCTGCAATATGTCGGTGTAAATGCGATTCCCGAATACCCGCGCGCCGGACATTAATGCCTCGAGCGAGCCGGGTTTGTTCTGGATGATCGCTTCGCGAAGAATTTGTATCGTCTCGCCATAGTTCGGCGGATCGCCGCTCCGAGGAAGTTGCTGAGGCGTCATCCGGATTCGATTGATCATGAGTTTGCTGGCGAGTGCACAGGCCGCCATGTCGCTATAGTAATTGTCCCCCATCTCTATCGTCGCGTTTTCGAAGATGACAAACAGATTCTCGCTGACCACGAAACCCGTCAGGCTTTGGCATTCAATCGCGACGTTGATGCTGAAGTTGAACGCTCCATGGCCGCTCAGGACCAAGGTTGTGGAGTCGGTGAGTTGATAGTCCACGGTGGCCGATTGCATGCCGAGGTGGCCGGAGTCGTGGCCGGGGAGGTCGCCGGGCTGCGGAATTGAGGCCGGCGCGGTGACCTGCAGAGTTCCGCTGCTGCCGCTTATCGGGATGCCCTCGACCTTCCAGGTAAACTGGGGATCGGTGCCCATCAGCTGGGCCGTCGCCGATAGCGCAATCACATCCTCGTCGCTGTACTCGGTGTAGGTGTAATCCTTGGCCTTGCACACCTTCGATCCCGGGAAATGAAAGATGCCGCTTCCGGTCTCAATCTTGTTCGTAGGTTGCTCGGAAGTGATTTGCAGGCTGACGGACCGGCCAGCCTGATCCGGGGGCGGCAGGATTGGAACGCTTCCGAACAAGGTCAACCGCTCCGGAAACACCTTGATGTCGTGAAGTGTGAAGTTTGCCAATCCGACCTGTTCTGTCTGATTGAGATTAAGAGGATCTGTCACCAGCAGCGGTGCGAGAATGTCCGTGAGGACTTCAGCTAACACGAGAAGGGCGATGGTGATGGCGGCGCTGATTGGAGACACGACCAGAAGCGCCGCAAAATAGAGTAGAAAACAGTACCAACTGACGTCGATGACTGTGCTGAAATTTGGCGGATCGGGATTCAGGACAAAGGAAACCTTTCCATTCGCCACGCTAACAAGAATATGGGTGTCGAAATTGGCGTCCGCGCGGAAGCAATAGGTATCGCCGGCAAGGCCCCTAACCGCGGTGCCCGTCAGGAGAATGTACCCGTTTTCCAACGTGGCCTGTATCTTCACAAGTTTGAGCGAGCCCTTGATCGGCACGTACTCGGCAGTGCCGCAAACCGGTGGCATCTTGGATTCAATGAGAGCAACATATTGGTCCGGCGTTTCGGTCTTTGGATCGAAGGCCGCGACCATGCTGGAAGCAACGCCTGGGCAAAATACAAGGTGCTGAAAGGCATCGGGCGAAAGGCTAATTACAGCGCCGCTCGTCCCCGCCTGACCCGGTTCCGTCCGGCTGATCGACGGCGTCGCCTGCGTTGACAATAGAGCGACACAGAGAACGCCGATCGTGTCGGCGTCGATGTTCTGTACGGTAATAGAGCGGAATCGCAGGCCGAGCGTTCCAAGGAGACCATCCTTGGTCGGATCCACATTGAAGTTCAACTGAGCTCGTGGCGGGTTGTTGTTAATGGTAGACCAGACGATCACCTTGATGCCTGCTTCAAGATTCGTGCGATCGCCAGTACTCAGTGCTGATAAGGTGGTCTGAGTGTATGAGCCGGTATCCCACGTCAGAGACACGCCGTTTCCCGGAACTGTTAACCCGATATCGCTCGTGGTACCGCTTGCAGGCACCTCGTCGATTGTGCCCGAGATCGTCAACGTTCCCTTGAGCGGCCGTATCGGGTGGCCGTTGTAGTAAATCGTCGTCTCGTCGAAGGGGATTGTGATCTCGATCCCATTGGAGCCGACACTCAAAGTCACCTGAATGTCGTTCAGAATGATAACGTCGGCGCCAACTGTCTTGTCGCCAAGGGTAATCTCCGTTGGCGGATCCAAATTGTTCCCGCCGATCGAAACCTGGCGAATTTTATCGACAATGATGCCACGGGCCAGTTCGATCACAACGTCAAACCCGGAGAGGATGCTCATAGCGTTTCCTCTGGTTCTGCTGCGATTCCAGCCGGCGGCAACAACCCACGAATTCTGACGACTAGGGTGTTCAGTGAACGGGATTCGCGCAGCCGAGAGAAAGACTCCGGAGTGATCGCCGGCAATTTGCCTACGATGCTCCGCCATTCCTCAACTGTTCGGGGTGAAAGCGTTACGCCAACCGCCTCGAGCGCCCGCACGGGATCACTGAGGAAGAGCCACGCAAGAACCGGGCTCTCGTTAAGGCGTCGCGCAGCCTCGGCTTGAATGGTGCGGAGCTGGTCCAGATTTTCCGCATGCAACTGAGAGACCGGCACATCCGCCTCCTAGCGTGGGCCGAGTGTACAGTTTTCTCCAGGCCGTATGTGCTGGGGCGCATGAATTTTCGGCAACACTTTTTTTAAGTCCTTGTCAGTTCAGGACGTCCGCGGATTCTCATCTGAGCCGGTGGCCATTCCTAATACCGGAAGCCGCGGCGTTGAAACTCTATAGACGCCCCTTTCCATAAGGCGTTCGGTTTACCAGCGTGTTTGCCGCCATTCTCCACCTCACGGGCAAAAAGGCGTGGAAAATCAACGGCGAAAATAAATTCGTACCCCACTGCGATTCCGGCCTTACACTTCTGCGCATGACAAGCGCCGCTGTTTCCATTCGCAAGCACAAGCCTGGCCGGACGGGCGAGCCGTTGCCTCCGCCGGTCTGCGCACGATGTGTGCGGTACTCTTTGTCGCGAACAGGCTCTCGCCTGCTTCGGGTGGAAAACGACTGCTCGGCGGCCGGGCGAACCGCATCATCTTGCGCTGTGGGGAAATGGCAGGGGAACCCCCCTCCCATTTTTCGACAAAACAAAACGAACAATTCCGTTGCGGCCGAAAGCGGGGGGACCCCTCCCCCATTTTCGTCAAACGAATGGGAACTTTGGCGGCAGGGGGACGGGGGTGCGCGATTTCGCGAAAACAACCACACCAGATGTCCTGGCCTCGCCGCGGCCGCGCGCAAGCGTGGTTGCCGATTCCCGCCCATACTTCGGGGCCAACGTGTTGCGACTTTGCTTCAACTGTCAAGATGGGGTGGGTGAAGGAAATTGACGACCAAGATTTAGTGCAACGGCCTCAGCCGAGCGACGGCAGGTCGAGGCGGTGTTCGCGGGCGCAAGCGATGGCGTCGTCGTAGCCAGCATCGGCATGGCGCATGACGCCGCTGGCGGGATCGTTCCACAGCACGCGCTGCAATCGCTTCGCCGCCGCGTTGGTGCCGTCGGCGACGATCACCATGCCGGCGTGCTGCGAGTAGCCCATGCCGACGCCGCCGCCGTGATGCAGCGACACCCAGGTGGCGCCGCTGGCGCAGTTGAGCAGCGCGTTCAGCAGCGGCCAGTCGGAGACGGCGTCGGAGCCGTCCTGCATCGCTTCGGTCTCGCGGTTGGGCGAGGCGACGGAGCCGGAATCGAGATGGTCGCGGCCGATGACGATGGGCGCCGAGAGTTCTCCGCTCGCCACCATCTCGTTGAAGGCAAGGCCGGCGCGGTGGCGGTTGCCCAGCCCGATCCAGCAGATGCGGGCGGGCAGGCCCTGGAAACGGATGCGCTCGCGCGCCATGTCGAGCCAATTGTGCAGGTGTTTGTCGTCCGGCAGCAGCTGCTTCATCCTGGCGTCGGTCTTATAGATGTCTTCCGGGTCGCCGGAGAGCGCGGCCCAGCGGAAGGGCCCGATGCCGCGGCAGAACAGCGGCCTTATGTAGGCGGGCACGAAGCCGGGGAAGTCGAACGCGTCGGCCACGCCTTCATCCTTCGCCATCTGGCGGATGTTGTTGCCGTAGTCCAGCGTGGGCACGCCCATTTTGTGGAAGGCGAGCATGGCGCGCACATGCTCCGCCATCGATTGTTTGGCGGCTTGCTCGACCGCTTTGGGATTGCTGGCGCGCTTCGTTTCCCATTCGCCAAGCGACCAGCCTTTGGGCAGGTAGCCGTTGATGGGATCGTGCGCGGAAGTTTGGTCGGTGACGGCGTCGGGCTTCACGCCGCGACGCACCAGTTCTGGCACGATGTCGGCGGCGTTGCCGAGCAGGCCGACGGAGATGGGTTTTTTCTCGCGGGTGGCGCGGGCGATGATCTCCAGCGCTTCGTCGAGGCTTTGCGCTTGGGTGTCGAGGTACTTGGTGCGCAGCCGCATGTCGATGCGCGAAGGCTGGCACTCGATGGCGAGCATCGAGGCGCCGGCCATCGTCGCGGCGAGCGGTTGCGCCCCGCCCATGCCGCCAAGGCCGGCAGTGAGAATCCATTTGCCCGAAAGGTCACCACCATAATGCCGGCGGCCCAGCTCGGCGAAGGTTTCGTAGGTGCCCTGCACGATACCCTGGCTGCCGATGTAGATCCAGGAACCGGCCGTCATCTGGCCGTACATCATCAGGCCCTTGCGATCGAGTTCGTTGAATGTGTCCCACGTCGCCCAGTGCGGCACGAGATTGGAGTTGGCGATCAGCACGCGCGGGGCATCGGTGTGCGTTCGGAAAATGCCGACCGGCTTGCCGGATTGGATGAGCAGCGACTGGTCGTCTTCCAGCCGCTTCAATGCGGCGACGATGCGATCGAAGGACTCCCAGTCGCGCGCTGCGCGCCCGATGCCGCCATAGACGACAAGCTCCTCGGGCCGCTCCGCGACTTCGGCATCCAGATTGTTCATCAGCATGCGCATCGGCGCTTCGGTGAGCCACGATTTGCAGCTGATCTCCGGCCCACGCGGGCTTCTACTATGGCGACTGTTGTCCAGCCGGTTCATAGCGTGCTCGCGATGCGGATGCAGGCGCGAAGGATACGGTACAGCGCCTCGCGAACAAGCGTGGCGTGCGCTTCGTCGTAGGGGGAAGGCCAGTTGTCGCGATTGTATTGCGTGGTGCTGGCCCAGCGGTCTTCGTTCGGCTCGTGCAGATAGCAGCGGCAGGCAAGTTCGAGTTGGATGGCATGCACGCCTTCTTGTGGCTTGCCGTAATGCCGCGTCGTCCAGCCGCCCTTGAAGCGGCCGTTGCTGACGCGGGTGAAGCCGGTGGCATCGCAGATGGCTTCCACGGCGGCGGTGAGTGCCGGGTCACAGGATTCGCCGCTGTTCGTTCCGATGTTGAAGTCCGGCAACACACCTTCGAACAAGCGCGGGATGATCGAGCGAATGGAGTGGGCTTCGAAAAGAATAACCTTGCCATATTGTGTTTTCAGCCGCTCGAGTTCGTTGCCGAGCGCGGCATGATAGGGATCGAAGAATGCTCTCCGGCGCCTCGAAATTTCCGCTGGATTCGGGACATTGCCAGCACGGTAAAGCGGCTCACCGTCGAAAGTGGTGGTGGGACAAAGTTCGGTCGTAGCCTGGCCGGGGTAGAGCGATTTGCCGGAGGGATCGCGGTTCACGTCGATCACGCTGCGCGACATTGTTGTGCGCACGATCGTGGCGCCGACCGACGGCGCAAAATCATACAGCTGATCGACGTACCAGTCGGTGTCCTTGCGGGCGAGCCATGCCGAGGCAACCTGCCGCTCCATTTCCGGCAGGAGGTCCTGTCCTGCATGAGGGATGGAAACGACAAGCGGTGCTTCGCCCCGTTCGATCTGCAGCCAGCTAGGCATCCTCGCCCCCGAATACGCGCCGATGCAGCGGATTGTAGCCCATTCGGTAGACGAGTTCTGCGGGCTCCTCGATGTCCCAGATGGCGAGATCACAGCGCTTGCCTGCCTCAAGCGTACCAATGTCGTCACGGCCCAGGGCGCGCGCGGCATTGCAGGTCACGCCCCGCAGGCATTCCTCTACTGTCAGCCAGAAACAGGTCGCGCCCATGTTCATGCAGAGGAGAATTGAGGTCAGCGGCGAAGTGCCGGGATTACAGTCCGTCGCGACGGCAATTGGCACGTTGTGCTTGCGAAGAAGCTCGATCGGCGGAAGTTTGGTTTCGCGCAGAAAATAGAATGCGCCCGGCATCAGGACGGCGACAGTTCCGGCGTCAGCCATGGCCCGTACCCCGCTCTCATCCGTGTGTTCCAGATGATCGGCTGATGCTGCGCCGTATCGAGCCGCCAGTGCCGCGCCTTGCGAGTTCGACAGCTGGTCGGCGTGAAGCTTCACCTTCAGTCCGTGTCGCCGTGCAGCCCCGAAAATCTGTGCCGTATGCGCCGGCGAGAACGCGATGTTTTCGCAGAATACGTCGACAGCATCCGCGAGGGTCTCCCGAGCCACGGCGGGTATCATCTCGTTGCAGACAAGGTCAACGTAGGTATCCTTGTTTCCGTTTGCTTCCGGCGGCAGCGAATGCGCGCCGAGAAATGTCGTGCTGACATCAACTTTGCGGCGATCCGCCAATGCACGAGCAGCACGCAACTGCTTCATCTCCTCGGCAAGCGACAGTCCGTACCCAGACTTGATTTCGAGGGTGCAAACACCTTCTGAAAGTAGGGCGTCCAGCCGACGCACCGACTGTCGGATGAGTTCCTGTTCTGATGCGGCCCGGACCGACTCGACGGTAGAGAGAATGCCGCCACCCGCGCGCGCAATCTCTTCATAGGTCGCGCCCTTCAGCCGCGCCTCGAATTCGCGCGCCCGGGTACCAGCATAAACGAGATGCGTGTGGCAATCGATCAGGCCGGGCGTGATCCATCGCCCTTCACAGTCGATGCGATCCGCTACATCGAAGGGCGGCATAGCGGATGCCGAGCCGGCATAAACGATCTTGCCGCCGCGCGCAGCGATTGCGCCATCGGTTATGATTCCGAGACCGCCGCCTGCCATGGTGGCGAGGCGCGCATTGGACCAAAGGACATCACGCATGGCGCTTGGCGGAGCGGTTAAACACGTCTAGGCATAGGTTGCTCTCACAGGATTTGTCCATGCCGCTCTGGTTTCAAACCGCACTGCTGCCGCGGGGTTGGATAGAGGGCGTGCGGTTGCATCTCGCTGGCGGGTCTATTGGGAGGATGGAAACAGGTGTCGAGGCCAACTCCGATGACGAGCGGCACGCGATTGCCATACCCGGCTTGTGCAATGTGCACAGTCATGGGTTCCAGCGAGGCATGGCAGGGCTGGCTGAAGTGCGCGGACCCGCCGGCGACAATTTCTGGACGTGGCGTGAGGTGATGTACCGTTTCCTCGATCGACTCGATCCCGATCAGGTCGAGGCGATCACTACGCTTGCTTATGCGGAGATGCTGGAGAGGGGATTTACCCGCGCGGGAGAATTCCACTACCTGCACCACACGCCAACCGGCATACCCTACGATAATCCCGGCGAGCTGACGGAAAGAATTGCCGCGGCTGCGGCAAGTACCGGCATAGGTCTCACACTGCTTCCGGTGTTCTATGCCCATTCCAACTTCGGCGGCGCTCCACCAACTTCTGGGCAGCGCCGCTTCATCAGCACGATAGATCAGTTCGCGGCGCTGGTAGAAGCGAGTCGCATTGCTGCCGCACGCGTTCCGGGTGCAAACGTCGGAATTGCGCCACATTCATTACGCGCAACAACGCCGGACGAGATGAAAGCGATAGTAAGTCTTGCAGACGACGTCCCGATCCACATTCACGCCGCCGAGCAAGCCAAGGAAGTCGACGATTGCGTCACATGGTCCGGCGCGCGACCGGTCGAGTGGTTGCTCGAACATCTGGACGTTGATTCCCGTTGGTGTCTCGTGCACGCAACGCACCTGACGGAGGCTGAAACCCGTTCACTCGCCGAAAGCGAAGCAGTTGTCGGCCTCTGCCCGATCACCGAGGCCAATCTTGGAGACGGCATTTTCCCGGCGCACTCTTATTTCCAGCAGGCGGGCCGTATTGGAATCGGCACGGATTCCAATGTTCAAATCGACGCGGCAGGGGAGCTGCGCGCGCTCGAATATGCGCAGCGGCTAAACACGCGCTCGCGAAATGTGCTAGCAGAAGCGGAAGATCATTCGACGGGTCGGCAGTTGTTCGACCACGCACTGGCCGGGGGCGCGCAGGCATTGGGCCAACCCGGCACAGGCATCCGAGAAGGCGGCGTGGCCGACGTGGTAAGTCTGGACGCGGACGATCCCGTCTATTATGGCCGAACCGGAGATGCTGTCCTGGACAGCTGGGTCTTCGCCGGCGGCAAGATCGATCGCGTGTGGCGGGCCGGGCAGAAAGTGGTTGAGCGGGGGCGGCACATTGCAGGGAAGGAAATAACATCCCGCTATCGCCGAATGATAGAATCGGTGCTGGAATAATCGCAAAATGAGAAACCGCCCCCTCGCCGCACCAGACGACTCCTTGGCTGACCTGCGCGTCGAGCGCCGACAGAATTTGCTTCGTCTTGTTCCGATCGGCGAATGGAATGTCGGGCAATCGCCACGGCTCGACTCGCTTCTGCACGCGGTTCGGCCAGAGGGCGCGCGCGAAGCTGAAATTGATGGCAGCAACCTTACCGAGCTCGACAGCGCCGGCGCGTGGCTCCTGCTGCGTAGCAAGCGCGAATTGGAGGGCGCCGGTGTCCGCGTCCGCGGCCTTGTGTTGCCGGACCGTTATGCGCCGCTCGTGCAGACTATGGAGACCGAAGGTCTAGCGTCTCCGGTCAAACATGCGATGCCGCCGCATGGCTTTGTCTACTTCGTCGAACGGATCGGACGGGGAACGTCCCATGCACTCAGCCAAGGCTACGGGATGCTTGGCTTTCTCGGCCGGGTCACCGTCGAGGCGATCGAAGCAATCCTCTCTCCGCGTCGCGAACTCCCGGTTCCCGCATTCGTCCGGCAGGTCGAGGAGACGGGCCTGACGGCGCTGCCAATTGTGGGGCTGCTCGCTTTTCTGATCGGCGTGGTGCTTGCGTACCAAGGAGCCGATCAGCTGCGCCGCTTCGGCGCCGAAATCTTCACCGTCGATCTCCTTGGCGTTGGCTTCCTTCGTGAGTTGGGCGGGCTGGTAACGGCCATCATTGTGGCGGGCCGCTCCGGCTCCGCCTTCACCGCGCACATAGGCACGATGCGGGTGAATGAAGAAGTCGATGCCATGGAGACCATGGGCCTGAACATTGCTGAGATTCTCGTTCTGCCGCGGGTATTGGGCCTTATGATCGCACTTCCGCTGCTCACCTTCTACGCAGATGTCGTTGGTCTGATCGGCGGTATGGTGATGTGCTATTTCGACCTGAATATCACCGTACCCGTTTTCCTGCGGGAGCTGCAGGGCGCGATTACCTATAAAACGTTGCTTGTCGGCCTGATCAAGGCGCCGGTGTTTGCATTCCTTATCGGTCTTGTCGGCTGCTTCGAGGGCTTGCAGGTCGAGCGCAATGCCGAGAGTGTCGGCAAGCTGACTACGCGTTCAGTCGTGGAATCTATCTTCCTCATCATCACTTTCGATGCGGGATTCTCGATCCTCTTCTCGATAATCGGAATATGAGCGGCAACGGCAACAGCAAGGACGTTGTGATCAGGGTACGCGGACTGGTGAACGCGTTTAATGGCAAAGTGATTCATGACCATTTAGACCTCGACGTCATGCGCGGCGAGGTGCTTGGCGTAGTCGGCGGTTCAGGTGCCGGTAAGTCCGTTCTGTTGCGCTCGATTATCGGACTGAATCATCCGGTAGAGGGCAGCATCGAAGTTTTTGGAACCGAGACGGCTGGGATCGATGCCTCTGAACTCAAGGGTCTCCAGCTCCGTTGGGGCGTATTGTTCCAGGGTGGCGCGCTATTCAGCTCCCAGACCGTTGCCGAAAACATCCAGGTTCCGCTGCGTCGATACACGCATATGAACCAGGAGTTAATGGACGAAATTGCTGCGATGAAATTGTCGCTCGTTGGGCTGCCGCCGGATGCGGCTCAAAAATATCCTTCAGAACTTTCTGGCGGTATGATCAAGCGAGCGGGCTTGGCGCGCGCGCTGGCCCTGGATCCCGAACTGCTCTTCCTCGACGAGCCGACCTCGGGACTCGACCCAATTTCCGCGAACCAATTCGATGAGCTAGTTCGCAGTCTTCAGCAAAGCCTCGGCCTGACGGTCTTCATGGTGACGCACGACATCGACAGCCTGCGCGCGATTACTGACCGAATTGCTGTGCTGGTGAAAAAGAAGATCAAGGTTGGGACAATACAAACGCTTGTGCACGACTCTGACCCGTGGATACACGAGTATTTCTCTGGCTCGCGAGGCAGGGCCGCTCTCGCAGGCGTCGCGTAGGAGACAAGGCTATGGAAACAAAAGCCAATTACGTGGCCGTCGGCGCCTTCGTTCTGGCGCTGGTGCTGGGGCTGGTGATCGCGCTCTTATGGCTCACCGGCGCGGAATACGCGCAGGAATACGCCTATTATCAAACATTCTTTTCCGACTCTGTCTCTGGCCTGGGACAAGGCACGAGCGTGCGATACAACGGCATTGAAGTGGGGCGTGTTGCCAAGCTGAACTTCGATGCGGACGATCCAAAGCGTGTGCAGGTGCTGATGCAGATCGACCCAAGGCTGAAGATCCATTCGGATTCCGTAGCCTCCATTGCTAGCCAGGGCCTGACCGGTGGCTCTTACGTCGAGATCGATGGCGGCTCGAAGGCAGCGCCCGTGCTGGAGCCGAAAGTCTGGGGCGAATATCCGACAATCAAGTCCAAACCATCCACACTGCAGCAGCTCGCGCAGTCGGCGCCCTTGCTCGTCGCGAAGCTGAATCAGATCGCCGACAAGCTTGGCGACCTTCTGAACGATAAGAACCGGAAAGCAATCGCCGACGTGCTCTTCAACCTGCGAACCACCACCGGTGTCCTTAGTTCGCGCTCGAAGGACATCGATACCACGCTTCACAATTTCAGTCTGGCATCTGACAAGCTGAACACCGATCTTTCGGCTCTTCACGGCACTTTGGGGAATGCCGATCAGGCGCTCGGGTCCATCAAGACCGCCGCGAGCGGGATAGGACGTTTGGCGAACAACGCCGATGCGTCGATCAGTTCGGCGCAGGTGGGACAACTGAGCACGGACATTCGAAATCTGGTCAACAATCTCAGTCGCCTATCAAAACAACTGCAGGGCCAGCCGACGCAATTGCTGTTTGGCGACCGGCGCGAGGGGTACACGCCAAAATGACAGCCAAGGACCTGAACTGCCGGCCGACGCGGCGGGGTTTTCTCGTTGCCACAACCGCTCTTGCACTGGGTGGTTGCAGTGGTGGCAATCTCATCGGGCCGCCAAGTCCCGCGCCGCAGATCTACGCCCTGAATCCGCCCGCGCCGGCTGCTCTCGATGCGCCGCAGGTCGGTTGGCAACTGGTAGTCGCTGTCCCCATCGCGCCCGCGGTGCTCGACTCCGATCGCATTGCGCTTGAGCGTGCGCCGAACGCGATGGACTACTACGCCAATTCTCAATGGACTGACCGCCTGCCATCCCTCGTCCAGTCGCTGCTCGTCGAAACGTTCGAGCGCAGCGGCAAGATTACCGCTGTGGGACGGGAGAGCGCTGGGCTTCGGCCAGACTACGTGCTCGAGACCGAAATTCGGGACTTCGAAGCTTTCTACGCGGTGATCGATACACCGCCCAAAATACGCGTGAAGCTAGTGGCGAAGCTTTTGACGGCTTCGAGCCACGAGATGGCCGGATCGGTTGAAGTGAGCCACGAAGCGCAGGCGGCTGCGAATGATATGACGAACATTACAGCTGCTTTCGCGCAGGCAGCCAGTGCAGCGGTGGGCGAAATCGCCGTTTGGACACTGCGAACCGGCCGGTCCCGCTAGAAACTACTACCACCCCGCGACCTTCCATCCTTTGTCGCGCGGCGGCAAATATGGTGACACTAGGGTCGTTTGGTTCTGGGAGACTTGCATGCTGCTTCGTGCCAGCCTGGTAATATTCGCACTCTCCGCGTTGCATTCAGTAGCGCTCGCAGAATCCTGCGGCAGCGCGCCGATTGCGCCGGCTCTCGCCAGCGCGGCCGAGATCCGGCAGAAGTCTCCGGCCGATGCGGCAGCCGCGAAACACGATGCCTTCGTGGAAATAAAGAACTGGCAGGCCGACCTGAAGACATATCGCGCCTGCCTCACCAATGTGTCCAACGACGCCCGGCGACAGGTCTCAAATCTCGATCCGAACAAGGATGCCGATAAGATCGCCGGCATCCAGCAACAGGGCGCTGCCGCGACTCATCAGTACGATAGGACAGTCGACATGGAAGAGCGTGTGGTGAATGAATTCCATGCAGCCCAAGCGGCGTATTGCGGGCGCTCAGATGTCGACAAATCAAGCTGCCCGAAATAGATGTTGCGCTTGTTCTGGTCCTACCAACATCGAATCGCGTAGTCTCTGCGCATGAGCGGAGTCGAACAGCGACGGGCCGAGCGCCGCGCCCAAGCACGAAAGACAATACGGCTGGAAGTCCTCGACGCGGCGAGGCGAGTTGCCGGGCGCGACGGAGCCAGAAACCTTTCGCTCAGGAATGTGGCTGCCGAAGCGGGATATGCACCGGCGGCGTTATACGGGTACTTCCGTAGTCGGGATGAGCTTGTGCTCGCGCTGGCGGCAGACGATCTCGCCGCAATGGCGCGCACCATGCGCGAAACCGCGGTTGCGCATCGGGCGGAGTTCCGCTTGCACGCTGTTGCGTCTTTGGCCGTGGATCTCCTGGCGAAGGGCGAAACACTCGCCGCTGCCTCTGCCTGTATGAATCGGAGCAACGACAGCGACGCGGAACGCCTGTTCAATGGTCGATTGATTTCGGTCCTTACAGTGCTCTCGGCGGCTGCCGGAATTTCAGCTGAGCGGCGGAATTCGCAAGCGGATGTGGTATTGTTGGCGGCCGCTCTCACAGGACTGGCATTGTTGCGACGCGCCGGCCGGCTACAGACACTCGGCTTTTCCGTGGAAGAGGTTTTGGCCCGCTTGCCAAAAGTTTTTTCTGCAGCAGCGGCTGCCTAAGACACCTGGCAAGTTATTTTGTTTCAAAAGAGACCTGCGGAACGCAGTTCTCAGGTCTCGATTTGCACCTGCCTTTGCTTTAATGTGCTGGGAGATGGGGTGTCCATCATCGGCCCACGGCCGATCGCCAAACCAAAACTGAGGGAACTCTCGAATGAAAACGCGAACTGCGTCGCTGGCTTTGCTTGCGACTTCCGTGGTGGCCTTGTCGGCCTATGCCGCGTCGGCTGACCAATCGGCGCGACCAATCCTGGACAAATTTCCGGGAAGGGCGCCGTACCACGCACTGACCGACAAGATCATCAAGGCGCGCAAACCCGCAGCCCAGATCAGTCAGTGGAAGGGGAGCTTTAAGGACAACCACGGCACGACTCGTAACTTCGTTATGATCGGGCCGGATCCGTCGACGAGCAACGCGACGACGACCATTCCGATCGAAGTGGTGCCGGTCATCTTCAAATACCCTGTCTTTAACAAAATGAAGTTCAATCCGAAGACGGACCAATACTCCGACGGCGAAACGGTGCTTCAGAACTTCCTGAATTCGCCACTGTTGAAGTCCAATATCGACTTCAAGTCTGGCGGGCAAGACATGGGTACCACCCAGTACATCGACGCATTCCAGCGCGGCACTTTCTGGAGCAGCGTGCAGAACAACACCAATTACCACGTGGTTCTGGGCAGCCCGACGGTTCTCAAGCCGCTGAAAATCACCGTGCAATCCGGCCAAGGCGTGGTTGAGACCAATCCGTTCGGAACGCAGAAGATCGGCACTTACGGCTTCGGACCGATGGACAGCCAAATCAACACCTACATCCAGCAGCATAGCCAAATCACGCCGGACACGTTCGTGTTCTTCATCTCGCACAACATCTTCCTGACCTCCGGTGGCTGCTGCATCGGCGGCTATCACTACAGCACCAGCTCGTCCCCGACCTCACAGAGCTACGGCTACACCACCTTGGTGACCGAAGCAGGGTCGTTCTCGCAGGACGTCTCCGCCGCCTCGCATGAAATCGGCGAATGGATGGACGATCCATTCCCGGGAAACAATAATGTGGGTTGCAACGACAACAGCTGGCTGGAAGTGGGCGATCCTGAGGAAGGATTCTCGAACTACGGCGGCGTCAAGTACAAGGTTGGGAATTTCACTTACAACCTCCAGGACCTTGTCTATATGCCGTACTTCGGCGCGCCAAAGACCACGTCCGTTAATAGTCAGTTCAGCTTCGCGAATCTCGAAACACACGTGTGCCCGGGCCAGTAGTCTGGCGGCATATTGATATGGCAAGGGGCCCTTCGGGGCCCCTTGTTTTTTCTGACGTTTGCTGTCGGCGTACAAACGCGCCCGTTCGCAGCCTTTAGTGGCCGATAGACAATCTTACGTCGCGAGCGGCAATCGGAACGTTTTAGCCAAACGAGACGCCAGAATGGTTCTGGCTACAGAAAAGCAAGTTCGCCTTCGCTGACCTGCTGCCGAAGACTATAACACGCCTGAGCCGCCGTCGGATTCAGAACCGCCCTCGCTGCCGCCACGCGCGCCAGTCTTGGGACGTGGGCGGCGGCCACGGCCGGAAGCCGATTGATCTTGGCCCGAGCCGGACAACTGGCGAACCACGCCCGTTGCGAGGACGGCGACGCCGGAGGCAGCTTCGGCCACGGTCGATGCAACTGCCGCCACGCGCTTCAATGCGCCGCGCGTGTTGGAGACCGCCTTTTTCGTAGCAGAACTGCGCCGGGACGATTTGCGCTTTGCGCCGCTCTTGGCAGCGGCACCGCGCTTCGATGCAGCCGCACCGCGTTTTGTCGCCGTCGCGCGAGCCTTCGAACCCGAACTGGAGCGCCGCTTCGTGGCAGCGGCTTTGCGCCCGCGCGTCGTTTTGCGGCTCTTGCTCTTGCGTGCTCCCGATTTTTTTCGCGCGGCCATAAGGATAACTCCCCCTGTTGGTGTGGATTCACATAAGACACGCTCTCCCCCGGAAGTTCAACGGGGAAGACAAGCAGCGGCTCATGCATGGTATATGTTGTCGCCCTTGGGACGAGCACGGCCACACCGCGTTGCCTGCCAAATCCCTGGTTGGAAAACTGCCTGCCCCCCGACTACACTGAGGAAAGTTTCGCGTGCCCGGTGAGCATTCCGCCCCGGCGTCCAGATGCGAGGATATGATGATCAGGAAGCTGACAGGTGCGGCGTTGATCGTAGTCGTGACAGGTGCCGGCGCGCTCGTCCTGACGCCTGCAGCGTTGGCCGCGGGCAAGCTTAGCAAATCGCTTTCCGAACCGATGTCGGCGGCGGCAAAGGCGGCGCAGGCCGGCAATTGGCAGGAGGCGCTCACACAGGCGCGTGCCGCACAGGCCATCTCAGGTCGCACCCCGTTTGATGATGTTGAGATCAACATGTTCATCGGCCAGGCGGCAATCAATCTCCAAGACATGAAGACCGCCACCACAGCTCTTGAAGCGGCCGCCGATTCGCCCGCGAACTCGGATCTGGATCCCACGGAACGCCAGCAGCTTTACCATAATGCCCTGCTGCTGGCGTCGAACGCACAGCAGTGGCAGAAGGTGGCCGCCTATGCCCAAGTCATCGAACCATCGGGCAAAATGGATGATGTCGCTTACGCCGACACCGCTGTCGCCTACTACATGCTAAAGGATACAGCGCGCGCCACCCAGTACGCGCAAAAGTCGGTCGACGCATCCAAAGCCGCCGGCAAACAGCCGCAGGAAAATGCACTGAAGCTGGTGATGAACGCCCAAGCCCAATCCAATCCTGCCGCCGCCGAGCAGACCCTTGAAACCCTTGTAATGCGCACCAACGCTCCGGACGATTGGGGACGGCTCATCGGCCATGATTTTGGGACGGCTGGCATGAACGACGTACTCGCCATGGACCTCTACCGGCTAATGTTCGTGACGCGTTCCCTTGGTGCCAACGAAGCGGGTCTCGCTGGCAAGCTTGCCAATCAACTTCGGTATTACGGCGACGCGGTAGCCATTTTGGAAGGGGCCGGCATCAGGGGGGGCGATCTCAATACTGCTCGGTCAAATTCGGCCAAGGAACAAGGATCGATCTCTGCCGAAATCGCCGCCGCCCAGAAGAGCAATGGCCAGACCGCATTAGCGGTGGCGGAAGCCCTGTACGGATACGGTCGCTTTGCCGAGGCGGAGCAGCTTGCGCGGGCTGCGGCCTCCAAAGGTGCTGGCAAGACGCCCGGGCAGGCTCAACTCCTCGTCGGCATGTCGCTGGCCCGGCAAGGCAAATATGCCGAGGCGCAGCAGGCGTTGGCCGCTGTTCGCGGAAGCGCGGCGGCCGCCAAAACTGCCCATCTCTGGTCGCTGTATGCCCAGATGAAGCAAGGCGGCACGCAGCAAGGCCCCCCTGCGGCACCGCCGTCTCACTGAGGACGCGACGAAATGCAGCGCAATCGGTAGTGATTTCTGCACGATTGCGGTGCATGTTTACGCGCGAGCAGGAGATTCGCGATGGGTGCTCTCCGAAAACTGTTTTCCGATCACCCCCAGTCGGTCGGCGAAACTTATTGCCAACACATGACATCAGCGTTTTCGTTCGGGTGGCGGATGATTGTCGCGGGCTGTGCCTGCGTACTGCATGGGCTGTTCCCGTTCCTGTTCGTGAAGACGGGTAGTGCGACGGTGCGTCATTTGCACGATGCAATGATCACCCACCGTTCGCGAAATCGTGCCGCTCCCGAATGGTTGGACCACGGCGCCTATATCTGAGCAGACTTTCACGCGACTGTCAGACGCGCTAGGTTTTTCCAGCAGCTAATGTTGGAGGATACGGATGCGCGAAGCCGTCATCGTTTCGACGGCGCGGACCGGCCTTGCGAAATCTGTCCGCGGGGGATTCAACACCACGCACGGCGCAGTGATGGCCGGCCAT
>JBJMVL010000083.1:0-21596 GCA_045810735.1 Alphaproteobacteria bacterium
CCTGGGTCGTCGTGAACGCACTCGCGTCGTTCACGCCGCCGACGACGCCGACCTGTCGGGCGACGACAATGGACGAGCCGCCGCCATACAGCGCCGCCGCATCGCTGGAATCGTCATAAAGATCGCAACCGTTCAAGTTGACGGTGCCACCACCGGAGTTCAACGCTGCCTTGTTGACAGTCCGGTCAAGCGCCAGCACGCATCCCAGCGCCGAGTTGCCCAAAGCCACCGAGCGCGCCTTGATCGTCACCTGGTTGTGGTTCCACAAGGCCGAGAACAATCTCGACTGTGTCTGCGATATGATGACCTCGACGCCGTTTACTGCACCACTCATGGCTCCCGTGGAGGGCGGCCGATGGACAGTAACGGTCACGCCGTTCTGGCCGTTGGTAAAGCCGAAGGACGCCGCGATCGCGTTTGCTTCCGTGACAACGTTCTGCCCGGAGCCGGTCACGCCGCCAATGCCGCCGACGCTGCCACCGGCGCCGTTGATTGAATAGGCCTGCGCAGCGCTGAAAGCTGCCGCGTCGGCCGCGCTCTGCGCCGTCTGGTGGGTGTACATCCACAGCCCGTATTCCGTGCCGAGTCCCACGAAACCGACCAAGGCGGGTGCCGCAAGCCCAACAATGATCACATAGCTGCCCGATCGATCGCGATGGAAACGGCGGAGCAAATCGCGAAATATCGAAGCGCGCGTCGCGCGCCGTTCTGCTCGGCTTTCCGGGCATGGACAAGAATTACGCGGTTGACCGTTTTCCATCAAAGCGACTCCCTACCCGACTGCAAGGCACGGCAAATGCTGCGCAATGGCTTGCCATTTAGGTTCTTTAAAGCGCGCTGATGATGGTGCTGCGACGCGTTACCAGATGCTTAACGTCGGTCTCGGCGTGCGAGAGATCAGTGAATGGCGCGTAAAGGAAATATTTGCATTCTGCACGCGCCTAAGCTGCTGCGATGCGCTCGAATACCCACCCGAGCTCGGCGGGCTCATTGCGCACCAGTCCGCTGACCACCAGCTGCTCGCAATTGCGCACCGCGTTACCCGCCACATAGATGCTCTTCTCGATCTGCAGCTCGCCGCCGCTTGCCTGAAAGCGCCAGCCTTCGCCCGATGCGAGCTTCAGGATCGCGCCACCGCCCTGACTCGGCGATACCCGTATGTCGGGATGGATATGAAAGCGTGCGGCAAAGGGAATTGCCTCGCGCGAGCCGCGCGGTCCTTTCCGCAGCAGCCGGTCTTCGCCCGACAGCAGCTTGCCGGTGGGAGACAATGTCAGCCGTCGCTCATGCACGACGCCGAACGCGCGCATGTATCCGTCATGCGCAGAATCCATACTCCAGCCGCCCGCCGTTTCCTGGCGGTTGGTGGTGATGCTTTCCGGACCGCCCAACAGCCGCGGACCCAGCAGTTTCGCAAAACGTCCGTTCATGATGCCTGCCATCGAGCGGTCGGCGATGGTGATGGTGGAATGCGCCGCCGTGGCGCGAAGGGCGTCGCGCCAGCACGCATTGTTGGGCGAGGCGCCGCAGTTCACCACCACACGCTGGTTGCCGGTGCTGAACTCGAAGGAGAGGCATCCGGCATGCGCGGTGCTGGCGAACACGCCGGGCGGCGGCACACCGCAATCCATGACGAGCAGCGTCCGCCCGGCCGTGAGGCGCTGGTAACCGGAATGCGGAGCGTACGCGAATGGCTGACCGCGCACCTCGTCCCGCGCCAGCAAAGCGGCGATCGATTTGGCATCCCCCTCACGGCCACCATTGAACATGGCGAGCGCGCCATCCCCCAGCCGGAAGAAGCGAACCATCGGTGCCATGCGGTCGCGCGCGCTACGCAGGCCTTGCGGCAGGGGACGCCGCGCGAGATCCATCGCGTCAGCGACGATAGCCATCAGCTGATAGGCGCACAGCAGCGCTTCCGGCGAGCGGCTGATGTGGCCGCCGTCAGGAAGAATCTGGCGGGCGATTTCCTGTTCCAGGCGATCGAGCCCGTCCGCGAGCCGCTTGGGGCTGTCGTCAAGACAGATGCCCGAAAGCGCGTGTGCTGCCGCCGCTTCAAGACGCGGCAGACCGGCCGGTGCTTCCTTCGAGATGCGAGCGAGCATGCGGCTCTGCTCGCGCAGGCTCACCAACACACGCGAGCGCCACAGGAGTTCGGACTTCGTGATGACGAATCTGCCATGCGCAAACAGATTGATCAGCCGGCGGCCAAGCACATCCGCCCGCCATGCCGGCTCGGAATAGCGGGCGTTGCGCTTCAGCCATTGGCTGATGAGATTGGTGGCAAGAATACGGGCCGGTTCTCCGCCCGCCGCAGAAAGCGGGGTGAGCCATGCGAACCCCTGCAGGGCGTCGCGCCAGGCGTGCGAGGGCGGGCGTTTGTCAAAGATAGAACCTTCTTTGACTTCAATAGCTTCGCCGTTAAACCTAAACCGACCCTTTAACAGCGCATCGGCGTCTTCCAGGCGGCGCGGCGAGAAATCCTGCGGATGGATGCCGATGCGGGCGGGCATGCGGCCATGCAGCTGCAACCGGTAGAACCAGCTACGCCGCCAGGGCGCGCGAAGCGGCGCCACCGTTTGCCGCCACACCGCGACAGTCATTTCGGCAAGCAAGGAGAAGTAGGATTGCCCCCGCCCCCGCATCGCGGATCAGCGACGCAAGGCGGCAATGTTGGCGGCATAGGCGGACGCGCCGCCGCGAAACACCGACGTTCCGGCAACCAGGATATTGGCCCCGGCGTCGATCACCCGTCGTGCCGTCTCGGGCGTGATGCCGCCATCCACTTCGAGATCGATGCTGCGGCCCGCGCTGGCGATGCGCTCAGCGGCGGCTTCGATCTTGCGCAGTTGACCGTCGATGAACTTCTGTCCGCCAAAGCCGGGATTGACCGTCATGATCAGCACGAGGTCGACAAGATCGAGCAGGTTGTCGAGGGCATCGATGGGTGTGCCGGGGTTGAGCACGATGCCCGGCCGCTTCCCACACGCGCGGATGTGCTGAAGCGTGCGATGGATGTGCGGACCGGCTTCCGGGTGCACGGTGTGCCCGTCGGCGCCGGCTTCGCAAAACGCCTCGATGTAGGGATCGACTGGCGCAATCATCAGGTGCACGTCGAGGGGCTTTTTGGCGTGCGGGCGAATCGCCTTCACCACCACAGGTCCTACAGTGATGTTCGGGACGAAATGTCCATCCATCACATCGACATGGATGAAATCTGCCCCTGCCCGCTCGACGGCCCCCACTTCTTCGCCCAGCCGCGCGAAATCGGCGGACAGGATGGACGGCGCAATGCGGACGGGAGCCATACGCCGATTAAGGCCGGATTCTCAGGATGGCCGCAAGGCGGCGGTTCGCCTGTCCACCGCGAGAAGCGCAAGCGCGAAAGCCGGAACCCAGATCAACCGCGACTGGTAGCGCGCGTGCGGATTCGAAAATACACCGCAAATGATGGCATTGCCGATCAGCGCTGCAAGGATGAAACCCAGAAGAGGCGCAGCCGCGAGGTCGCGGCGTCGTATCGCCAGCACCAGTCCTGCGATCAGCATCAGGAGAATGATCCCGCCCACCGGCATATGGATATAGTTGATCGGGCGGAAATGGAGTTCGCCCTTCTGCTGCCGCGCGTCGTCGTAGGCGCGAAGCTGGTCGGGGATGAATTTGTGGAAGTCCCAAAACAGGATCCACTGCTGCGGCTCGATCTGATCGCCGGTGTAGAACAGGGTAAACTGCTGCAAGGCGTCCCGTGCTGCGAGCTCCGCATTCCACGCCGGATACCGCACGAGGCTATCATGCACGATTTTCGCCGACTCTTTTTCCGTGCCGATGAAGCGATGCAGCTTCACGAACAGGCTGCCCGGACCCCATAGCCATTTGTCAGCGCGATGCGGCAGCGTGCTGCGATAGCGGCAGAGCATATAATTGGACGTCGGGCAGGTTTCGTTTAGCAGCCGCTGCACGACGCCATCCTGCAGCATGCGGGCGAACATGAAGACCGGACCCGCGCGGCTCACGAACATGCGGCCGGTGTAGATGTAGTTTCCCGCGAGCACGAGAGAGAGACCGAGAAGCGCCGCGGATATCGGCCGCGTGATATCAATCGAAGGCCATGGTTTTCTCCGCAACGCCACGAACAGTCGATAGCCCACAAGAAGCAGCGCGAGCTCAACGCCCAACCCAAGATGCGAGGGATGCATGGCCGTCGACAATGCGGCGATGATCACGAGCGCGGCGCATCGCGCTTTCCCCAACCGCGTCGGATGGAATGCCAGAAGATACAGACAGAGCACCACCAGCGGCGTGAAGATGTCCGGCTCGATCTGGCCAGCGTACCATGGCAGTCCGGTGAGCAGCGTCAGGACCGCACCGATCGCGAGCAAGATCGGCAAAGTGATCCGTGGCGCGACCGCGCGCGCGGTTTCCACCATCACGAAGGACGCCATGAGTGTCTGCACAAGGGCCACGAGCCAGAGGCTAACGTCGCCACCTGCAACCAGCAGAAATATGGAGAAGACGGGCGAACGCTCGGGCACGAATTTGTGTCCGAAACTCTGCAGCATGTACGCGCCGGTATCGTAGAAAATAAGCGGAAAGCCGTTCCAGATCGCGGCACTCAGCAGCACAGGACAAAGCGCCACAACCGCCAGCGTTTCCCACACCGGCTTTGACAGCGAGAAATTGCGGAGCGCAATTTCGCGGAAGCGGCCCGCCTGCTGCGCGACGAAGGCCGTTGCACTCGCTTCGCTCATTCAGCCGGTCCGCGATTCCCGTTCAAGTCTATGGATGCAATTCCTCACGCCCGCAAGCAGTAGGGTGGCAGAGGTTTTGAAAGATACGCGTTCGGCCGGTTGACTGGCACGGCTTCGCACCTAAACTCGCGCCGCTTCGATTACGATTTGGACACATATGGCGGACAATCCGCAGTCACCCTCGGTCCGCAACCGGCCATTGTCACCGCATCTTGGCATTTACAAGTGGCCGATCACCATGGTCACGTCGATCACGCATCGGGCAACCGGCGTGGCGATTTCCGCAGGGATGATTCTACTCGCCTGGGGCCTTATCGCGCTGGCGAGCGGCCCGGAGATGTATCAGCCGTTCGTGGCCTCAATCGTGAACCCGATCGGCCTGGTCGTGCTGTTCGGGTTCCTGTGGTCGCTTGTGTATCACTTCCTCAATGGTATCCGGCATCTCGCCTGGGACCTGGGATATGGCTTCGCTGTGCCGACGGCGAATCGGACGGCCGTGCTGGTGATCGCACTTTCAGCGCTGATCAGCGTCGGCGTGTTCGGGTATGGCTGGTGGATTTTGCACGGCGGTTTGCACGCATGAGCCTCGAAACACCCCTGCATCGCGTCCAGGGACTCGGCTCCGCGCATGCGGGCGTGCGGCATTTCTGGCGCGAGCGCGTCACCGCCGTGGCTCTCATCCCCCTTTCGGCCTGGTTCGTGGTCTCGGTTCTGCTGTTCGTTGGCAAGACCGAGGCGGAAATCGCCGGCTTCTTTCAGCATCCGTGGAACGGGCTGCTGATGGGACTGTTCGTCCTCGTCAGCTGCGTGCACATGATGCTGGGCTTGCAGGTGGTCATCGATGATTACGTGCATCATCCCGGCCAGCGTATCGTGCTCCTGCTCGTGACTCGTGCATATACCTGGCTGGTCGGTGGACTCTGCCTCGTGGCCCTCCTGCGTTTGGCCGTGGTCTGACATGCCCGCTTATCCAATCGTCGATCATACCTTCGATGTGGTCGTTGTCGGTGCGGGCGGCTCAGGCCTGCGCGCCACGCTCGAATGCGCCGCGCGCGGGCTGAAGACGGCCTGTGTGAGCAAGGTGTTCCCCACGCGCAGCCATACGGTGGCGGCACAGGGTGGCGTCGCAGCCGCGCTTGGTAACATGGGCGAGGACGACTGGCGCTGGCACATGTACGACACGGTAAAGGGAGCGGACTGGTTGGGTGACCAGGACGCGATCGAATACATGTGCCGCAACGCCCCGGAAGCGGTGTACGAGCTTGAGCATTACGGTGTGCCGTTCTCGCGCACCGAAGACGGACGCATCTACCAGCGCGCTTTCGGCGGCATGACATCGAATTACGGGCAAGGCATCGCGCAGCGCACCTGTGCTGCCGCCGACCGCACCGGCCATGCCATTCTGCACACACTGTACGGGCAGTGCGTGAAGCACGAGGTGAACTTCTTCATCGAATATTTTGCGCTCGATCTCATCATGGACGAAGGTGCGGTGCGCGGCATCATGGCATGGAATCTGGACGACGGGACGATCCACCGTTTCCGCGCCCACAAGGTGATCATTGCAACTGGTGGCTACGGCCGCTGCTATCTCTCCTGCACCGGCGCACACACGCAGACGGGCGACGGCAATGCCATGGTGTTGCGTGCCGGACTACCGCTGCAGGATATGGAGTTCGTGCAATTTCATCCGACGGGCGTGTTCGGGGCCGGCGTGCTGATTACTGAAGGTGTGCGCGGCGAAGGCGGTTATCTCACCAATTCGGAAGGCGAGCGCTTCATGGAGCGTTACGCGCCACATGCGAAGGATCTCGCCTCGCGTGATGTCGTGTCGCGCGCCATGACCATCGAGCTTCGCGAGGGCCGCGGCGTTGGCCCCAACAAGGACCACCTCCACCTGCATCTGTCGCATCTCGATCCGAAGATCATTCACGAGCGTCTGCCGGGCATCACCGAAAGCGCGCGCATCTTCGCCGGGGTGGACGTGACCAAGGAACCGATCCCGGTGCTGCCCACCGTGCACTACAACATGGGCGGCGTTCCCACGAATTACATGGGCGATGCCGTGACTCTGAAGAATGGCGAGCCCGACACTGTCATCCCCGGGCTGATGGCGGTCGGTGAAGCCGCTTGCGTGTCGGTGCACGGCGCCAACCGGCTCGGCTCGAATTCGCTGATCGACCTCGTGGTGTTCGGCAAGGCCTGCGGCTGCGAAGCAGCGAAAGCCATTACGCCCGGCGAGAGCCATCCCGAACTGCCGAAGACCGCGGGCGAAGAGTCGTTGGCGCGGCTGGACCGGTATCGGTATGCGAAGGGCAGCACGCCCACCGCGCAAATGCGCCTGGCGATGCAGACGGCCATGCAGGAAGACGCGGCGGTATTCCGTACCGGGGAAACGCTGAAGGCGGGCCGCTCGCGCGTCGATGCGATTTACAAGAATCTGCCCGACATCTCCGTGGCTGACCGCTCGCTGGTCTGGAATTCCGATCTGGTGGAAACGCTGGAGTTCGAGAATTTGATTCAGCAGGCGATCGTCACCGTGGAAGGCGCGGTGGCGCGGGAGGAAAGCCGCGGCGCCCACGCCCGCGAAGATTTCCCCAATCGCGACGACCAGAACTGGATGAAGCACACGCTGGCGTGGCTCGATCCCGCAACCGGCTGGTCGCGGCTGGATTACCGCCCGGTGCACACCTACACGTTGACGAACGACGTCGAATACATCCCGCCCAAGGCCAGGACCTATTGATCACCTGAGCCCGGTTCCATCCAGGCAACCAGGGCGTCCAGCAACTCCCTCATCACCTCCGCGTCGGTGCGCCCGGATTTGGCGGGAACGTGGAAGGAGTGGTCGCTGTCCTCGAACAGCTTCAGGGTTGCGCGCGAGCCGAGGCGCTTCACCAGCGGCTGGAGGTATTCGAGATCGGCGAAGTCGTCGCGCGTGCCTTGCAGGAACAGCATCGGGATTTGGACACGCGAAAGATGCTCGGCGCGCGTGTCCGATGGCTGGCCCGGCGGGTGCAGCGGAAAGCCGAGAAACACCATGCCCTTCACATCCGGCAGCGGCGCCTCTGCCTGGGCTTGCGACGTCATCCGTGCGCCATAGGACTTGCCGCCGGCGAATAACGGGAGTTTCGGCAATAACTCTTTCGCTTTCGCCACCGCCGCACGCACGGCCGCCTGCGCCACTTTCGGCGAATCCGGCCTCTTGCTCCCCCGCTCCATATACGGGAACTGGTAGCGCAACGTCGCGACGCAGCGCTCCGCCAGTCCGTCGGCGACATCGCGCATAAATTCGTGCTGCATGCCGACACCGGCGCCATGCGCGAAGACAAAACAGGCGCGTGCGTCCTCCGGCGCAATCAGCAGCCCGGAGACATCCCCCTCGCCGACTGCAATCCGGATATTGCGCTCCTCCAGCTTCGTCATGTCACTCACCAATTTGCCGGAGGTTTGACCGCGTCATGCATGCGGGGACGTCCGAGTCTTCGCCGGCGCTGCAAGCGCCGCGTTGACCTCGCCGCCCTTCGCCGCCTTGAAAGCGATGCAAGCCGCGATCCGCTCCTGCGTTTGCCTCAGCGTGCGCGGCATGCCCACGAGCTGCGATGCTTTCGGTCCCAGAAACGCCTGCAGGTCGCTGCGCGAAGCATTGTCACAGGCGTAGTGCTGAATGTCCGGCGTGCCGCCCATGCCGTAACGCGAGAGCCGCTTTTCCAGCGCCGCGAAATTCGTCTTGAGCCAATTCCAGTATGCAGGACGCGCGGCGCTTTCCGCCGCGTAGTACCGCTGGACATAGCGCAGATCGCCGGTGCGGATTGCGGGCATGAGTGACAGCGCCAACAGCTTGTTGAGCGTGGCGGGATTATCCGATCCGGCGACGGCATAAATGGCGCTCTGGATGAAATACTCGTCGTTCGAATGGCGGATGGCGTCGATCACCCGATCACCGAACGGCGCGCCGCCGGAAATCACACCCGCACGCATGGCTTCACGGATAAGCTCCGGCGGTAGTCCGTCACGGTCTTTTTCGCCGGAGGCGATGTAACGGTCCGCCGCGCGTCCCAGACGCTGGATCAGATTCGAATCCCTGCCCTCCTCCACCAGGATTTCCACCAGCCGCTGGCGCAGCAGCGACGCAGCGGCGTTCTCGCCCGGCTTTGCTTCGAGTCCGACGCCCTGCAAGCGCGGTTCGAACTCCTGGCGGATCAGCGCCTGCAGCTGCGGAACCTCAGTGGAAGCAATGACGCCGGTAACCCGCAGCTCGTGAGCGGCGTCACGAATGGCGTCCACGATATCCCACCGCGCCACCGGCGCGAGCGCGCGAACGAGATCGAAAAAGTCTGCAGCAGTCGCGTGACCCGCGCGCATCGCGGCCGCCACATTCTCAAACAGCGTGTGCTGATCGGCAGGCGACAACTTCGGAGCACCCGCGACCAGCGCGCGCCACGCCGCCTCGTCCATCGTGAAGCGGTAGTAGCCCGCACCTTCCACGTTCGGGAATACGGTTTGCGGACAGCTGCTGCCGAAAGAAATGTTGCCGCCGCCTGGCGCAACAGAGGTGCAGGTTTTCGCACCGTGATCGGCGGCCACACACATCGGAACATGCCAGCGTTGCTGCGGCATGCGCACGCCGATCGAACGATAGGTCGATTCCCGCACATTCGCCGAAGCGCCGCCGTTGGCACACGCCGTTTGCGTCTGCATCAGCGGGATATGCGGCTGATCGATGAATTCATTGAACGCCTGTACGATCTCCGGGTGCCCGGTGGTCTGCGCGATCGTGCCGATGAAATCCTGCGCTGATGCATTGCGAAAGGCGAATTTCGTCAGATAGGCGTGAATGCCCTTTTGGAACTCCTCGGGCCCGACAAAACTCTCGAACATCGCCAGCACGGCGCCGCCCTTGCTGTAGGTGATGTCGTCGAAGGCGTTGTCGATGTCATCGGGGTTGTTAACCGGGTTGTGGATCTGCCGCGCCGACGGCAACTCGTCCAGACGCATCACGCCGAGGCTGCTCGCCAAAGTGGAGTGGGCGAATTCCTGGTCCGGCTTCACCATTTGCGCGATCTTGTATTCCATCCAGGTGGCGAAGGATTCGTTCAGCCAGATGTCGTCCCACCATTTCGGCGTAACGAGATCGCCAAACCACTGATGCGCGATTTCGTGCGCCTGAACGGTCAGGCTGGAGCGGCGCTGCTCCAGCGGCGCGTTGTCTTCCATCAGCAGCAGCTGCTCGCGATAGGTGATGGCGCCGGAGTTCTCCATTGCGCCAGCCGCGAAGTCCGGTACTGCAAGGGTGTCGAGCTTCTGAAAAGGAAATCCGACGCCGTAATAATTCTCGAGCGCCGTCACCACGGCGGGCGTGAGCGACAGCGCGTATTTCAGCTTCGGCCCCATGCCGCGCGCGGCAATACCGCGGAGTGGCAACGGATGGCTTCGATATTGGTTTGGGGGGACGACGCCGGCGTCCACGATATCGAGCGGACCAACTGCCAGCGCTACCAGGTAGGTCGGCAGCGGCTTCGTGGTGGCGAACACCCATTTCGTCGTTTGGCCGGACGGCTTGCTGCTGATGAGCGGCGTGTTGGCAATCACCTTGTCGGCGGCTGGCGCGATCACCGTCAGATCGAACGGCGTCTTGAAGCCCGGCTCGTCGAACGACGGAAATGCGCGGCGCGCATCGGTGTTTTCGAACTGCGTGAAGGCGTAGGAGTCGCCGCGGCTGGTCACCTTGTAGAGGCCGGACAGCGAAGTGTTGAACGGCGCCGTGTAGTCGAATGCGAGCCGCGCACTTCCTTTCGGCAACGCTTTCGCGAAGGTCAATGTCTCTACGCCGGAATCATGTACCTGGGTATACTTCGCGGGCACCGAGTCGCCGGATGGGAGATGGGCAACCGCATGCTGCATGCGCAGGTCCAGCCCATGGATAAAATACGAGGTCTTGGAGTTTGCGACCTCCACCTCGATTTCGGTGTGGCCACTGAAATCGGGCTTCGTGGGATTGACGGTGAGCGTCACCCGGTAGTGCTGCGGCACCATATCCCGCGGCAGCATGGCCAGTGGGACGCTTTCAGCTGGTTTCGCCGCCGCTTGCGCGCTGGTGGACGGCCCACTCTTGCCGCAGCCGGCGAGGGTCACGGCGAGAGAAAGAGCAAGCGCGGCAAACAGTCCCGATTTCATGGCCGATCCCGAGGTAAGGCTCGCGGGGACATAGCGCCTGCGCCCCGCCCGACCAAGGGCTCGCCGGTAACCATCACGAGAGACTTTCTTGCTGCGGCACCGCACCGGCATGGAGCTTGCTTGCCAATAGCGACGGGGGGCGCTCGCTTGCCGAAAGGCTTGCGTAACGAATTTGGGAATACCGTGAGGAAATCGCGCGGAATTCAATCGATGTCGAAATGGATTATGAGCGTCCGTGGGCGCAGGTACGGCCCGTACACGGCCGCACAGATGCAGGGCTTTGCCATCGAGGGACGTCTGGCAGGCCATTCCCTCGTGTCAAAAGAGGATGAGGGCACTTTCCGTCCCGCATCGGAGGATCCGGACATTGGTTACCTGTTCCGGCCGGCAAACGCCAAAGGCGCAAGACCCTTCGGGCATAACGAGGGGGCATCCAACGATGAGCCGGGGCACTTCCTGATCGTCGCGGACATGAAATCCAGCTCCGTCTCCATGCTTGGCGAGGAAATCGCGAAAATCGGGCCCTCACAGCAAATCCTGCCGCAGGCCTGGGTGCTGACCTGCGAATTGCCGCTCGGCACGCTGCGCAACCTGCTCGTGCAGAACCTCGGCAAACTCGACACGGTGGTGATTCTCGACGCCACCAACGACAAATTGACGTGGTCCAATCTCGCAATGGAAGCGGAAATAGGCGTGCGCCGCATCTGGGCAAAACAGCCGCAGCTTTCGGCGGCCTAGCTGCGCAATTCTCTCAGGCCATCGCGAAAGCGTTTGTAGTTCTGCACATAAACTTCGGCCGAGGCCGTCAGCATTGCGATCTGCTCACCCGCGAGCTGTCGCACGACTCGGCCGGGCGAACCGACGACCAGTGACTGATCCGGAATCTCCTTGCCTTCCGGGATCAGCGTGTGGGCGCCGATAAGGCAGTTTCGCCCGATGCGTGCTCCGTTGAGCAGAGTCGATCCCATGCCGATCAGCGAATTGTCGCCCACGATCGCGGAATGGAGGATCACGTTGTGGCCAAGGGTGACGTTGGCGCCGATGACCACCGGCTGGCCGGGGTCGGTGTGGATGACGGAATTGTCCTGAATGTTGGAATTCTTCCCGATTGTGATCCAATCGTTGTCGCCGCGTAACACCGCACCGAACCACACGCTCGCATTCGACAGCAGGCGCACACGGCCGATAAGCGTGGCTGTGGGCGCAATCCAAAAATCCGCGCTCGGCAATTCCGGGGCAATATCGTCGATCGCGTAGATGGGCATGGAGGCAAGCTCCTCAGCTCATTCCGGATTGTAACGATTTCACAACAAGAACGCCTTTCGTGAGAATGGCTTAGGACGGAACCGCAAAACACGCTAGGCTTTGCGAAGCTCGACTGAGTCGCGAGCCAAGGTGGGAGCAACGCGTTGCGATCCTGCGTGAGAGCGGAAGTCGAACGACGGAAGCGCCCGACAGCTCGCGCGATGCCCCCCACAGCTTTTCCTACCGTCCTTAGTCCTCCAGCACACATACGGAGCATCCATGGCGAAGCGTTCCGCGCGCCAGAAGGCGCGCGAATATCAGGATACACAGTCCGCCACAGTCTATCCGCTGTTTCCCTCTGCGAGTTGGTCACCGCTCGATAGCGACTCGCGCGACCGCAAATATGTAAAAAACATCCGGGCAATGAGCCCACTGCAGCAGCGCCTGATCGATGCGGTCGACGAGCGCTCAGTGGTGGTGGCGCTCGGCCCCGCGGGAACCGGCAAGACGTATCTCGCCATCGCCAAGGCGGTCGAAGCACTGGAGCAAGGCCGCGTCTCGCGCATCGTCTTGACGCGCCCGGCGGTCGAAGCGGGCGAGAGTCTGGGATTCCTCCCCGGTGACCTTCAGGAAAAGCTCGCACCCTATCTGCGCCCGCTTTACGACGCGCTCACCGAAAGGCTTGGGACCAAACGGTTGAAATCGCTGCTGGCGGAAGGCGCGATCGAAGTGGCGCCTGTCGCGTACATGCGCGGCCGCACGCTGAACAATTGCTTTGTGGTCATCGACGAAGCGCAGAACTGCACCTATGGGCAGTTGAAGATGCTGCTCACCCGGCTCGGCTGGCGCTCCACCATGGTTTTGACCGGCGATCCTGATCAGACCGATTTGCTACCGGGCCTTTCCGGTCTGGGCGATATCGCCACGCGCCTTGAGCAGGTTTCCGAAATCGCGGTCGTCCGGCTCGGCGACGCCGATATTGTGCGCCACCCGCTCGTCGGCAGCATGCTGACGGTGCTTTAGGCCACTGCCAGTGCGACCTCGAGGATGAACATACCCAACGCCAGGCTCCAGTAGCCCGCGACGGCGGCGGCGAGCCAGAGCGCCACCCAGGTGCAGTCCTTCGCGCGCCAGGACTTCACGGCCTTCTCGAACAGCATGCTTGGGCCGGCAACCACCAAGCTGGCATAATACACGGTGCGGCTAAGTTCCCGCTTCCGGTGCTCCTCCGCCAGCCGATAGAGGTTGGCTATTATCCCCGAGGCGGTAAAGCCCGTGGTGATCGCATATAAGAGGACGACCATATCGTGGAACATCGCTGTCTCCCCGATACGCCCTTGCAGCCCTCATGCCTATATTCACCTTCCATTTACCTAAACGACCGTCCCGATCTGGTATGAATGCCCCGCGCGAGATTCTGTACTTACTTTGACCGGACAAGCACGGCACGGATCGCCATGACGCAAAGAAACGACGAGGTCATCAGGGAACGGCCGGGCTGGCTGATTCCGCTGGTTGTCTTTGCCATCACGGCCCTGCTTACCGGGCTCGTGTTGCTCTATTACTTCGCTCCGCCGGCGAACCTGTTCATCGGAGAGCACTCGTCTCCCACCGCGCGGACAGAGCCCGTGGCATTGTCGGTGGGCGGCGTCGAATTTCGCATTCCCTCCAATTACATCCGCTACAAGAGCGCGCGCCGCGGCGGGCCGGTGCGCCAGGTCGCGTTGTTCGTCGCGCTGCCGGATTTCCGCGGTTACACCGATCGCGATGCGGCGCTGTTCTCCGGCAACTCTGTCGATTCCCCGATCGTGTATGTGCTCCTTCACGAGGAGGAGTTGAAGCTGAGCGAGCAGGATCGGCTGAACCGAATTTATCTCGGCTATGTTGCCGATCCGCATGGCGCGCCCGGACCATTCGGCCTCACGCAATATGCGTTCCGCAATGATTCCGGTTACCGCGGCGAAGATCTCTTTGTCGGCCGTCTTGCAACGCGGCTGGTCGTGCTGCGCTGCGTGCGCATGGCTGCCAATGTTCCAAGTCCCAGTTGCCTCCGCGACACCCGCCTGTCGCGCCATGCGGCGCTCAGCTACCGCTTCAAGCGAGCCCAGCTGGCCCGCTGGCGCGAGATCGCCACCGGTGTCGATTCACTGATGCATTCTTTTATGCGCGGGAAGTAGCGCTTAGCTTGCGCGGGTCGCCGGCGCCGGCGGCAGATCCATTTCCAGGATCGCCATCTGGAATGCGTAGGAGACGTCGCCGTCTTCCTCGTCCTTGAAGATGATGCCGATGAATTCGCCGGAGACGTGGACTTCCAGCGAATCCGCCTGGTTCGGCCGCTCAAGCACGGTGATGGTGTCCAGCCGGAAAAGGTTGCGCAGGTACTTTTCCACTTGCCAGATTTCACTGCGGGTCACGGCCGGGCCTCCGTCTTTTGGGGGCCTGCACTGGCACGGCCCCCAAGCTGCGGTCAAGGCGATGGTCGCTTCGAACTCGAAGCAAATCAGATCTGGAAGTCCAGTCCGTCCAGCGCCTGGTTCATGTCTTGTGATGGTCGGTCGGCGCCACCGATAACTTTCGCTGGGATGCCAGCGACCGTGCAGTGCGGCGGCACTGGCTTCAGAACGAGGCTGCCCGCGCCGACGCGCGAATATTCGCCCACTTCGATGTTTCCGAGAACCTTGGCGCCCACAGAGAGGAGCACGCCGCGCCGAATCTTGGGATGGCGATCGCCCTTTTCCTTTCCCGTTCCGCCTAACGTCACGCCATGCAACATCGAGACATCGTCTTCGACCACCGCCGTCTCGCCAATGACCACGCCCGTCGCATGATCCATCAAGATGCCTTTGCCAATGCGCGCTGCCGGATGGATGTCGACGCTGAAGAGCTCCGAGACGCGACTCTGGATGAACCAGGCGAGCCACTGTCGGCCGGCGTTCCACTGCCAGTGCGCGATGCGATAGCACTGCAGCGCCTGAAATCCTTTGAAGAAAAGAAAAGCCTGTGCGTAGGAATGGCACGCGGGATCGCGCTCAAAGGTTGCGGACAAATCTGCGCGAACAGAATCTCCGATCGATGGCGCTGCTTTCAGGGCCTCGTCAAAGATCTCGCGCACCAGCATGGGGCTGAGATCGTCTGTGCCAAGCTTTTTCGCGAGATGATACGAGAGTGCATCTTCCAGCCGGTCGTGCTTGAGAATGATCGCATGCGCGAAGCTGCCGAAGGACGCCTCATCGCGCGCCAGTTCTTCCGCCTGGGCGCGCATTGCGGACCATACGGGGTCGCAAAAGTCGACTTTGGTGGCGAGGACCGTCATGTGTTGAACTATACCACGTTTCAGACGATCGGCGGATTCGGCGGTGGGCGGTCCGGAATCGGCTCCGCCGTGGCCGGAGGTGCCGGCGCGAATTCCGACGAAGCCGTCGCTTGGGACGGTGCGGCAGTTTCGGCGCTCGTCGGGGCCGGAGTAACCACTGTTGCCGTGGGACGGCCGCTGTATGGGCCCGGACCCGCCGGGGCTGAAGGCGGCTCCGGCGGCGTGTAGGGCCGATAAGCGGTACCTGCGGCCTGGCGGCGGCGGCGGGAGACCACCTGATCGACCATTCGGTCTTCCCACTCCCGGCCGATGTCATCCCCGAACAGATGGGCCGCTTCCAAGGCCAGGATCACGCCCCAGATGAGCGCAATCCAGAAAAACCACCAATGGCCGAACCAGAATCCGCCGGTCAGGGCGTTGACGATGAAGAGGACGCCGATAACAGCCACGTAGGTGATGAAATGCTGCCGGAATCGCCGCACCTCGTACCGAACACGCTGAACATCCGGGTCGATTTCGCTATAGGTCATGGCTACCGTTCCTCTGCCCGGCCATAGATAGGCACGGCCGCCTCTCTCACAAAGTGCATACAGGATATGACGGAAACCACTGACATCGTTAGTAGACCGGCAGCACTGCTGAATCAGCCCGTTCCCCGCTGCCTTGATTTGCTGCTGTCGCGCCGATCCGGATCGGCAAAAGCCATGACGGAACCTGGGCCCTCACCCGACCAGCTGCGGCAAATCCTGATCTGCGGGGCTCGCGTTCCGGACCATGGCAAGCTCGCGCCCTGGCGATTCATCGTCTTCGAAGGCGAAGGGCGCGCGCGCATGGGAGACGTACTGGCAGAAGCCATCCGCGCCACGGAACCGGATGCAAGTCCTGAGCGGATGGCCCTCGAACGCAATCGCTTCCTGCGGGCGCCTGTCGTTATCGGAGTTGTCAGCCGCGTGCGTGAGGGCATCGCCATCCCAGAGTGGGAGCAAATCCTTTCCGCCGGCGCCTGCTGTATGAGCATCGTCATCGCCACGCATGCCTCGGGCTTTGTCGCCAACTGGATAACCGAATGGGGTGCGTTTAGTCCGCTGGTGCGCGAGCGGCTGGGATTACACTCGGGCGAACGCATTGCCGGTTTCATCTACATCGGTAGGCCGGCAGCGCCGCTGGTCGAGCGCCTCCGGCCCAACCTCGATTCGCTAATTTCCAGATTCTGAGATCTACGGAATACCAAGCAGCTTGTGCGTCTGCAGCGACAGCCGCCATTGCGGATGTGAGAGGCAATAGCTAATCGCCGCGCGCGTGTTGGCTTCGCGGTCCGGTCCGTCCATCGGCTGCAGGAAGAAGTCGTCGAACTCCATTTGCGCGAAGCGCTCCGGCGGCGCGTCGGCTTGCGGATAGACAAGCTTCAGTTCATTGCCTTGCGTGAGCTTCAGCGCCGCGTCGGCTTTTGGACTGACGCAGATCCAGTCGATCCCGGCTGGCGGTTCGAGCGTTCCATTGCTTTCGATCCCCACCTCGAATTCGGCGGCGTGCAACGCTCCGATCAGTGTCTCGTTCAGTTGCAACAACGGCTCACCACCGGTGCACACGACATAAGGCTTTGCCTGCTCAGCCGTTGGCCATTTCTCCGCTACGGCACCAGCCAAAGCTTCTGCCGTCGCGAAGCTGCCGCCGCCCGGCCCACTCGTGCCGACGAAATCTGTATCGCAGAATGTGCAGGTCGCATCGGCGCGATCCCTCTCGCGCCCGCTCCATAGATTGCAGCCCGCAAAGCGCAGGAACACGGCCGCGCGTCCCGTTCGCGCTCCCTCACCCTGCAGCGTGTAATAGATCTCCTTGACCTGGTAACTCATGCGGCGATGTAGCGCCGGTATCCTTCCATCCGCAATCGACACGCCGGGCACTCGCCGCATCCATAGCCCCAGTCGTGCCGCTGATCGCGCGTTCCCAGATAGCAAGTGACGGTCTCCTCGAGGATCACATCGAGCAGCGGCTTTCCGCCAAGTTGCTCTGCGAGCTTCCACGTGTCCGCCTTGTCAATGAACATCAGCGGCGTGTGAATCGTGAACTGTGCCTCCATGCCCAGATTGATCGCCCGCTGCATCGCCTGAATCGCATCGTTGCGGCAATCGGGATAGCCGGAGTAGTCGGTTTCACACATGCCCCCGACGATGTCGGCAACGTCACGACGATATGCCAGCGCTGCCGCCGCGATCAGAAACATCAGGTTTCGCCCCGGCACGAAAGTGTTTGGCAAATAGTTGTCGGCCACCTCGATTTGTCGCGCCTCGATCAACGCGCTGCCGCCGATCTCACGCAATACTTCAAGCGGAAGAACGTGATCGTTGCCAAGCTTTGCAGCCCAAGGCGGAAATTCGGATCGCAGCCGTGCAAGGATGCGCGGCCTTGCATCCATTTCGGCAATGTGCCGCTGTCCGTAATCGAATCCCACCGTCTCAACGGCAGCAAAGCGGGTGAGTGCCCAGGCCAGACAGGTCGTAGAATCCTGCCCCCCGGAAAACAGCACCAATGCGCGGCGGTCGCTCATGACGTGGCCATAGGCGATGCTGCGCTTCGTGCCAAGAAGTGGAGGAACATGGCAGGATGAATGCGGCGATTCGTAATTTGCGCTGAAGTTTGCGGCCCCGCGCCGTCCTTGCGTTTGGAACGGTGGTCAGCCAGCTTAGGGGTTTATGCCGGATCGAGGGTTTCGAGTTGGTGAGAATAGCCATCAGCGGCAGCGGCCTCTACACGCCCCCGGCATCCATCAGCAACGCCGAGCTGGTGCATGCCTTCAATGAATATGTGCGCCGCTACAACATCGCTCATCACGACGCGATTCATTCCGGCGCCATGCATCCGCTGCTCAAATCCAGCGACGAGTTCATCTTCAAAGCTTCCGGCATCCGCAAGCGCCATGTGGTGAGCCGCGAGGGCATGCTCGATCCCGAAGTGATGTGCCCGCGCCTGCCGGAGCGCCGCAACGACGAGCTCTCGCTGTCTGCCGAGATCGGCATCGCTGCCGCGCGGCAGGCGCTGGACGCGGCACATCGCACTCCCGCCGATATCGACGGTGTTGTGGTTTCCGCATCTATCCTGCAGCGGCCATACCCGCAGATCGCCATCGAGATCCAAGAGACGCTGGGCATCAAAGGCTTCGGCTTCGATATGCTGGCAGGCTGCTCGTCCGCCACCTTCGGCATCCAGGCCGCAGCCGACATGATTGCGCGCGGTCACGCGCGGGCGATCCTCTGCATCAACCCGGAGATCTGCACGAGCCATCTCAATCTCCGCGATCGCGAGACCCATTTCATTTTCGGCGACGCGGCGACCGCCACGGTCCTGGAATCAGCGCAGCACGCCGACGGCGATAATTCCTGGGAAATTATCGGCACCAGGCTTAAATCGATCTACTCCAATAACATCCGCAACAATTTCGGCCCGATGAACCGCTTCACGCCAGAAACAATGGGCGCTCCGGACAAGCTGATCACGCAGAAGGGGCGCAAGGTGTTCAAGGAAGTCGTGCCGATGGTCGCGGAATTCATGCTCGAGCACCTGGTGGAGCTTGGCATTCCGTCGTCCAGCATCAAGCGGCTGTGGCTGCATCAGGCCAATATCAACATGAACGACCTCATCGCCCGCAAGGTTCTGGGGCGCGACCCTGCTGTGAACGAAGCACCAAACGTTCTGCAGGAGTACGGCAACACCAGCTCGGCTGGTTCGATCATTGCCTTTCACCAGTTCAGCGCCGATCTCGCGCCAAACGATCTCGGGCATCTTTGCTCGTTCGGTGCCGGCTACACGGCGGGAAGCGTGGTGCTGCGTAAGCTTTAGTAGGTGAAAAACCGCCAGTAGATCGGTCCTGTAAAGCTGTGCTAAGCCGCGTTGAACTGGGGTTCTGGGGAACGATCACCTGCCATCTGCGTGCCTCCCCTGCGCGCGTTCGACACAACAGAGCCGGCCATGATGAGCTTTCTGCAATCGCTCGATCCGCTTTACGTGCTTTCCGGCGTCCTCGTCGGCGGCCTGGTCGGCATGACGGGCGTGGGCGGCGGCTCGCTGATGACGCCGCTGCTAATCCTTCTGTTTCACGTCCATCCGGCGACGGCGGTAGGAACGGACCTGATTTACGCCTCGGTCACCAAGACCGGCGGATCGCTGGTCCACGGCTACAACAAGACGATCGACTGGCGCGTGGTTGGGCGGCTTGCAATCGGCAGTCTGCCGGCGACCGCGCTTACCGTCGTGCTGCTCTACTTCCTCAACGTGGACAGCGGGACCGCCAAATCGCTGATCACCAAAGTCCTCGGTCTCGCCATTCTGTTTACGGCGATGTCGCTGCTGTTCCGCAAGCAGCTCATGCGCTGGTACGACCATCGCATTGGCGAGCTGCCGCCGCCGCTGGTCTTCAAGTTGACCGTGGCGACGGGGTTCATACTCGGCGTGCTCGTGACTCTTTCCTCGGTCGGCGCGGGCGCCATCGGCGTGGTGGCGCTGGTGATGCTCTATCCCAAGATGCCGGCGCGCCGCATTGTCGGTTCCGATATCGCGCACGCCGTGCCGCTGACGCTGGTTGCCGGCCTCGGCCATTCCTTTCTTGGATCTATCGATTTCCACATCCTCACGTCGCTGCTGGCCGGCTCTATTCCCGCCATCATCGTGATGAGCATGGTGTCGGCGCGCGCTTCCGACACGGCAGTGCGGGTGGCGCTGGCCATCGTGCTGGTCGCAGTGTGCCTGCGGTTCTGGTTCTTCTAGAGTAAGGCGAACCTCGAACCCGCAGGCACTGGCGGTTCTCGCATGCCTTCGACAACGAAAACCCCCCGACGCGCCTGGCAGCGGATGCTGAGCGGGCGCAGGCTTGACCTGCTCGATCCCTCGCCTCTCGACATTGAGATCGAGGATATCTCGCACGGGCTGGCGCGGGTTGCGCGCTGGAACGGTCAGACCACCGGCGAGCACGCCTTCTCGGTGGCGCAGCATTGCGTGGTGGTGGAGCAGCTGGCGGTGGCGCTGGCGCCGCGGCTTGCGCTGGCAGGCCGCCTCGCTGCGCTGCTGCATGACGCACCGGAATATGTGATTGGCGATCTCATCAGCCCGTTCAAGGCGGCGGTCGGCATCGATTACAAGGATCTCGAGCACCGCCTCCTTTCCGCGATCCACATCCGATTCAGCCTGCCCGCGCGCCTCTCCTCCGAACTCACGGCAATCATCAAACGGGCCGACACCCTTTCCGCGTATTTCGAGGCGACGCAGCTTGCCGGCTTCAGCGCAGGCGAGGCTCGGCGCTTTTTCGGCACGCCGCCCAAAGGCATCAAACCCCCGAAGCTCACCACCCTGCCCGCGGGCGAGGCGCAGCAGACGTTCCTCGATCGCTTTCGCCAGCTATCGGCGTGAAGTTCCATCTTCAATCCGGCCCCGTTTTCGTTTAGCCACACCTCATGCCCATGATCGTGGTGACGCCGCTGTCGGCGCTCGAAAGTTCCATCGGCCGATACAAGCCCTCGCACGTCGTCACGTTGCTATCGCCGGAGCACATGATCGAGACGCCGAACGGCTTTGCGCCCGAGCGGCATCTGCGCATCGGCGTGCACGATGTCGCCGACAGCTGGGCGAGTGATTGCCCGCCCTGCGCCGATCATGTGCGCACACTTTTGGAATTCGGGCGGACCTGGCCCGCGCAAGAGCCGATGATCGTGCATTGCTGGGCAGGCGTGAGCCGCTCGATGGCGGCGGCCTACATCCTGCTCTGCGACCGTCTCGGTCCCGGCGCGGAAGAGCGGGTGGCACGGGCCATCCGCGCACGCGCGCCGCACGCCTGGCCCAATCCGCTGATGGTGCAGTTGGCGGACGACATGCTTGGCCGCGACAATCAAATGGTAGCGGCGGCGGAAGCCATCGGCCGTGGCACAGTGGTGTCGGAAGGCTGCTGCGTCGAAATTCCGCTCATGCTGGATGACTTGGCGACGTGAGCGCCGCGCCCGCAAAGCGCGCGCCCCGCGCGGCGACACGCCAATCGCTTCCCGCGCCAGCGCGGCGCTCCGTCGAGATTGGCTTGTCCGCTGCCATCGTCTCCGTGGCGGGCGATCAACCGCAGGTGCTGGTGGTGC
>JBJMVL010000084.1:0-10166 GCA_045810735.1 Alphaproteobacteria bacterium
CGAACTCCAACAAGAAGCTGGATTTCAGGGCGAATGATCATGTGGTGTACCCCACTCATGGCGTGGGAAAGATCACTCGCGTCGAGGAACAGGAGGTCGCCGGCTACAAGCTCGAAGTTTTCGTGATCACCTTCGAAAAGGACAAAATGACCCTCCGCGTGCCGACCGCGAAGGCCAAGGCTGTCGGCATGCGCAAGCTATCCTCGCCGGATGTCGTGTCGAGCGCACTCAACACGCTGAAGGGCCGCGCGCGGATCAAGCGCACCATGTGGTCCCGCCGGGCGCAGGAATACGAAGCGAAAATCAATTCAGGCGACTTGGTGTCTATTGCCGAAGTGGTGCGCGACCTGCACCGCGCCAGCGGCCAACCCGAACAATCCTATTCCGAGCGGCAGCTCTATGAAGCGGCGCTGGCACGGATGGCGCGGGAGTTGGCTGCTGTCGAGCGTATCGATGAGCAGGCTGCCGTAAAGCGCGTCGAAGGCGCGCTGCTCAAGAAAGCGGCGTAACGCGGTTCTTCAAATCAGGTGTCAAATCCGGAAGGGCTCGGGTCATATCCTGGACCCTTTTGCTTTACTTCAAAACCTCAATCGCCTCGGGTGAAGATGCTTCGATCTCGAAGCCATGCAGCCGGTCAATCCAGCCGTGCACACGAATACGTTTCCCGGCGTACCCGTATGGGTCGATACTTGCGGTCTTGAACTTCTTCATATCTGCCGGCGCCATCGTAATGGTGAAATCCGTGCGCCAGTTCTGGCCGAAGTTCAGATAGGCGCGGCCACCACTCATCTTGGCATTCACCACTCGCCCTTCAACGATCTGGAAACTCCCGAGATCTCGCCAGCCCAGCCCCTGCGGTGAACGAATCCGATATTCTGGAATGGCCCATAGACCCGCATTGACGCGCCTTCCCTCCGCTTCGGCGGCGTAGAGATCCCGCGCACATTCCGGCCGATCCGGCGCAATCGAGGCTCGTGCCAAACCGCGCCGTAGCACCTCCCGCTGGAGCCATCGGCCATTTCCGAGCAGGACTTGCACGCGCAGCCTGTTGTAGCGGTCCAGCTTCGGTTGGCGGGCATGAAGGATCACGCGCGCCCCAGCCACCAAGCCGTGCAATGTCTGGGTGGATCGCGCTAAGAACGAGTTCGGCGAATTGTCCCGGTCGGGAGCCGGCCAGACTAAGCCTTCCAGCTTGGCGGTCTGCCGACCGTCTAGAAGGAGGACTCCTTGCTCCTTTACACCTCTGACCAGCGCTGCACCGATTACGGGCGGCAGACAGGACGGCATCTCTCCGCCGCGCGCAGATAAGGTTGAGGCGCATGCAGCAAGACAAATCAACGAAAAAATCTGCCGCTGCGGTCGCTTCCTCTTTGCCTTAGTCCTGATTACGTTCACCGACCCGTGACATTGCGTCCATTTCATGGCTGCCATGATTGGCCAAGATTGAAATAAATGCTAATTTCCACCCGTCGATTCAGCGTGGAGGACGCAAAATGGATCGTCGTTATTATCTCACAAAGTTTGCTGTCGTTGCGGTTGCAGTTGCGCTCGCCCTTGCCAGCAGTGGCATCGGGAGCAGCCGAAACGCACATCCGTCGAGCACACACAGCGCTTATAGCGCACCTGCCCAGGTCCAGGCTGCCGCTTGGAATGCCACGATTGCCGTGGGACACACGGTCGGCTGTGTAATTTCTCGCACACTGCACAGCGTGCTCCACGTTACAAACTAGTTCGTCGGAACCGCAGTGGAACGGTTTGGCGGACGCCAAGTTGGCGGCATGCGAGTTATTCGTGTGACTTGCGCCTGAGGCTAGCCGCTGCACTATTGGGTCGGTTCACACAACGGGCACTCCGCATGAAAGACGACATTCAACTGCGGTACGGCACGGTCGCAATGCTGTTCCATTGGGTGATTGCGGCGCTGCTGATCGCCAACATCTGCCTGGGCCTCTATTTCGCCGACCTGCCATCTGGCCCATCGAAGGGCGAGTTGGCACAATGGCATAAATCAATTGGTCTCACGGTACTGGTGTTGAGCCTGCTGCGGCTGGCATGGCGATTTACGCATACGGTGCCGCCCCTGCCCACAGACATGTATTGGGGCCTGCGAGCAGCGGCGCGCGTGACCCACTACCTGTTCTACTTCTTGATCGTGGCCATACCGCTCACCGGGTGGATCATGGTGTCTGCGTCAGCTACCGGGCGGCCAACGGTCTACTTCCATATGTTTAATTGGCCGCACATCTGGTTCATGGCCGATCTTCCGCGTCAACAGAAAGTCGCCATACATGACACGCTAGAAAACATGCACAACGTCCTTGCGTGGTCTGCAATTGTATTGATCCCGCTGCATGTGGCGGCTGCGCTCTACCACCAGTTCATCCGGCGAGACGAGCTACTGTTGCGCATGCTGCCGTATCGGCGAGCCAGGCTGGAGACTTTGCCATGAAACGCTTGCTGATGGCGGCGATGGCTCTTTGGGCTTTTACGACACCCGCCTTTGCCGCGCAGCACTGGGTCGTGAACGCCGCAAAGAGCAACCTTGGGTTCGCCGTGAGCTGGGCCGGGCAACCATTCACCGGCGTTTTCCGCTCCTGGAGGGCCGATATCGAGTTCGATCCCGCCGATCTCATCCATTCGCACGCGAACATCACTATTGAAACGGGCAGCGAAACCTCGGGAGATGCTGAAACCGATGATGGCGTGAAAGGAGCGGATGGGTTCGCGGTTTCGCAATTTCCGACAGCGTTATTCCGCAGCACCGCATTCACGCACAAGGCCGGCAACGATTATGTCGCGATGGGATCCCTCTCGATAAAGGGCCTTTCGAGGTCGGTTATCTTGCCGTTCGTGCTGACCATAATAGGCAATTCCGCTCACGTAGTCGGAAAGGCACAGCTGCTCCGCACAGATTTCCGTGTCGGCACCGGTGAATGGGAAAAGCCTGATCCCGTGGCGCATGAAGTCACAGTGAACATCGATCTGACGGCGACGAAGGGTTGAGCGCGGAGGCGTCGATGTTGGACCTCCCCTTACGGGATTAGTGATTCTAGAGTGCGACCATGCATGCACGCACCAGCAATCTCGTTCCCGCAGATGTCCAGCAAATTGCGCGGGCTGCGGGGATTCTACAGGCTGGCGGATTGGTCGCGTTCCCCACCGAAACGGTCTATGGCCTAGGCGCCGACGCGACAAACGACCGTGCAGTTGCGGGAATTTTCGCGGCCAAAGGCCGGCCGCGGCTCAATCCGCTGATCGTTCATGTGTTTGATGCTGAGCGGGCAGGCACACTCGTTGAATTCACGCCACTTGCGCTGCTTCTTGCAGAGCAATTCTGGCCGGGGCCGCTCACTTTAGTATTGCCGCGCAAACAAGATTGCCCGCTTTCGTTGTTGGTGAGCGCCGGACTGGAGACGGTCGCGTTGCGGATACCCGCGCACCCGGTCGCGCGGCAGCTATTGTCGGAATGCGAGCTGCCGCTCGCGGCGCCAAGCGCAAACCGCTCTGGCCATGTAAGCCCGACAACCGGTGCACATGTGACGGGCGACTTGGGAGACCGCGTGCAGCTTGTGCTCGACGGTGGAGCGACGCCGCGGGGTATTGAATCGACTGTGGTAGGTTTCGAAGGCGAGCGTGCCGTGCTGCTGCGACTGGGGGCGATTGCGCGAGAAGATATCGAGCGCGTTGCAGGAAAATTCGGCGCGCCGGAGGGCAGACACATAGTCTCGCCAGGGCAACTTGCCAGCCACTACGCCCCGCGCGCGGCACTGCGGCTCAACGCACAAGATGCACACCTGCAGGAAGCGTTGCTCGCGTTCGGCCCGGACGTACCCCATGCCGCAGTCGTGCGAAACCTGAGCCGATCCGAAGATATGACAGAGGCAGCCGCCAATCTTTTCGCGATGTTGCGCGAACTCGATGCAACTGGCGCTGAGCGCATTGCAGTAATGCCAATTCCCGAACATGGCCTCGGCGAAGCGATCAATGATCGGTTGCGCCGAGCAGCGGCGCCGCGAGACAGGTCATGAGCATAGATCCGGCAGCCGCGGAACGTCTCAAGGAATTGGTTGGTCCAAAAGGCTTTACAGAAGACCCCCGGCAGATAGCACCCCATCTGCTCGAGTGGCGGGGCAAATACCGTGGCCGCTCTTCCTTGCTGCTCAGGCCGCACTCAACCGCGGAGGTCAGCCGCATTCTGGCGATCTGCGACGAAACACGCACGCCGGTGGTACCGCAGGGCGGCAACACGGGATTGGTCGGCGGCCAGATTCCCTTTGACGGCGAAGTGTTGCTTAGCATGTCGCGCATGAACCGCATCCGCGATATTAACTCGGACGGCATGTCGGCAGTTGCGGAAGCGGGCGTCATCCTTGCTCAACTGCAAGATGCAGCGGACCGAGCCGACTGTTATTTTCCCCTCAGCCTCGCCTCGGAAGGCACCTGCACGATCGGTGGCACCGTCTCCACGAATGCCGGCGGCATTAACGTGCTTCGCTATGGAAATATGCGCGAATTGGTGCTGGGCCTGGAAGTGGTGCTGCCGGACGGGCGCGTACTCGATCTGCTTCATGCTTTGCGCAAAGATAATACCGGCTACGATATCAAACAGCTCTTCATCGGGGCGGAAGGAACGCTGGGTGTGGTCACCGCCGTAGTGCTGAAGCTATTTTCGAAGCCAGTGGAGCGCGTCACGGCCTTCGTCGCTTTGCCAGATGTCAGATCCGCCATCGCCTTGCTTCACCGGATGCAGCATGCAATCGGTGGCCTCGTTTCTGCTTTCGAGCTTATGCCGCGCATTGGGTTGGACATGGTGCTGGCACATATTCCACAGACTAGTGACCCGCTTCAGACGCGTGCGCCCTGGTACGTTATTGCGGAAGCGACGGCCGGAGCGAATTCACCTTTGCAGGAACCGATGGAGCAATGCCTTGCGGTCGCGATAGAAGATGGCGTCGCCACAGATGCGGTTGTGGCCGCCAGCGAAACACAACGGGAGGCCCTGTGGCGGCTGCGCGAAAGTCTATCCGAGGCGCAAAAGCCTGAGGGCGGCTCTATCAAGCATGACATATCACTGCCGATTGCTGCTATTCCCGATTTCCTCCTGCGCGGTGGCGCGGCGGTGGAGAAACTTGTTCCTGGCGTGCGGGCTGTGCCATTTGGACATCTGGGCGACGGCAACGTTCATTTCAATTTCAGCGTGCCACAAGGCGGCGACAGCGCCGCCTTTCTCGCCCGCTGGGAGGAGATCAGTCGCGTCGTCCATGATACTGTACAGGATTTTGGCGGCTCGATCAGTGCAGAGCACGGCGTGGGCGTGATGAAGCGGGATGAAATCCTGCGCTATAAAGGCACCGGAGAAGTCGAAGCCATGCGTGTCCTGAAGCGTGCTCTCGACCCCCACAACATACTTAATCCAGGAAAGGTGATTGAGCTGTGAGCTAGGCCGCCTTGGGCAGCACTGGTTCCGATTCAGGCGTAGGAGCCACCGAAACCGGCACAATCATGGTGGCTGGTTTCCTGCGCGCGTTGGATTGCGCGCTCAGCAAGGCGGTCACCACAGTTGCAAGATACGGCAAACTCTGGATCGCCAGCATACACATCCACAGGAGTGCGGCAGGGTCATCGAAGCCGCGGCTGATCATCGTGCCGATGATGGCGATCACGCACAGAGCCAGCAGCGTCGTCTCCTGCCAGGCGAGCCGCAATACCTGACTGAGTGATGCGGAATCCTCGCATTTCGGTGTGCGCAGAAAGGGTTTGCGCGAGGTAAGCAAGCCGCTCCACATCGCCTTTGCCACGGTATGTGTCAGCGCCAAACCCGCAATCGATGCATACAGCGCGCCCTTAACACCGGAGCGCACTTTTTTCGGGTATAATAACAGCGTCTTCGCCGTCTTTGCTGCGAATAGCGCAATCGCTGCACCGGACAGCACCATCATCGGCACGTCGAAATGGCGCGGCGCGATGGTCATCAACACTGTCCAGACCAGCGCGAACATGGTTATGATCAGCGCCAGCCCGTCGGAAATCCACGGCAGCCAGCCGCTTAGGAAATGGTACCGCTGCGCCCAGCGCAGCTTTCGGCCGCCGAAGAAAATCGGACCGGCATGGCGCTTCATGATTTGCATGGCCCCGTACACCCAGCGATATCGTTGGGTCATGAAGGCGCCAAGCGTATCAGGGGTCAGTCCCCTCCCGAGGCTCTCAGAAATATATGCGGCGCCGTACCCCGCCTCGAACAGCTTGAGGCCAAGCTCGGTATCTTCCGTTATGCACCATGTGCTCCAGCCGCCCACCCCTTCGAGCGCACCACGACGCACGATAGTCATTGTACCATGCTGGATGATCGCATTGTTTTCGTTCCGCTCCACCATCCCGATGTGGAAGAACCCGCGGTACTCTTCGTAGCACATGGCTTTAAAGGTACTCTCAGCGCTGTCGCGATAATCCTGTGGACCCTGAACCAAAGCGATTTCCGGCGCCGCAAAAAATGGCATCGAGCGACGAAGCCAGAACGGTTCCACCTGATAATCGCTGTCGACCACGGCGACGAACTCCGCGCGGGGATCCGTTCTTTGAAGCGCCTCGTTCAGCGCGCCGGCTTTGTAGCCGCGCACGCCCTTCAGATGGAAAAAGCGAAAGCGGGCGCCGAGCGTGGCGCAATGCTCCGCCACGGGCCACCACACGGCGTCATCCAGCGTGTTGTTGTCGAGCAGGACGACCTCGAACTTTTCGTAATCGAGACGCGACAGTGCATTCAGCGTTTCGATCACCATGGCGGGAGGCTCGTTGTAGGTGGGCACATGGATGGAGACGAACGGCGCCTCCACTGGAATGGCGGCGGGAATGGCGCGGCGCTCCATGCGCCACAGGCTCGCCACCAGCTCGATGCCTTCCGTGAGAATTACGGTGGCTGCAAGCAGAATGAGCGGCACCATAGCGAAAATCACGGCAAGATCGCTGGGCTCGATATATTCAAGGCTCGTCGCATCCAGCAGCACCAGCAGCCCTGTGGTGATCAACGCCACCAGCGAGCCCATCACCAGGTAGCCCGGCTGCCGCACGCGCGGCATGCGGCTGAGAATCAACAATCCCAGAAGCAGCGAGAACATGCCGGCGAGGAAGGCGTAGACGCGCCATTGCGGGAAATTGCGCAGCATCCCGGCAAACGCGAATTTCGGATGGCCTTCGGCGTCGAACAGGCCCCAATAGGCGCCCACCGCGCCCTCCAGGCCGCCCACGCCGCCTTTCCATGGTTGATCGTAGGCTTCGATGACGTAGTAATCCCAACCCTTGTGCATCGCGAGCTGCACAAAACTGCGAACGTAATAGGCTTCGTTAGCAAGCGAGGGCTCAGCAAATTTCCGCGTGCGTCCCTCCGAAGGCCAGCCGGATTCGCCAATGATAATTGGCTTGTTCGGTATCGCGTCTTGCACGTGCTTGTAGGCGTGCTGGGCGAAGGTGAGCGCATCCCGGATGTAAATGCCCTCCCAGTACGGGATGATATGCACTGCCACGAGATCCACCTTCTGCGCGATCTCGGGATACAGCAGCCACGTGGACCAAGGCTCGGCCGTCGTGATCTTGATGCGGTTCGGCAGAGCATCGCGCACGCGCTTGATGTAGCGGTTCAGCTGCTCCGGGCTAACATAGCCGGCCATGATGGCTTCGTTGCCCACAAACACCCGATCGACGAGACGACGATTGTTCAACGCGGTGCGAATGCAGAGATCGAGCTCTCTCTCATTCTGTTCGAGATCGCTGCTGATCCAGCAACCGAGTGAAATTGTCAGACCGTAGCGCCGTGCAATTTCCGGCACACGGTCGAGCCCACTGGAAACTGTATAGGTGCGAACGCGGCTCGTAATCTGCGCGAGTTGCGCCATGTCACGGTCGATCTGCTCCGCCGCGACGTGCCGGTGTTGTTTTTCCGTGAACAGGTGGCTGGGGTTGTACGAAACGCCGCGAACTTGCCCACCCCAGTCCGGGGCGATGACGGCAAAGTCACGGCTCGCCCAGAACAACGCACTGGAAATAACGACCAGCAATAAGGCAATGGTAATTCGCACCGAGGCATTGGAGATGCCGCCGGTCAGATTTCGGACCATGGCAAGCATCCGGCGCGGGGTTTCGAATATCACGAGACTGTTTCCAGCACAGAATGATAGCTCAAACTGCCGACGCCGTCCCTCATACCAAGCGGCGGACCTACTGGCCCTTTTCTGGCTGTTTGGGCGGGGTGCTCACAGAGATCAGCGTCAGATCGAACACAAGTGTTTGGTTCGGCGGAATCGCACCACCTGCGCCGCGCGCGCCGTAGGCGAGGTTCGCGGGTATCACGAGCTCCCACTGATCCCCCTCCCGCATGAGTTGGAGGGCCTCGGTCCAGCCAGGGATCAGCTTGTTAACGGTGAACTGCGCCGGCATCCCCGGCTCGGTCGCGTCAAACACCTTCCCGTTGATCAGCGTGCCCTTGTAATTGACGGTCGCCAGATCGGTGGCACTGGGGCGTTTGCCGAAGCCTGTGTGGATTGAGCGATGCTGAAGCCCGCTGGCCTCCACGATCACGCCCGGCTTTTTGGCATTTGCCGCCAGGAAGCCTGCGTTGGCCTGGGGGCTTAGCGAATTGTCTGCGGCCAGAGCCGGTGCCGTCAAAAGTCCAGCCAGACCAGCCGCAAGGATAGCCATCCGCATCATCCGAGAATCTCCCTTGGCTGCCTTCGCCCGAGGGTTAGCAATACCCGCGGCGGCCGTGGATTCAAAGGGCCCCAGGCCTTAACCAGCAACCATGGCAATTCTCGGACCGGTCGTGGCCGTCGGTGCGGTGGTGTGGCGTGGGCCGGAGCAGCTGTTGCTGGTCCGGCGTGGTCAGCCGCCGCGGGCCGGAGAATGGAGCATTCCCGGTGGCCGCGTGGAAGCCGGCGAGACGTTGCGGGAAGCGCTAGTCCGCGAAGTTGCCGAGGAGACAGGACTGAGGATCGCCATCGACAAGTTGATCGATGTCGTGGACCTCGTGGAGCGTGATGCCGCCGGTACGCTGACCGGACATTACCTGCTGATCGATTTCAGCGCCCGCTGGATTGCCGGCGGGGCTCGCGCCGCTTCCGATGTGGCCGAATGCGGCTGGTTGTCGCCTGCGGAAGCTCTGAAGCGGGTGAACTGGGACGAAACGCGGCGGATCATCCGGGAAAGCGCCCGTCGGCTTTGGCAGATCGAAGCCGGCTGAGTGGCTTCAACTGGGCGTGAGCACTCGCAGCCTGCCTTGCCAGTCGGCGGAATCCGGCAGCACAATCGAGGCGCATCAGCAATTGGGGATTCGCCCATGCGTATCGTGCTTGCTTCCACCACCATCCTAGTCATGAGTTTCACGGCAAGCGCCGCGTTCGCGCAGGCGCAGCCGCAAGGAATGTCCCAACCCACAACCACACCCGACACAACAGGCAATTCCAGCGCCAGCAGTGGCAACCAGGTCGTCTGCCGGCCAATGTATCACAATGGCAGCGTGATCCGCACCACCTGCCACACACAGCGCGAATGGGAAGCCATGCGGACGGAAAACCAGCAAGAAGTCAACCGAAACCAGATGCGCGGCTTGACGTCATCGCCTCACTGAGTTTTCGGTCATCCCGCGGCCGCTTGCGAGCGCTCGCCACAGCTAGGAGGCGCGCATCAGCAGGTGCGCGAACACCGCGACGCCGAAAATCGTCACGATGATTCCCGATACCTTGTTGATGATCGTCATTACCCGCTCATCGATGTGGCGGTGAAACAACCCGGTGATCGTCGTCAGCGCGAACCACCAGAAGGTTGAACCTGCCACCACGCCCAGCACCAGCAGCGCCGCGCCGGCGAAGCTCGCCTGCTGCCCGACGACGCCGGCGACGCCGGCAAACATCGCGGTGAAGGCGAGCAGCGTCGCCGGGTTCGTCACCGCCAGCAAGAATGTGGAGAGCATCGCGCGCAACAGCGGCAAGGTTTTCGATTCGCCCGCCTGCTCCCCGTCATCCAAACGGATGTTCGGCGGCGCCAGATACATCTTCGCGCCGAAGAAGAAGAGCATCAGCCCGCCCACGATCTGCAAGGTGGTGGAGTGGCCCTTGATCAGCTGCGCGATGGCGGTGAAGCCGAAGCCGGTGACGCTGGCATACACCGCGTCGGCCAGCACC
>JBJMVL010000085.1:0-13986 GCA_045810735.1 Alphaproteobacteria bacterium
CGTGAAGTCACTGGCAAAGCAACTTGGGCCGAAAGGTATTCGCGTGAACGGTGTCGCGCCCGGGCCGATCTGGACGCCGTTGCAGATCTCCGGCGGCGCCACGATGGAAAAGGTGGAGAAATTCGGCGGCCATACGCCGCTTGGCCGGCCCGGTCAGCCAGCGGAGCTTGCATCGATTTACGTGCAGCTTGCAGCCGCCGATGCGAGCTACGCGACCGGACAGATATACGGCGCGTCCGGCGGCGCCGGCCAACCGTAGATACATTCCATTACAACATGGCGGTGATTTCATTCGCACCGCCGAAGCTGGCTCCTACATAGTGAACGCGGTGGGGCGGATCCGAAGGAGCCGCCATGGCTGTCGTTCCCGGTCCGGAGGGCGCGTTTGCGCCTGCCTCCGGCCCCGCATCATTCTTCAAAGCGTCTGTGCGTATTCTGCTGCTGCGGTCAATCCCGCTTGTGCTGGCTTTCGCACTGGAGCCCGGGATGGCCGTGGCCGCTGCATTCGATTTGCTGCGCTCGAAGAGATCGACTGCCAGTAGCGCGAGCAACCGCGGCACCACGGATCGTCAGCGTCACGTGCTGAATGGCGCCGCGCAGTTGCTCGGGCTGTCCGCACTGATCGTCGTGACGCTGCAATTGACCGACGAGAGCGCCAAAACCTATTCGGATGAAATGGCGGGGATCGCTGCGGCGTTCATGGTCGGGAGCATCGGACTTTCGCAAAGCGGAATCCGAGGCGGTTTTGAGAGGTCTCTACACATTCGGCTGGCGGACGGGGCATTCTTGCGGGCGTCGCAGCTTTGCTCGCCTCGATCGCCTTTGCAGCCTGGCAGCTTTAGCTGGGCTCAGCGCTTGATCGCTTAAGTTGGCGACGCTCCTAGCGCCGGCTCGGGGAGTTGGTTTCGTGCAAAGGCAGAAACGCCCCTGACGCCTTCAGTGCCAAGAGCCACGCGCCGCCGGCGAGATAACTGGCGAGAACGTCGGTGGGATAGTGGACGCCCAGATAAATGCGCGACCAGCCAATGCAGACCATCAACAGGAGAGCGGCCGCCCACGCGAGAAGACACACAATCCGACGTTTTACGATTTTGGAGATGATGAGTGCCAACGCGCCGTACAGGCAGGCGGCAAAGAGCGCGTGGCCGCTGGGAAAGCTGTAGGTTTCGGGTGCCACCCCGAAGAATACCTCCGGCCGGGCACGATGGAACGCGAATTTGAGCCCGTTCTCCAGCAGGGCGGCGCCGGCCATGGTACCCGCAAGGACCAGGGCCTGCTTGCGCCATCCTGCAGCCCAGAAAGCGATGATCGCGGTTGCAGCGATGGCCACCCAATATTCGTTGGAGCCTATCAAGCTGAAGGATTGGGCCAGCGTGGTAAGCGCCGGCGATGCAAACTGATGGATTGCCCATCGGACGGCGGCATCGAATCCCGCGGTCGCTCCAGCAGCCATCGCGGCGGCGTGAAGCAAGAACAGAAGAAAACACACGATGGCAGGCGCATATCGCATGCGGGCTAAGGCTATGGCCCGTCGACTTTGTAGCCTTGCTCTCGCAGCAGGCTCGGCAGCCCCTTCGGCCCGACAAGGTGGCCGGTGCCGACAGTGATGAAGTACACGTGCCTCTCGTTCAGCATCGCCTGAAGCTGTGAAACCCAAGCGCGGTTGCGATCCTCGAAAAGAGCTTTTTCCGCGCGCGGATTCTCCTTGAATCCGATATTCATCAGCCCATTGAGTTTGGCGATGTCACCTTTCGCCCAGGCATCGATCAGATCGTCGATAGACATCGTTTCGTGGAGAATATCCTTCAATCCCGCGTCGAATTCCTGGATTTCCAGCGACTGGTCCGCCGGCATCAACAGTTTCAGCTGCTGCTCAGCCGTTTCGAGCGAACGGAACGTCACCCCCGTCCTTTTCTGTGCCAGCGCATAGACCTGCCGGTCGATCCCGCTGTCGGCGGAAAAATGCTGCTGCGTAACCATGCCTCCTTCCAGCACGAGAAGCGCAAGCCACGGCCGCATCGGGGTCAGTTTCTCCGCCGGCACGTGCGTGAGATTCAGTGCCGCGACATAGTCCTTGCGCGCTTCAGGTGTGAGCAGGGAGGGGAGTGCTGTTCCCGGTGGCAGGAAACCGTTTTTCGCAATGAAATCCTGAATGTCGGTTTTCTGGCTCGGATCCATCGGAATTTCGAACACGAATGTGTCGGCCGCTTTCAGCGCGGTATCAATCTGCGCCGTCCGCCATTCCATCTGCTGCGGCAGCACGTGAATCGAGCCTAGAAGATAGGCTGTCGCCTTGGGTCCATGAACAGTCCAAAGCGCCGGGTGCGCCTGGATGGGAGGCGTCGATTTCGACGGCAGTGGCGTGGCCACTGCGGGTGGCGCAGGAGTAGGGGCCGGTGCGGCGGCGAGCAGCAGGGTTGCAACAGCGGCGGAGAGAACGCACTGGAAGCGACCCAAACACGACCTCATAGTCTGCTCAGCGGTACGCGAAGGGAAGATTGCGCCGCTTTAGGTCGCGGTAGCGATCCCGCAGCCGCGTCTGCCGTGAGACAAGCGGAATGTTCTGCCCTCGAATGAACACGGCGGCCGGCGCGCTGGTCACATTCAGAGGATCGCCGTTCCAAATCACGACATCTGCATCCTTGCCCGGTTCCAGCGAGCCGTAGGTGTCTGCAATGCCCCAAATTTGTGCCGGGTTGCGGGTGATGGCCGCGAGCGCGTGATCCCACCGCATCCCGTTGGCGACGGCATTCCCGGCAATCTGGGTAATTGTTCGCGCGTAGTGCGACGGATCGTTGCTCTGCGGCTGAAACGCGACGATCACGCCCGCAGCATCGAGGCGCGCCGCGTTGCGCAGCGTGCCACCCAGATCGGAAAAGCTCGAGGGTAGGTTCTGCTCGGTATCGATCACCACTGGTACTTGCGCCTGCGCCAGATCGTGGGCGACCTGCCACGCTTCGCCGCCGCCGACAATGATCAGCTTCAGGTGGTTCGCCTGCGCATATTGCACGATCTGACGAATTGTCGAGGCGCGATCGGCACGTGCAATGAGCGGCTCCTGTCCTCGGATGACGGGGCCAAGAGCATCTAGATCGATGCGGGTCGAACGCTGGTCCCGCGCGCCACCCGGCCGATGGTAGGCCGCGCGTTCCTGCCAATACTCCCGCGCGTCTTCGAGCGTCTCGCGGAATTTTGCCCAAATGTCCGGCCGCGCATTTGGCTGTTTTGTGCCACCGGCTGGTTCGAGATCAACAAGCACGCCCGCCTGACGCTCCACCAGCAAGTCCGTTCCATTACCAAGGTGAATGACGGCAGCGGTGCCGCAAAAGACTTGGCCGCACTGAACAGGCGCCGTCAGCGAGCGCGTCACACCGGAAATTCGCGCCACGGGTATCAGCGTGGAGTTCGGATTGATGGCATCCGCAACGTCGAACGCGGCACTGTCGACAGCCTGATTGGGATTGGTGTCGTTCGTTTCGGCGACGAGATCGACCTCCTGAATACCAAGCTGGGTCCACGAAGCCATCAATCCCGGTGTTACCGGCCGATTCTTCGCGTCAATGGTCTTGGCGCCGTCGGGTGCTGACAGGTTGGGTCCGACCTGCACAATCTTGCCGCCAGCAATCAGCACGTCGCCGTTATTGACGGTGCCGAGCGGGCCCACTGTGTAGAGGTGACCGTGCTGAATCAAAGTTGCGCCGGCGCCGGAAAGAGGAAGATTCGGCCCCGAAAGTTTTGTGGCCGGCGCCGGAGGTCTGGGGGTTTGTAGCTGGCGGGGCGGTCCAGGCGGCGCTGCCAGCGCAAATGACAGCATGCTGACCGCAGTGACGCAAACGATCAGGCCGGTTCTCACTGTCCCGAACCTCCAGTGCTGCCGTTGCCTTGCTGCCCGACTTCGAAGTCGCTGCGCGGGCTCATTTTGGGATTGTCCCGGTCGTAGACGAGAGCGCCATCGACAAACACCTTTTCGGCATGGGCATAAACGCTCAGGGGATCGCTGTCCCACAGGACGACATCGGCCATCTTGCCTTTTTCGAGTGTGCCGGTCTGTTTGAGAATGCCCAACGCATAAGCGGGATTGCGTGTCATCCAGCTCACGGCGTGCGCGCGCGTGATGCTGTAGCCCATGCGGCGGCCTGCGGCCATCGCCTTGGCAACTTCCTGATTCAGCCTCTGGATCCCGATCGGATCGTCGGAATGGATGGTGGCGCAGGCGCCCGCATGGTCCACCATCGCAAGGCCTTCGGGCACGGCGTCATAGGCTTCCATCTTGAAGCCCCACCAATCCGCCCAGACCACGGCGCAGATACCGTTCTTCTTCAGCAGATCGGCGACTTTGTACGCTTCCGTCGCATGGTGAAACGCCGCGATGCGGAAGCCGAATTCCTTCGCCACGTCGATCATCGTTGCCATCTGATCGCCCCGGTAGCAGTGCATCTGAACCGGAATCTTTTTGTCCAACACGAGGGCGAGCGTTTCGAGGCCAATATCGCGGTCCGGCTTGTCGCCGCCTTTCGACTTCCAGTACTTGCGCCACTTGTCGCGATACTCGACTGCTTTCTCGAACGCAGCGCGATAGCCCGCCACATCGCCCATCAAGGTTTGCGGACCACCTTTCTCGCCGTAGACGCGTTTGGGATTTTCACCGCACGCCATCTTCAGATCGTAGGGCGCGCCAGGAAACTTCATGCCTTGCGTGGTTACCGACGGCACATTCTTCAAAACCACGGAGCGTCCGCCGATCAGGTTCGCCGATCCCGGCAGGATCTGCATCGCCGTCACTCCGCCGGCCAAGGCACGTGTAAAACCAGGATCCTGAGGCCAGACCGAATTCTCGCTCCGAACCTCCGGAGTGGATGGTTTCGTTGCCTCGTTACCGTCGCTGGTCGCTTCGTTGGCAGGCGAGGGGTACACGCCCAAGTGTGAATGGATGTCGATGATTCCCGGTGTGACGAACTTGCCTTTGGCGTTGATCACCACTGCGCCGGGCGGCTCCGGAACTTTCGCTCCAATCGCCGCGATCTTTCCGTCCTGCATCAGGATCGAGGCGTTCGCCAGCTCCCGGTCGGCGCCGGTGAGCACGATCGCGCCGTGGATGATCGTGGGCCGCGAAGGCAGCGGCTTGTAGGTAGACGGGAACTGGTCGTTCGGAAACTGGTCGGCGACGGCTTCGTCCTTCGGCGTCGGGTGCAGGACAGGGGTCAGTACCCACGCCAGCAGCAAGGCCGCGGCAACAAGGATTGCGGCGCCCCAGAGGGGAAGCTTCCGGTCCATCTCAGATATATGCCTCGATGCCATGCACAGCTTTGCCTGTGTTGCGTTCCTTGGGCAACAGACCTGCTTTAGTCCTCGCCAAATCCTGCGTGAATTAGCGCCAGGATGGCGCCCATGGCCTCACGCGCGTCCTCGCCCTCCGCGCTCACCTGAATATGGCTCCCCTGTCGCGCATTCAGCATCATTAGCCCGAGAATCGAGCGGGCATCCACGGTGTCTCCATCCTTACCGATCAGGATGGTAGACTGAAAGCGTGCCGCAGCTTCAACGAGCTTGGCTGCGGCGCGTGCATGCAGCCCCAGCTTGTTCGTAATCGTTACAGTTCCTGTGTGCTTGTCCGTCACGCTTGCGGGTTCGGCGCCAGATCCGCGGAGCCTGCACGCATGTATTTCCGCCCGGCATCGATAGCCTCTTTTACAGCCTGCTCCAGGGGAAGCTTGCTGCGAATATCCACAAGCTTGATCAGGCTTGGCAGATTGGCGCCAGCGAGCACCTCGATCTTACCGCGCTGCAGCAGCGTAAGCGCGAGGTTGCACGGGGTGCCGCCGTACATATCGGTTACCAAAACCGTGCCGCTGCCCGTGTCTACAGCTTTGGCGGCTACAGCGATCTCGCGCTGACGGCGTTCCACATCATCTTCAGGACCCATGCACACAGCCCGCAATTGCTGTTGCGGTCCGACCATGTGTTCCATGGCCGCGATGATCTCCTGCGCGAGCCGCCCGTGAGTAACCAGAACGATGCCGATCATGCAATTTGTCCTCGGAGAGTGTCGCACAGGGAATGGTGGTGAAATGCCGCGGCAGCCGCCAGAATTTTGGCAACTGCAGACGGCTCGGTAGCGTCGAGCCTGATAAGCGGAGGCAATATCACCGAAGAGAAGTGAAGCTCCCGAGGTGGTTGATAGGTTTCCCGCCGCGGCAGCCGCTCCGGCTTTCCGTGCTGGAGTGCTACTGCCAGGCCGATGTCAGCACTGGCAGCGTACTGCATCTTCATGATTCCCATTCCAAAGATTTCCAGCAGTCCGGCAAGGCTCGTGGGCGGCCGCGCGATCAACGCGCCATTATGAACGAAAAGTTCGGTGCGATCGTCGCTGACAAGCAACGCACCCAGCTCGATCATCCGCAGTGCGATATCCGATTTTCCGGCGCCGCTTTGACCCAGCAGGAGCACGCCAGCATTTCGCGGAGTGCCAAAAGCCATTCCAGCATCGGCCAGCAACACGCAACTCGCGTGGATGTTCACGCAGCGGTCAAACGCGCTTTGCAAGCGGCAGCTCCACGGTGAATCGCGCACCTCCCTCTGCACGGGTTTCTGCCCAGACCCGTCCGCTCAGTCCGGTAAGAATTTGGCGTGCAATTGAGAGGCCAAGACCGGAATTGTTGCCGAAGCCATGCTCGCCTGGGCGCTCGGTGTAGAAACGCGCGAAAATGGTCTCGTGATTTTGCGGCGGAATGCCGGGGCCCTGATCTTCGATACTTATCCGAGCGCAAACATGCCCCGCATTCGCGGTGATCGTCACGATGCCGTGCTCCGGGCTAAAGGAGATGGCATTGTCGATCAGGTTCCGGAAAACTTGGCCGAGTCGCTCGTCGCGGCCCAGAACCGTCAGCGGGACGGCAACGGGGGGAAGGCGCAAATCCAGGGTAATGCCTCGCTGCATATCCAGCATTCGGTAGATGTCCACAAGCGTTGTCAGCAGATGGCGAAGGTCGACTGGCTCAGACATTTCCCGACTCAACTCAGCATCTAATCGCGAAGCGTCTGAAATGTCAGAAATCAGGCGGTCTATTCGGCGCACATCGTTTTGGATGATGGCAAGCAGCTGATCGCGGCGGCCGGCCTCGGAACGATCGAGCATTTCGATTGCGCTTTTGAGCGAGGTCAGCGGGTTTTTCAGTTCGTGCGCGACATCGGCCGCGAAACTCTCAATGGCATCAATCCGATGATAGAGCGCCTTTGTCATGTCCGAGAGGCTCGCGGCAAGATCGCCGATTTCGTCGTTCCGCTCGGGCATGGCCGGCATGGTTTCCTGTCCCATCCGGCCACGCTGAACCCGCTCCGCGGCGACGGCAAGCCGTCGGATCGGTTCGGCAATCGCACCCGCGAGATATAGTGACGAGATCAGCATCACGAGAAGGGCAACAAGAAAGACTTCGATCAAGGTGGCGCGTTCGGCGCGCAGGATCGCGTCGATGTCGCCGCCTTCTGTGGAAACGAGCAGCACGCCGCTGATGGCCTTGAAGCGCTGCACGGGAACCGCCACGGAAAGCACCAGCCGGTTCTGATCATCCACCCGCTGGGCGGTCACTGTCTCGCCGCGTAGGGCGGCATTCACTTCGGAGTATACGCGTCCATCCCTGCCTGCTTCGAAATACGGAGCGAGGCGGGCGAAGGGACGTACGCCCATTACGCCATCGTAGATGCGATGCCACATTTGATTGGCGCGACTCCAGAAATCGAGCGCTGGAAGCGGTGAGACCTCGACGATGTTGCGCGCCAGAAGATCGCGTGTGTCGATAGCCAGCTTCCCATCGGTCCCATAAAGACGCGCCCGCAGTTGCGTCGGTGCTACCAGCTGGCGCAGAAGCGGCTCCGCTTCCTCGAGGTTTATGGTGTTGCGCTCCTCACTCGCGGTGTATTCCGCAAGGGTGGAGGCGATGATTTTCCCCTGCTGTCGAATGCTGGCGAGGCGTTCGTCAACCAGTCCCAATCGGTGCGACTCCACAGTCAGCACGCCGGTGATAAGAAAAACGAGTGCCAGCGCGTTGAATAGGATGATCCGGCGAGTGAGAGGCGAGCGCAGCCGCCCTGCTGGAATGTCGACAGACTGGCGCAGGCCGGATGATTGCTGCCGCGCGGCGCGGGATGAAACGGACTCGCTCAAAACGCTGGCCACCTGGAGTGCCTACATCTCGCGATAACGGTAGCCCACCCCGTACAACGTCTCTATTGCGTCGAAATTGTCGTCCGCCGCTTTGAACTTCTTGCGAAGGCGCTTGATGTGACTGTCGATGGTGCGATCGTCAACGTAAACTTGGTCGTCATAGGCAGCGTCCATCAGATTATCCCGGCTTTTCACAAAACCGGGCCGCTGGGCGAGGCATTGCAGAATCAGGAATTCCGTCACCGTGAGGCGCACCGGCCTGCCGTTCCAGGTGCATTCATGCCGCTGAGGATCGAGCACGAGATTGCCGCGAACGAGCACGTCTCGCTTCGCTTCTGCTGCTGCCGCTGGGTCCTTGTGGACCTCTCGCCGCCGCAGTATTGCTTTTACACGTTCCAGCAACAGACGGTGAGAGAACGGCTTGCGGATGTAATCGTCCGCACCGGCGTTCAGTCCCACCACTTCGTCGATTTCTTCATCTTTGGAGGTGAGAAAAATCACGGGCAGATCGCTGGATTGTCGCAGGCGGCGCAACAACTCCAGTCCGTCCATGCGCGGCATTTTGATATCCAGAATGGCGAGGTCCGGCGGAGTGGCGCATAGCGCCGTAAAAGCCGATGCACCGTCCGAATAGGTCCGGACGTGATAGCCTTCCTGCTCCAGCAACATGCTTACTGAGGCCAAGATGTTTCTGTCATCGTCAACAAGCGCGATTGTCGCCATTCGGAGTCCAGCCCGGCTACTCCGCACAATATAGTGACTCTGGGGCCGACGGGCAAAACGGTCTGGCCCGGCAAGCTCTCGGTCCTCCCGCCACTGGCCCCAGAAAAGCTCTCGCACGGCGGCTCGGCGTCCGATACAGAGCAACCCGTCCAAATATGAAGAGCAGAGACATCGGCAATGCCAGAAGGGTTGATTGAAAAGTATCTCGAAGCGGGACTGTTCAAGTCCCGCTGGTTGCTCGCGCCTTTCTATGTTGGCCTGGTGGTGGCGCTTGCAACCCTTCTGGTCGTCTTCGTTCGCGAAGTCATCGCCACAATTCCGCAGATGCTGACGCTTGATGCGGAACCAATTATTCTGTCGGTGTTGACCCTTATAGATCTATCGCTCGCCGGCAACCTTGTGCTGATCGTCATTTTCTCCGGCTACGAAAATTTCGTGTCTAAGATCAACACAGGCGACAGCGAGGACCGGCCGGATTGGATGGGCACACTCGATTTCTCCGGCCTCAAGATGCGCTTGATCGGATCCATGGTGGCGATCTCCGCCATCTCGCTACTGCGGGCCTTCGTAGGCCTGACGGAGCCCAGCACGGCCCTGGACGAGCGCAAACTGTTTTGGCTTGTCGCTCTCCACGTGACGTTTCTGTTTTCCGGCGTGATGTTTGCCTTTATGGATTGGCTTGCCGGCCTGACCGAGGAGCGCCGGATCGCGGAGCTTGCGCGTGCAGAGAAGGTTGCCGCGCTTAACGAAACTCCACCTTAAGAATCTCGTAGGATCGGGCACCACCTGGTGCCGCGACCTCCACCGTGTCTCCCTTGCTTTTCCCGATAAGCGCGCGGGCAATTGGCGAGGAAATGGAGATGCGGCCCTTCTTCGCGTTCGCCTCGAGGTCGCCCACCAGCTGATACTTGACCTTGGCGTCGGTATCCTCGTCCACAAGGGTAACAGTAGCGCCGAATTTCACAGTGGTGCCGGACAACTTCGAAATATCGATGATGTCGGCCCGCGAAAGCTTGTCTTCGAGTTCGACGACGCGGCCTTCTATGAAAGCCTGGCGTTCCTTCGCCGCATGATACTCGGCGTTCTCCGAGAGGTCCCCATGGGCGCGCGCTTCCTCGATCATACGGATGACCGCAGGGCGCTCCACTGTCTTCAGGTTGGCAATCTCGTCCTCCAGGGCCTTATAGCCCCCTGCCGTCATTGGTATGCGTTCCATCAAACCCGTCCCGTACATGGCAAAAGCACTCCATCCGGCTGGCCCTGCGCCGGCGTGACGTCTTCATGCTCCCTTAAACCGTTGTCCCGCCTGGACTATTTTGTCCTGTCTGTGCGGCGATCCAGTGAGCAGTGTAGGGTTGGCGCCGTGCGACTTCAAGAGACGCGCCATAAAGCGAAAGGTTCCCGGCTAGCCGTAGGCCTGCAGGGGGCGCACATCCAGCACGCCCTCGCGGAGGGCAGCGATGGCCTGCGTGGCCGCCACCGAGCCCGCGATCGTCGTGTAGTAGGGCACCTTCTGCTGGAGCGCCGTCCGGCGAATAGAGAAGGAGTCGGCCAAGGACTGGGCGCCTTCCGTCGTGTTGAACACGAGTTGCACCTCGCCATTCTTGAGGGCGTCGACAACGTGCGGCCGCCCTTCCAATACCTTGTTCACGACCCGAACCTGGAGACCCGCAGCCTGCAGGTATCGTGCGGTGCCGCGGGTGGCGATGATCTCGAAGCCCATGTCCAATAGCTGACGTGCAGGTGCTACGGAGGCAGGTTTGTCGGATTCCTTCAGCGAAATGAATGCCGTTCCCGAGAGTGGAAGCTTCAACCCGGCGCCCACCTGGCTCTTCGCGAACGCCAGCCCGAAGTTTTCGTCCAGTCCCATGACTTCGCCAGTGGAGCGCATTTCTGGCCCGAGTATGGGATCTACGCCGGGGAAGCGGTTGAACGGCATCACAGACTCTTTCACCGCGATATGCGAACGCTCCGCTCGACGAAGGTCGAACGTCGACAGAAGTTCACCCGCCATGACGCGCGCCGCAATTGCCGCCACTGGCAGGCCGATCGCCTTTGCAACGAACGGCACGGTGCGGCTCGCCCGCGGATTCACCTCCAGCACATAAATGTCGCCGTCCTGCACCGCGTATTGCACGTTCATCAAGCCGCGGACTTCGAGCGCGCGGGCAAGCGCGATGGTCTGCCGTTCGATTTCCGTGATTGTCTTCTTGCTCAGGGAATGGGGAGGCAGGGTACAGGCGGAATCGCCGGAATGCACACCGGCTTCCTCGATGTGCTCCATAATGCCGGCAATGAAGACGTCACCCGTCACATCGCAGATCGCGTCCACGTCCACTTCGATGGCGTTGTTCAGAAAGGCGTCGATCAGCACCGGATTGTCGCCCGAAATGCGGAAGACGTCGCCGGACTGCACGGCCGATCTGAGCGTTGCTTCATCCGGCACCACAACCATGCCGCGGCCACCCAGCACATAAGATGGACGCAGGATGATCGGGAATCCGATCTCGCGCGCCGCGTCGAGCGCTTCTTCTGCGGTCATTGCGGTGGCGTTACGCGGCTGTTTCAGGTCCAGCTTCTGCAACAACGCCTGAAAACGCCTTCGGTCTTCGGCAAGGTCGATCGCGTCTGCAGACGTACCAAGCAAAGGCACGCCTTCCTCCACGAGGGTGTTGGCGAGCTTGAGCGGTGTTTGCCCGCCGAACTGCACAATAACACCGGCAAGGGTGCCGTTTGATTGTTCCTTGCGGACAATCTCAAGCACGTCTTCCGCCATGAGCGGCTCGAAATAGAGCCGGTCGGAGGTGTCGTAATCGGTCGAAACCGTTTCCGGATTGCAATTGACCATGATTGTCTCAAAGCCCTGCGCTGACAGCGCGAAGGCGGCGTGACAGCAGCAATAATCGAATTCAATTCCCTGACCGATGCGGTTCGGTCCGCCGCCGAGGATGATGATCTTGTTCTTGTCGGTCGGCCGGCTCTCGCATTCGGGTGCGGGCCCGGTTGGCATCTCATAGGTGGAATACATATAGGGCGTGAGCGCGGCGAATTCGGCGGCGCAGGTGTCGATGCGCTTGAAACAGGGATGCACATCCAGACGCCGGCGTAGCGCGCGAATATTCTTTTCCGTCTGGTTTGCGAGCTTCGCCAGCCGCGCATCCGAAAAGCCCATCGCCTTGAGCCGCCGCAAACCTTCCGCATCGTCCGGCAATCCGTTGGCGACGATGTTGTGCTCAATGTGAAGGATCGTTTCGATTTCGCCCAAGAACCACGGATCGTATTTCGTGATCGCGGCGATTTCCTCCAGGGGAAATCCTGAGCGTATTGCCTGCGCTGCTACGCGCAGCCGGTCCGGCGAAGTCTTGGCAAGTTCCGCGCGGATGCCGTTCGGGTCTTCCGGCAGCGCGATTTCATCAAAGCCGGCGAGCCCGGTTTCCAGCGATCGCAGCGCCTTCTGAATTGATTCAGCGAAGGTCCGGCCGATGGCCATGGCTTCGCCGACGGATTTCATGGACGTTGTGAGCACCGGCTCGGCGCCCGGGAACTTCTCGAACGCAAAGCGCGGGATCTTCGTTACTACGTAATCGATCGCGGGCTCGAAGCTCGCTGGCGTGACCTTGGTGATGTCGTTCTGCAGTTCGTCGAGCGTGTAGCCGACCGCGAGCTTGGCCGCGATCTTGGCGATGGGAAATCCTGTGGCCTTTGACGCAAGCGCCGAGGAGCGCGACACCCGCGGATTCATCTCGATAACAACCATGCGGCCGTCCGCAGGATTAACCGCGAACTGCACATTCGAACCGCCGGTCTCCACTCCGATCTCGCGCAGCACTGCGATACTGGCGGAGCGCATGCGCTGATATTCTTTGTCGGTGAGGGTGAGGGCGGGAGCGACGGTGATGGAGTCGCCGGTGTGCACGCCCATCGGGTCCACATTCTCGATGGAGCATATGATGATGGCGTTGTCGGCACGGTCGCGCACGACTTCCATTTCGTACTCTTTCCAGCCAAGCACCGACTCCTCGATCAGCACCTCGTTGGTGGGAGAAACATCCAGTCCATGTTCGACGATGTCGAAGAATTCTTCCCGGTTGTAAGCGATCCCCCCGCCCATGCCGCCCAGCGTGAAAGAAGGCCGGATCACCGCCGGCAGCCCCACTTCTTCCAAAGCCTGCAGGGCGTGGGCAAAGGCTTCGGGCGACAATTCCATGATGGGATTGTTCTGGCCGTCGTAGAGAAAGTTGCCGCGCTCGTCCTTCTTGTGGCGCAAATATCCTTTGAGAGTCTGTCCGCGCGGAACATCGAGGCCGATCTTCATCATGGCAAGGCGGAACAGCTCGCGGTCTTCTGCCTTGTCGATGGCTTCGGCTGAGGCGCCGATCAGCTCGATACCGTATTTGTCCAACACGCCGCGTTTGCGCAGCGACAGTGCCGTGTTGAGCGCTGTCTGGCCGCCCATGGTGGGCAGCAGCGCGAACACGCGGCCAATCGGCACCTTGTGTCGCTCACGCGCGATGATCTTCTCCACGAACTCCGGCGTGATCGGCTCGATGTAGGTGGCGTCGGCCAATTGCGGATCGGTCATGATGGTCGCGGGATTGGAATTTACCAGCACCACACGGTAGCCCTCGGCCCGAAGCGCCTTGCAGGCCTGCGCGCCCGAGTAATCGAACTCACAGGCCTGGCCGATAACGATGGGGCCGGCGCCGATAATCAGGACGCTGTGAATGTCGTCGCGTTTGGGCATCGTCTCTCGCGCGCAAGCGGCCGCACGCGAAGCCGCGTGCCGAATCGGAGCCGGATTGCAGGTTAAGCGGATCGTGTAGCCGCGAGTCGGGCTGCGGGCAACCCGTCTTCTGCCGGTCTTGCCAAGCAGGGGAGGGGGCATTACGTCCCCCGGTCCGCTCCGCGGAGTTTTTGGCGCTTTCGGCACGGAGGTCTGAATGAAAGCCCTGGTGAAATCGAAGGCGGAGCCGGGCATCTGGCTCGAGGATGTGCCGGAGCCCGCTTATGGCATCGACGACGTGCTCATCAAGGTGCTGAAGACCGGCATCTGCGGCACCGACGTCCACATCTACAATTGGGACGAGTGGGCGCAGAAAACG
>JBJMVL010000086.1:0-13090 GCA_045810735.1 Alphaproteobacteria bacterium
ACCACGCTCACCAAGAAGATGGCGGAGGACCTCACCGAATACATGCACGAGCAGGGCATCCGCGTGCGCTACATGCACTCCGATGTGGAAACCCTGGAGCGCATCGAGATCATCCGCGACCTCAGGCTCGGTGCCTTCGACGTGCTGGTCGGCATCAACCTGCTGCGCGAGGGACTCGACATTCCGGAATGCGCGCTGGTCGCCATTCTGGATGCCGACAAGGAAGGCTTCCTGCGCAGCGAAACCTCGCTGATCCAGACCATTGGCCGCGCCGCGCGCAATGTGGACAGCAACGTCATCCTCTATGCCGATCACATCACCGGCTCGATGGAGCGGGCGATGGCGGAAACCACGCGAAGGCGCGAGAAGCAGCGCGCCTACAACGAGGCGCACGGCATCACGCCGCTCAGCATCAAGAAGAACATCGCCGACATCATGGGCAGCATGTACGAGCGCGACCACGTGATGGTGGGCGTGGCCGACTTCGCGGAGGACGGCCAGGAATTCATCGGCCACAACATTCGCGCGCACATCGCGGCGCTGGAGAAGCAGATGAAGGAGGCGGCCAGCGATCTCGAATTCGAAACCGCCGCGCGGCTGCGCGACGAGATCAAGCGGCTCACCGCGGTGGAGCTCACCATCGCCGACGATCCCTTCGCGCGCCAGAGCGCGGTGGACGATGCGGTGGATCAGGCCTTCCTCAAGGCCGTCCGCGACGGCAACACTTCAACCTCTCCCGCATCACCCGCAAAATCCGGCCGCACGCGGATGAAGCGCGCCGGCAGGCCGAATGTACCCAAAACCTTCGGCAGCCGCAGCCGATAGCGGCTTAGGGGATTGAATGCATGGCGGTATCGTTGGATGAGGTGCGTCGTCGAATACTGATCGCTCTTTTTTCAGATGATGAACTGATGGACGTTCTTGTTCTCAAGGGTGGGAATGCGCTTTCGATTATCCATAAGGTGGGATCCCGCGCATCTCTCGACATGGATTTCTCGATCAAGAGAGCATTTGCGGATTTGACGATGCGAGAGACAGGATTTTTGCCACTCTCGATAGGGAATTCGAGTCAATTGGATACGTGGTATTCGATAAGAAATTAGACATAAAGCCATCCCAACCGCGAGCCCAACAACCCGCTTGGTGGGGCGGCTATATGGTGCAGTTCAAGCTAATTGAACGCACATTGTTTGACAAACTATCTGGTGACCTCGACGCAATTCGCAGGCAGGCAGAGGTGTTGGGTCCGATGCACAAACGTGTGTACACAATAGATATCAGCCAGGGAGAATTCTGCGAAGGCAAGATACAACGTGAGATCGACGACTATTCTGTCTACGTATATTCACTCGAGATGATCGCTATCGAGAAACTCCGCGCGATCTGCCAACAAATGCCGCAATACGAGCTCAATCGCACCAAGTCGCCACGTGCACGCGACTTCTATGATATCTGCCAGATTGTAACGGAACGAGGGATTGATCTCACTATCGATAAAAATCTAGCACTACTTGCAGCGATATTCGCTGCGAAGGCCGTACCCCTGTCGTTGCTGAAGGAAATCGGAAAATTCAGGATTTTGTAGAGCAACTTGCTCTAAGGCTAGAGTCCCTCCGGAAAAAATAGCTTCCACTTCTGCGAGAAGCTGGGGTTCTGCATCCCGTGTACGAGATAGAAATTGTGTTCGATACCTAGCTTCTGAAGAAGGGTGTATCTCCGCTCCTCGTATCCAGCTTTCTCCATCAGAAAGCCGATGGCTTGATGGTAGGGATACAAGTAGTTCAGTTTTTTCAACGTCGAAATAAGTCGGTTTGTTGACAGCCTATTTTTCGCTGCTCGGTAGACAGCCATGACCTGGAATATTCCTCCCGAATAGGCGGGGCGCACCACGATATCGATAAGCGTTCTCTCAAGGTCTGTGGCCTTGAGCAATTCCGATGCGGGACCATGAACCGGAACTACCCCAAGCTGATTTGTGTGCTTGCCGTTTATGACCGTGACCGACCAATCGTCGCAATCATACGTCATATTTGATTGACGTTGCTTTCGGGCAAAGGCTTGATCAATGCCGCGTTGCGTGAGCTGCCCGTGAGCAGAGGGCTTGGGGCTCTGTTCGACGTTTAGGTAAACCATTTTCGGAACGAGGTCGGTAAGGCCATGAAGAAGCACGGCCGTTGCATGACTTAGGTAACCGCGTCCGTTGATCGAAAGCGCCAATTCAAAGTTCGACGCCTCTCCCCAAGAGTATCTGGTGAGTTGGCGGTTGTATGCGGAAGAAGTAAGCTTGTGCTCTTGGAGCTTGCCCTGATTGAGAAGGAATGAGGTAAATTCATCGCCGCTTGTTCGCGTGGCAAGGCGCCAAAAATCCCGACCCCCATTTTTCGAGTGCTGTCCCTGAAAGAAGGGGGTTACTTAATTCCCCCGCAGGAGCGCTGCTGAAAGGGGCTCGGAAAACCGGTCGCTTCAAATCTTGGGGTTACGCCAAGCTCAGAGCGTTAGCGCCAGGATGCACAGGACGTCGAACAGCGCGCCTTCGTGTTCGCTCAGCGGCCGGCGTTGCGGGACGGTTCCGTTTTCAGCCAGGCGTGCGCGCGCTCCGGATGCACGGCCCACACTTCGCCGGCCTTGTCTTTCGGGCGATAGAACAATGTCTCATCGGCGCTGCAGCCGGGCTTGAAACCGCTCGACAGGGATTCGTCGGTGCAGAATCTGCGGAACGCGCGCTCGATCTCGTCCTCGAATTTCAGCGAAATTTCCTCGGCGGTGTTTGCACGCCGCTTGCGCATCGCGCGCATGACCGACCAGCGGCGCAAGCCGCCGGGATGCGGCAGCAGCACGCGCACGAGATCCAGGAGGTAGGATTGCTCCCCGCCGGACCTGCTCGACCGATCGGACGAAAGCTCCGCGCGGCGCTCGCGATAAAGATCTTCGAGGGTGTCGCGGTTCATGGGTTCTTCCAGCATCCTGGGCCTCATGCAAAAAGGAGGCCGCGGCGGAAGCTTTCGCCTCCGCCGCATCCTCCCATTAACTGCTTACGCCGACTGCAGATTGACGGCCTTGCTGCCCTTCGCATCCGGCTGGATTTCGAACGACACGCGCTGGCCCTCGTTCAGGCTGCGCATGCCGGCCATTTCCACCGCCGTGGCGTGAACGAAAACGTCCTTGCCGCCGTCTTCCGGGGAAATGAAGCCAAAACCTTTGGTGGCGTTGAAAAACTTTACTGTTCCGATCGTCATGTTTTTCTCCTGATGAATCGGGGTTCCGCGCGAACATGTGTCTGCGCAGTGCGATTGGGAAACCATCGAAAATCGGAAGTCAGGCTGCCAGGTCCGGGCGCACGTAGGCGAGTCGGATTACAACAGTGCGCTTCATAAGACGGACGCCGTCGCGCGAGTAACATAATTGCTCGCTGCCGGAATTGCAAGCTTGACGGAAATGGCTGGCTTTTGGGGAGCATCATGGCATTGCGGTCATGGCTCCTTGACCGGAATATCACTTCTGATATATCTCACAAGTGAGATGGACGATCACTTTTGTGAACGCCGCCGCCGAAGCGGAGGTTGACGCGCTTCCTCGCGATATGCGCGCGCGATTGATCCGGTTCGGCGACATGATCCAGGCTCAAGGCATCGGCATCATGCGCGAACCCTATGCCAAACATCTCTCAGGCAAGCTTTGGGAGCTGAGGCTTACAGGGCGTGACGGCATAGCTCGGTCAATCTACGTCACCGCATCGGGGCAGCGGGTCATTGTGCTGCGGACGTTCGTAAAGAAGACACAGAAGACGCCGCCACGCGAACTCCGAATCGCGATGACACGTTTGAAGGAGATATCGGAATGAGAAGCTTCGATGCATGGAAGCGCAAGCAGCTAAAGGATCCGGAGTTCCGGAAGGAATATGACGCGCTGGAAGAAGAGTTCTCGTTGATCAACGAGTTACTGAGCGCGCGTTCGAAGGCGAAGCTCACCCAGGCACAGGTGGCGCGGCGCATGGGCACCTCGCAATCCGCCGTGGCGCGGATCGAAAGCGGCCGCACGCCCTCGCTCACCAGCTTGCGCAAATACGCCCGCGCCGTGGGGCGCAAGGTGGAGATCAGGCTGGCCAAGACCGGTTGAGCGCTATGTCCCGCGCCTCCGTGCCGGTCTGAATTCCCGATTGCCCGTCGCGGAAATCCGGCGTTAGATTTTCGCCAGCTTGATCCGGAAGAACAGCCCAAGGGGGTCGTCAACCATGAAAACACTGCTTCTCGCCACTGCGGCGACGCTCGCCCTGACCGGCGGCGCCACGGCCGCCAGCCCGATGTCCGCCGCCGGCGCGCGCGGAACGGCGCAGCATGTCATTCACGCGCCCCCGCCGGGCCTCGTGACGCTCTACGACCAGAACATCGGCGACGCCGGTTACGGATGGTTTTCGCAGACGCTCAGCTCCTATCCGCAGTACGACGAATACCTCGCCGACGATTTCATGGTCCCCACCGGTCACACCTGGAAGGTGAAGGAAGTGGACACTACCGGCTTCTACTATCTTGGGAACGGCGGGCCGGCGCACAGCGTGAATGTGCTGTTCTGGAACGACAAGAAGGGCCTGCCGGACAAGGATTCGAAAGTCGTCGAATGCGACAACCTCACGCCCAAATCGGGCCTCGATACCGGCGCCTTCCACATCAAGCTGCCGAAATCGTGCAAGGTGCACCTCAAGGGTAGCGGCACCAGAGGCACCCGCTACTGGGTGACGGTCCAGGCCAACATGGATGGCCTCAACACCAGCGGCTACTGGGCCTGGATGCAAAACCTCACCGTGAACAACAAGGAGGCCGCGGGCTACTACTACGGCGGCGGCAACAGCGTGTTCGACCCGCAGTGCCTGCAGCAGTTCGAGCCTATCCGGGATTGCTGGAACAATTCGGCGCAGATCGATCTCGCCTTTGCGCTTCTCGGCCGGGACAGCCCCGTAGACTAGACGACTGTGAATTCCCGATTGCGCAGAAAGTCTTAGGGGGTTAACTTTCCGTTATGAGCAGGGGGCCGCCCCTGCCGCAAATCTCAACCAGGGGTTTCAAAATGAAGACACTGCTTCTTGCCGGCGCAGCTGCGCTGGCCCTGACCAGCGGCGCTTCTGCTGCCGGCCACATGTCCGCGGCGGGTGTTCGCGGCAACGCCCAGCACATCGTCCATGCTCCGCAAGCGGGCCTGACGACGCTTTACGACCAGAACATCGGCGACAGCGGTTACGGCTACTTCTCGCAGACGCTGAGCTCCTACCCGCAATACGACGAATACCTCGCCGACGATTTCAAGGTTCCCGCAGGTCACACCTGGAAGGTGAAGGAAGTCGACACGACCAGCTTCTATTACATCGGCTCCGGACCCGCGGATGGCGTGAATGTTCTGTTCTGGGAAAAGAACGGCAAGCTTCCCGATAACAAGCCGAAGGTGGAATGCGACAACCTCACACCGACGGCCGACGTCGGGGGCGCCTTCCAGATCAAGCTGCCAAAATCGTGCAAAGTGAAACTCGAGGGCGGCGCCACGAAAGCCAAAACCTACTGGGTGACTGTCCAGGCCAACATGAAGGGTATCAATACAAGCGGCTACTGGGCTTGGACCACCAATCTCACCGTCCACGGCAACCCGGCGGCCGGCTGGTGGTATGGCGGTGGCGTCGGCGTTCCGCCCGAGTGCATTTCGGGTTGGGGCAGCTTCCCGGATTGTGTCGGTAACTCGCAGGACCTCGCGTTCGCGCTGCTGGGCAAGGACATCGTCAATAATTAGCGGCAGAAGAAGAGACATAGGTGAGAAGAGGGCGGCTCCGGCCGCCCTCTTTTTTTCTGCCAATCTTTTCAGTGCCGCACGCTTCCTCTAATCGCTTCAGCGATGAACGAATCCACTGAGATGGACACCGTCACGCGCGCCGCGGTGGAGCTTGGACAGAGGCGTCCGCTCAAGAATCCGCGCCTGCGCCAGATCGTTTCGGATATGCGCGAAGGCAATGTCGACCATGCGGAACAGGAACTGACCGCCTATCTCGCCAGCAATCCGGATGATGCGGATGCGCTGTTCCTGAAGTCGCGCGCGCTCTATCGGCTCGACCGTTGCGAGGAGGCCGTTGAGCATCTGCAGCGGGCTCTCGTTATCGCGCCGGATTTCATCGCCGCGCGCTCCGAATACGCACGGCAGCTTGGCGAAATGAATCGCTACGCTGCCGCGCTCGCCGAACTCGACAAGCTGCTGGCCGAAGAGCCCGGCAATCCGCATTTCCGCGAGATGAAGGCGCGCATCCTCGCCATCATCGGCGAAAACGAGTTGTCGGTCCCGATGTGGGAAGCGTTGGCGAAAGAGAATCCGGACCGCCCCGAATCCTGGGTGAATTACGGCGATGGTCTTCGCGTCACCGGCTCGCCGAAAGAAAGCATCGCCGCTTATCGCCGGGCGATCGCCTGCCGTCCGTCTTACGGCCAGGCGTACTGGAGTCTTGCCAACCTGAAGACCTTCCGTTTCGAACCTGCCGACATGGCCGCCATGCACGAACAGCTTCGCCGGCCCGATCTCTCGCCGGGCGACCGCGCCGGTTTTCAGTTCGCGCTCGGCAAGGCGTACGAGGATGCCGGCGACTACGAACGCTCGTGGGAGCAATACGCCAAGGCCAACGCGGCCATGCGGATTCACTCCACCTACAATCCGGAGGCGCATACCGCGGCGGTGAAAGCCAACACCGCGCTGTTCACGCCGGCGTTTTTGCGCGCGCGCGAGGGGTGGGGCTGCAAGCGCAACGATCCCATTTTCATTCTTGGCCGGCCGCGTTCCGGCTCGACCCTGGTGGAGCAGATTCTCGCCAGTCACTCGGCGATCGAGGGCACGGCCGAACTTCCCTATATCGGCAATCTCGCCAAGCGGCTGGCGCGGCGGCAGGGCCATGGCGTGGTTCTGGATACCGATGCGCTGGCGGCGCTGGCGGCGCTGGGCGCGGCCGAGATCGAAGCGCTCGGCGAGGAATACCTGGAGAGCGCGCAGCTCCATCGCAAAACCGATCGCCCGTTCTTCATCGACAAGAAGCCGGACAATTTCCTCTTCGTCGGCATGATCCACCTGATCCTGCCGAACGCGAAGATCATCGACGCGCGGCGGCATCCCGCAGCCAGTTGCCTGTCGACCTTCAAACTCTACAGCGTCAAAGGCCGGCTTCGCATCACCGAGCTGGGGGCATCCTACCGCAATTACGTGGAGCTGATGGCGCATTTCGATCGCGTGCTGCCGGGCAAGATTCACCGGGTGATCTACGAGGACATGGTGGCCGATCCGGAAAGCGAAGTGCGCAAGCTGCTCGATTATCTGGGGCTGCCGTTCGAGGCGCAGTGCCTGCGCTTCTACGAAACCAAACGAACGGTGCTGACGCCAAGCTCCGAACAGGTGCGCCGGCCCATCACCAAAGAGGCCGTCGATTACTGGCGGCATTTCGAGCCTTGGCTCGGCCCGCTGATGAAAAGTCTCGGCTCAGTGCTGACCGCCTACCCTGCCGTGCCGGAAGAATTCCGCTGATCGGCGGCCGCGCAGGGGAAGCGCAGCGGCGGATTTCTTGATCCGTGACCTCGACAGTTCGCCGCGAACGCCTAGCATCCGCGCTGGCTGGGGCTGTCAATGAAGTTAGGATTTGAGGAAGAGCAGACGCCGTACGAAAGTCCGTCTCAGAGCGCACGCTTCTGGACGGAATCGTGGGTCCGCGCCCAGGTCTATTGCCCGAACTGCGGACGCGCGGATATCAGCCAATACGCCAACAATCGCCCGGTTGCCGACTTCTACTGCGCCTCCTGCCGCGAGGACTATGAACTGAAAAGCCAGAAGGCGAAGTTCGGCGCCAAAATGGTCGATGGCTCCTTCCGGACGATGTGCGAGCGCGTCGCTGCCACGAACAACCCAAATCTCATGCTGATGAACTACGACATCAACGCTCTGAGGGTGAAGAACCTTTGCGTCATTCCAAAGCATTTTTTTGTGCGCGAAATCATCGAGGAACGTAAGCCGCTTGCAGCGACCGCGCGTCGTGCTGGCTGGATCGGCTGCAACATCTTGTTGAAGGAAATTCCAGAAGCTGGAAAGATATTCTACGTTCGCAACGGCGAAGTCCTACCGAAGGGCGCCGTTCTCGATAAGTGGCAGCAAACGCTTTTCCTGCGTGACGAGGCCGTAAGCGCGAGAGGCTGGCTGATCGAGGTGATGAAGTGCGTCGAAGCGATCGGCAAGCGCGAATTCGAGTTGGATGACGTCTACGCATTCGAAGATCGCCTAAGCGGCATTTATCCAAACAACCGGCACGTGAAGCAGAAGATTCGACAGCAGCTTCAGGTCCTGCGCGATCACGGCTATCTTGATTTCGTATCGCGCGGTTCTTACCGGCTTAGATCACAAGCCTAGGCACGCTTTTTTAGCTGCGCTTTGCGCTCTTCGTCCGCAGGCTCGAACCACATTGCGCAGCGCTGCCCCCGCTCATCCATGTCGTGCAAATCTTCGTCAGAACCGTCGTAATCGCAAATCCGGATCGGAAACGGGTTGCCGAGTGTCCACTGCACCAGCCCGCCATGCACGCCGACCGTGATGTCCGGATACGGCGCGGCTGTGGCGATCTTCCGCGACAGCGCCCTGGCCGCCTGGTGATTGCCCCCGCGCGCGTATGACGTCAGCGCCAGTCGGATAAGGTTGCGCTCATCTTCGTTCAGCGGCAGCCAGACTTCTGAAGCCATATTCCTCTCCGCGATTCGACGGCAATTCTATCCTGACAGGGATGGAACGCCGCTGGACAGTGGATGGTTTTCTGTTGGACAGGAGTCTCCATGTCCCGGGCGTTTCTGAAGGAAACGGCAGAAGGGGCGGCGCCGCCGGAGCGGATGGTGTCGTCCGGCCCCAACCTTGTCACTGAGGAAGGCCTCGCGAAAATCGCGGGCGAGGTGGAGCGCCTCGAATTGGCCCTCGCCGCCGAACCCAACGTGCTGCTGCGGGAGACCCTGGAGCGCGACCTGCGCTACTGGCAGCAATCGAAAGCGAGCGCGCAAGTTGTGCCGCGTACTGCAGCCGGGAGGGCCATCGCCTTCGGCTCCGCTGTGACCTTCACCCGCAACGGCGGCAAGCGGCAGACCGTCCGGATCGTCGGCGAGGACGAGGCGGACCCGAAAACGGGGCTCGTCAATTTCCGCTCACCGCTGGCGCAGGCGCTGATCGGCGCCGAGGTCGGCGAGACGGTCGAGATGACTTCCCCGCCGGCCACCCTGGAAATTCTGAAAGTCGGGTAGCCCCTCCTGTCGTCATGGGCGGCCTTGAGCCGCCCAACCATCCAGCGCGCATCGGCGCGCGGAGAGACTCATCGCTCGCGGACGCTCGCGCGATGGATGGCCGGGTCGAGCCCGGCCATGACGGTAAGGATAAAGGAGAGCGGCCCTCACGAATCAGCAGAGCGTGCGTTCAAGATCGTCCCAGGTCGGGTTCGCGTGTTCGATCAACTCGATCTTCCAGTCGCGCTTCCAGCGCTTAAGGTTCGTCTCCCGCTGAATGGCAGACGTGATCCAATCGTGGGCTTCGTAATAGACCAGCCGCGCCACGCCGTATTTCTTCGTGAAGCTGGAGGCGGTACCGTGCCGGTGTTGCTCCAGGCGCGCAGACAGGTTCGACGTCACGCCAATATAGAGCGTGCCGTATGGTTTGCTTGCGAGGATGTAGACATAGCCCCTTCGCATCGGGCCGATGCTAATTCTTTTACCACGGGATTGGCGAACACGCTCACGCGTGCTCGCTTCACGAGCGGCCGATGGATGGCCGGGTCAGGCCCGGCCATGACGCAAGTGAAGGGTGGTTACCGGTGGTAGCCGAGGCCGCCGAACAGCCACAGCAGGATGAGGACGACCAGAATGAGGCCCAGCACGCCGCCCAGGCCCGGGCCGCCATAGGTGCGGTAGCCGTGATACCCGCCGAATCCTCCGAACAGCACCAGCAGCACGATGATGACGATGATCAGGGTCATGGCGTTCTCCTCGTTTCCCCGCAATCGAACGCCTGAAGGGGCCAAATAGCCTCAAAAGAGATTTTCGGCGCGGAGGCGACCGTCTCCTGGCTGGGAGCCGCGGCGCCTTAAATCGAGGGAGACGGATCGGATCCCGGATTTTCCGGCGTTTGCAGCTCTCCGATCAGCCGCTGCATCTGCGACGCCAGGCGGCTCAAAGTGTCGGCGATATCCACGGCAAGCCAGCGGGTCTCGTTGCTGGGCATTCCCGGCACCGTGGAACGCCAGTGCTGTTCGCACTCGCGGCATCCGGCAACGCGCTGCCTGATATCGTCAATGTCGGCGATCGGCATAGTCGGGCCCGAGTGAAGGTTGCGATCAGACCAGCGTCCCCGACAGACGTGCGACTGACAAGATGACGAATATCACTTGAACGTTACTGCGGCAAGCGACTGCCAGCTTTCCGCAAGTTGTGCGTATTCTTCCGAAAGGCGCACCAGCAGCACACGGCGTGCCATGTTGTGCTCCATGTGTGCATCGGCCCGCAATTTCGCGGACAGCGCGCGGCATTCATCCGCACGCTTCATGTCGTCCTGCATACAACTCCCCCGCACCAGAAGCTTACACCCGATTAATGTGCCGCGTCATGGCTTTTTGGTGTCGCACCTCACGTCAATGATGTTCGCTGCGCGGCGTGGTAAAAGCCGCCCGTCAGCCGAAGGGGAAAACCATGGCAATCCGCGCACATGCCGCCGCACTCTGTTTACTCGCCGCATTCGCGCTTCCGGCCGGTAGTGAAGCAAGAACGCTGGTGCCGACGCCCGATCACGTGGTGATCGTGGTGGAGGAGAACCACGGATATTCGCAGATCATCGGCTCCGGCAGCGCGCCCTACATCGACCAACTTGCGGCAAAAGGCGCGCTGTTCACCGACTCCCACGCCATCGCCCACCCTAGCCAGCCGAACTATCTCGACCTGTTCTCCGGCGGCAACCAGGGCGTCACCGACGATTCCTGTGCGCACAGCTTTTCCGCGGAGAGCCAAGCCAGCGAGCTGATCGCCACCGGCGCGACGCTCGCGGGCTACTCGGAAGATCTGCCGGGCAAGGGCTCGCTTGTCTGCACTGCCGGCAAATATGCGCGCAAGCACGCACCGTGGACCAACTTCACCAACCTGCCGGCGAGAACCAACCTGCCCTTCACAAAATTCCCGTCCGACTACAACAGGCTGCCGACGGTCGCGTGGGTGATCCCCAATCTCGATGACGACATGCATGACGGCACGATCGCGGCCGGCGACAGCTGGCTGAAGAACAACCTGGCCGCCTATGCGACCTGGGCGATGAACAACAACAGCCTGCTGATCGTCACCTTCGACGAAGACGACAGCCACCACGGCAACCAGGTCGCCACGATTTTCCTCGGCCCGATGGTGAAGCCCGGCGAGTACGGCGAATACATCGACCACTACACGGTGCTGCGCACCATCGCGGCGATGTACGGGCTGAAGCCGCTGGGCAATGCCACGGACAAAAAGCCGATCCGGGATATCTGGAAATAAAAACAAAAATCGTCGCAACTATCTTGACGTCGAGGTATTAAGCCATTATCTTGTCACCAAGATAGACGCTTGGCCGCGGAAAGCGACCGGCGGAATGTCGAGAAAGGTAGAGGCTTGGCCATGTTGTAGCGAGGCCGCGAGACCACCATACAGGTAAGGGTGCGAGCTCGCGCGCACCCGCGTGGAAGACGAATTCAGGCTGGTCCGCGAAGCGCTGTGGCTGCTCGCGGAAGCCGATCCGGGATTCCGCAACAACCGTGGGGAGGAGCGATGGTGCCTGTCGGCGGCCGCATGATCTGCGGCCCGCAATCCGCTGGCCTGCCATCGCCAGGCACCAGGCGGGTTCAGCTCGCGCAATTCCGGCACCGGGCAATAGTCACGGCCCGGAAACAGCGGGGGCCGATTCACCCGCCTTTTTTATGGGCGCATCACTCGTTGATGTTCTGGTAGGCGATGAACGCCCAGCGGCCATCACGAGATGCGAAGTAATAATCGTTGCCGTTGCAGTCGATGACCCAGGAACCGGCACCGAAATCCTTGCCGCTCTCCATCGCCAGCGGCTGCGATGCGAGACACTTCACAAGCGTCGCGTCACCGCCGAAAAACCAGCCCTCGAAGCGCTCCTTGTCGCGCGTGAATTCCTGCTCGCTGACTTCCGGCTTGCTGCCGTAGACGTCAACCGCCAGCGGAAAATGCGACAGCTTCGCGATGCCCGGGACGTCCTTCGCGGCGACCGCGGCGGCGAACGCCTTGCGCAGCTTCTCGAGATCCGGCGGCGGTTTGGATGACGACGGATCGGCCGACGCGAGAAGCGGCCAGGCGGCAGCGATCGCTGCCGCCATAGCCAAACGTTGCCGCACCGAATTCAGCCGCGTACGGGCGGCGGCGGTGCTTCGGTGTGTACCGGCGGTGCCGGAGCGGCCGCCGGCGGAGGTGCCGCCATCTGGCCGTAGTCGCCGCCCTGGTAGTGGTACGGGTACGGGTAGTAAGACGACGGGTAGGAGTAATACGGGTACGAATAGTACGGGTAGTACGCCGGATAGCCGTAATACCCTCCCCACCAGGGCCAACCGCCCCACCAGCCGCCCCAGCAGCAGCCGCGCCAACCCCAGCCGTGCCCGTGGCCCCAGCCGCCGTGCCAGTGACCCCAGCCGCCATGGTAGTGGCCCCAGCCACCGCCGCCGTGCCAACCACCGCCGCCGTGCCAGCCACCGCCGCCATGCCAGCCGCCACCACCATGCCAACTACTGCCACCGAAGCCGCCACCGCCACCATGAAAGCCGCCGCCGCCGAAGCCGCCACCATGGCCGCCTCCGCCTCCGCCTCCACCGCCGCCATGCCCGGCCAGCGCTGGAGTGGCCAGCGCAAAGGCCGCGATTGCGGCCGATGCCGCCATCGTCCGTATCGATATTTTCATTCTACTCATTGGGACCTCCGTCACCCTTGGTTCCCCTCCAAAAAGCGTCCGCACTCCCAAACACGCAAAGCATAACACAAGTCTGACGAAAATGCTCCGTCAGTATTCCTACCTAGGCGCCCACGCC
>JBJMVL010000087.1:0-106219 GCA_045810735.1 Alphaproteobacteria bacterium
CAAATAGGAAGAACCCATGACCATAAAGCTGCATGTGTTTCCGTTGAGCCCGCGCGCCTTCAAAGTGATGTGGGCGGCCAATCACCTAGGCATCAGCTTTGAACCTGTGCTCGTGGATTTTTCGAAGAGTGCACATCGCACGCCAGAGTTCACGGGCATCAATCCCAATATGCGCATGCCGGTTCTCGAGGACGGGGATTATGTGCTGTGGGAATCGAACGCGATCCTGCACTACCTCGCGGCGTTGAAACCGGGCTTTGGATTGCTGCCCGACGACACCAAGGCACGGATACAGATCATAAAGTGGCAGTTCTGGGATAGCGCACACTGGGACCCAGCCTGCGCCATCTTTGCCTTCGAAAATTACGTGAAGAAAACGTTCGGACGCGGGGAAGCGACACCGTCCGAGATCACGCGCGGCGAGGACCTGATCGCCCGCCTTGGCCCGGTGCTGGATACCCAGCTGCAGAAGCATCGTTACGTGGCTGGCGATACGCTTTCGCTCGCGGACTTCTCCCTGGGCGCGACGAACTATATCGCAGAGCAGGCGAAATTCCCGCTGGAGCCCTACCGTGGAATTCAGCGCTGGGCGGCGGATCTCAAATCGCTGGCGTCCTGGCAAAAGACTGCTGCGGAAGCGCCTGCCATTCTCAACGCCAGCTAGTACAACAAGCCCGGCTTAAGGCGCGAGGGAATTCAGGGCTCGGATTCAGCACGCCTGAGCTGCAAGCTGGCGTTGAGCGGGGCGAGCCTGCTATAGCTTTGCCATGACACGAAAGTGCGCCTTGCTCATTCTCTGCGCCCGCATCGGCTACAATCCGCCGTAGACTCGCGGCCGCTTTGTGCGGTCCTCCGGACGCATAGCGTTCGCGCCCTTCATTCCTTTAAAATAAGCGAGGCCGTCATGGTCAGCGAAACGCATAATCTCACCAAACATTGGCAGGCGCTGGACGCCGCCCATCACGTCCATCCGTTTACCGACACAGCCGCCCTCAACGCGGAGGGCGTGCGTGTCATCACCAAAGCGGACGGAGTCTATCTCTGGGATTCCGACGGCAGAAAGATCATCGACGGCATGGCCGGCCTGTGGTGTGTCCAGGTGGGCTACGGGAACAAGGAACTGGCGGACGCCGGTTGCGAAGCGCTGCGGGTACTTCCCTATTACAACCACTTCTTCAAGACCACGAACCCGTACACGGTGGAACTCGCCGCCAAACTCGCGCGGCTGCTGCCTGAAGGGCATGATCACGTCCTGTTTGCCAATTCTGGATCGGAAGCGAACGATACCGCGCTCAAGCTCATCCGCTATTACTGGAACCTGCGCGGCAAGCCGGAAAAGAAAATCCACATCAGCCGTGAGCTTGCCTATCATGGCGTAACATTCGCCGCGGCGTCGCTGTCCGGGCTTACGCCCATGCATCCGCAATGGGACTTGCCGCTTCCGGGCTTCGCGAAAGTGCCGGCGCCGTACTGGTTCGGCGCCAAGGCTACGGGCTATGGCGATGTCGATCCCGAAGAATTCGGCATGCTGATCGCCCGCAAGCTGGAGGATCGCATACTCGAGCTGGGACCGGACCGTGTCGCCTCATTTTCTGCCGAGCCGATCCAGGGCGCGGGCGGCTTGATCTTTCCGCCGGCAACGTACTGGCCGGAGGTTCAGAACATCTGCGCCAAATACGATGTGCTCCTGCACATCGACGAAGTGATCACCGGCTTCGGCCGCACCGGCGAATGGTTCGGCTGCCAGACCTACGCCATCCAGCCTCAAATCATCACCATGGCGAAAGGCTTGTCCTCCGGCTACCAGCCAATCAGTGCGGTTTCATTGGGCGCGCGGATGGCGAAAACCATCCTCAATGCCAACGAGGAGATGGTCCACGGTTATACCTACTCTGGGCATCCGGTTGCGTCGGCGGTGGCGTTGCGGAACCTTGAGGTGATCGAACGGGTGGGCCTGGTGACACGGGCGAAGAACAGCATCGGGCCCTATCTGCAGCGCCGGCTGCACGAGACGTTCGAGAACCATCCGCTGGTGGGCGAGATGCGCGGTCATGGACTGCTCGCGGCCATCGAGCTCGTACCCAACAAACCGGAGCGCAGCTTCTTCCAGGACGTCGGCCGTGTCGGCACACAGTGTCGGAATTACTGCTTCAGCAGCGGGCTCATCTCGCGCGCCATTCGCGACACCATGGTGCTGTCGCCGCCGCTGACGGTCAGCGAAGGCGAGGTGGAGGAGATCGTCGCAAAATTGAAGGACGCCATCGACCGTACGGGTCACGATTTCGGGAGGATGTGAACGGCCAACACACGGCCTTTGCTCCGAGCGGGACAGCTTCCGCAGAAACCCTGGGGCGGCCGGGGTACGTTACAATAATGTCACTGTCTATGGCCAATTAACCTAATTTTTCCAACAAAAAAAAATACTTGCAAGCTGTGGCACCCGTGCATAGCTTCGTTCGTGGAAGGGCGATAACTGTCCAGCAAGCACTGCCCCCCCGCTCGCAAGCTGGATGGCGCTCTTCTCTAGGGTGCCGGTCATCCCCTCCCGGCATCCGGCGCGTAAAAGCGCAGGCGACGCCCGATCAGCCCCCTGATCGGGCGTCTTGCTTTTCAGGCTGGGTAACCCGCCGCAAGGTCAGGTTGATTCGGACCCCACCGGGCAGGAGCGGCGAGGTTCCGGCCATCACGCGGTCGATACCGTGATAGGCGAGCCGCGCTGGACCGCCGAAAACAAGCACGTCGCCGGATTGAAGCAGAAGCGACTTCGTAGCGCCGCGCCGGCTGACACCGCCGATCCGAAAAAGGGCGCCGTCGCCCAGCGAAACGGACAGCACCGGTGCATCGAGCGCCTGCTCATCCTTATCCTGATGCAGGCCCATGCGCGCTCCGCCGCGGTAGAGATTTACCAGGCAGCATTCCGGCGGTTCCGGGTACCGCGCTGCCGCGCCCCACAGCTCCAGCCACGTTTGCGGGATTGCGGGCCATGGTTTGCCGGTTTCGGGGTGGGTTGTGCAGTAACGCTAGCCGGTATTATCGGACATCCATCCAAGCGGACCGAAATTCGTTTCTTCGACGGAGAACGGTTTACCGGAAATTGGCATGCGCGGCCGGTAGAACGGCGCGCGTTTCGCCAATTCGAATACTGCCGCAGCGAGCGCCTGCTGCGCGGGCTTTTCGAGCGCCTCGCGCCACAGCAGAATGCCAGGCCCGATCTCGAGTGGCTTACTCAGCATCGCGCCTTGCCGTTTCACCCACCACATGGATGCCGCGGAACGCATCGCCAAGCCCGCGCGATACCAGCCACGCCTTGAAGTCCTCTGGCGTGTAACCCTCCGAAATCCAATCGCGCAGACTTCGCCCGCCGCTACGCTCTTCCGCAAAACTGAGGAATGCGCTCAGCCAGCGCTGTTGCCGTTTAGGAAAGTGTAGGTAAGGCCAGCGCGCGAATTGCGCTGCTGCGCCTTCGTGCGCACTCCACCCGCGCGCGTGCAGCAGATAAAGAGCAGAAGCGAAGCTGGTGCGGTCCTGCCCGCCCGAACATTTCACCAGGAACGGCCGCGGCGCCTCGTCAAATGCATCCAGCATGTCGAGCAGAATGGCGCGTGATGGCAATCGCCGCGAATTGAACCGTACATCGCGATGGGGAACACCAAGCTCCGCGCAGACGCGAGTTTCGTAATTCCACCACCGCCAGCCCGGTTTCGCACCACGCAGATTGACAACACCTTTGATCCCACGCTCTCTCAGAAGTTGCTTCAGAAAGCCAATATAGGCTTGGGACGAGCGGGCGATCTCGCCCGGTGTGATCCAGTAGAAATTATAGAGAATTTCCAGAGGCGCGCGCATCGCTCACGGGTTTTGCATCTGAACCGGCGGCGCGGCAACGTTACTACCTTGCGAGCCGTCGCAGTCGTTCACATTGCCATGGCGCGAAACTGGACCTATCTCACACGACCAGAGTGAATAGGCGGACCATGTCGCACAATCCGGATGAATCGACGCGCTGGCGCTCCACTACCATTCTTTCGGTCCGAAAGGGCGGCAAGGTGGTTGTCGCCGGCGACGGCCAAGTCACGATGGGCCAGACCGTGATGAAGGCGAACGCCCGCAAGGTGCGCCGCCTTGGCAAGGGCGATGTCATTGCCGGTTTTGCCGGCGCGACCGCCGATGCCTTCGCTCTTTTCGAGCGGTTGGAAGCGAAGATCGAGCAGCATCCGGGCAACCTGGCGCGCGCCTGCGTCGAACTGGCGAAGGATTGGCGCATGGACAAGTATCTGCGCCAGCTTCAAGCGCTCATGGCGGTCGCAGACGCGAGAACTTCGCTGGTCCTTTCCGGCACCGGCGATGTCGTAGAACCGGAGAACGGTTTGATCGGCATCGGTTCGGGGGGAAATTACGCTTTGGCGGCCGCGCGCGCACTGCTGGAACTCGATCTCTCTGCCGAAGAGATTGCCCGCCGCGCCATGAGGATTGCCTCCGAGATCTGTGTCTATACCAACGACAACGTCGTGATCGAGAGCCTCGAGACCACATAATTGTGTGCGATGGACTCTTGTCGATACGCATCCCATATAGCGCGTCATGAGCTCGTCTTTCACGCCGCGGGAAATCGTTTCCGAACTCGATCGCTACATTGTGGGCCAAGGTGAGGCGAAGCGCGCCGTCGCCATAGCGCTGCGCAATCGCTGGCGGCGCCAACAACTCGAACCCGGAATGCGCGAAGAAGTCCTGCCCAAAAATATCCTGATGATTGGCCCGACCGGCGTGGGCAAGACGGAAATCTCGCGCCGGCTGGCGAAGCTCGCGCAGGCGCCGTTCCTGAAAGTTGAAGCCACCAAATTCACGGAAGTGGGATATGTCGGCCGCGACGTGGAGCAGATCGTGCGCGATCTGCTGGAGATTGGCATCGCGCAGGTCCGCGAACGAAAGCGCCGGGAGGTGGAAGCGCAGGCCGAATCCCGCGCCGAGGAACGCATTCTCGACTCGCTGGTCGGCGAGAAGTCGAGCCAGGGCACGCGCGACTCCTTCCGCCGCATGCTGCGCGCGGGCGAGCTGAACGAGCGGGAAGTCGAACTGGAGATGCACGAGTCCGGCGGAATGCCGTCCATCGAGATTCCCGGCATGCCGAACGCGCAGATCAGCATGGTGAGCCTGGGCGATATGTTTGGCAAAGCGTTCGGGGGACGCGCCAAGACACGGCGCATGAAAGTTATCGAAGCGCATGCACCTCTGGTTGCGGAAGAGGCCGACAAGCTTCTCGATAACGACGCGATCACGCGCGAGGCGATAGAAACAGTCGAGAACAACGGCATCGTGTTCCTGGATGAGATCGACAAAATCTGCGCCCGCTCGGAGTTTCGCGGTGGCGGGGACGTGTCCCGCGAAGGGGTGCAGCGCGATCTGTTGCCGTTGATCGAAGGCACAACGGTCGCGACCAAGCACGGGAGTGTGAAGACCGACCACATCCTTTTCATCGCTTCCGGCGCATTTCATGCCGCGAAGCCTTCGGACCTGCTGCCGGAATTGCAGGGGCGCCTCCCAATCCGTGTGGAACTGAAAGCGCTCACACGCGATGATTTCGAGCGTATTCTCACCGAGCCCGAAGCCAGCCTGATCAAGCAGTACACGGCACTCCTTGGAACCGAAAACGTGACGCTCGACTTCACGGCAGATTCCGTATCTGCCATCGCCGATATCGCCGCGCAGGTGAACGCGACGGTGGAAAACATCGGGGCGCGCCGCCTGCACACCGTAATGGAGCGGATTGTCGACGAAATCAGTTTCGCGGCCACCGACCGCGCCGGAGAGACGCTGACGATCGACGCCGCCTATGTGCATGCCCGCGTGGACGGCCTCGCCAAAGACCAGGACCTCTCGCGCTTTATCCTCTAGCCGGATGCCCGGTTGACCCCCGGGAATTTCCTTGCAAGAAGGCCGCTTCTCCCAGCTTTGAAAGGCCACGGAATGCGGGGCAATCACCTATTCACCAGCGAAAGCGTATCCGAAGGGCACCCCGACAAGGTGTGCGACCGCATTTCCGACGAGGTGGTGGATTTGTTCTTCCGGGAAGGGCCGAAGCACGGCTTCGATACGAAAGACATCCGCGTCGCGTGCGAAACGTTGTGCACCACGAATCGTGTGGTGATTGCGGGCGAAACCCGCGGGCCTAAAGGACTGGAGAACGCGATTGAGGAGGCTGCCCGCGCGGCTATTCGCGACATCGGTTACGAGCAGGACGGCTTCCACTGGGAAACGGCAGGCGTTGAAGTTCTGCTGCACGCGCAGTCGCCGCACATCGCTCAAGGTGTGGACGCGCGTGGCAACAAGGACGAGGGAGCGGGCGACCAGGGGATTATGTTCGGTTACGCCTGCGGCGAGACGTCGGAGTTGATGCCCGCGCCCATCTTTTACAGTCACAAAATCCTGAAGCTGATGGCGGACGCCCGGCATGCAGGGGACGAGCCGAAGTTGGGCCCGGATGCGAAATCGCAGGTCACGCTGCGCTACGAGGAGGGCCGGCCGGTGGAAGCGACGCAGATTGTGGTTTCCACACAGCATCTCGACGATGACATGACCTCCGAAGACGTGCGCCGCGTGATCGAGCCGTATGTTCGCGAAGCGTTGCCCACCGAATGGATCAACGGCCACACCAGCTGGCATGTAAACCCGACGGGCGCGTTTGTGGTCGGCGGACCGGACGGCGACTGCGGGCTAACGGGGCGCAAGATCATCGTCGACACCTATGGCGGTGCGGCGCCGCATGGCGGCGGCGCGTTTTCCGGCAAGGACCCAACGAAGGTGGACCGCTCGGCAGCCTATGCGGCGCGGTACCTCGCGAAGAATGTCGTAGCGGCGGGCCTGGCCGACCGCTGCACCATCCAGATTTCTTACGCCATCGGCGTGCCCGATCCGTTGTCCGTATACGTGAACCTGCATGGCACGGGGCAGATCGACGAGGCGAAGCTGGAGCAGATTCTGCCGGAGATGATGAGCCTCAAACCGCGCGGCATCCGCGAGCACCTGAAGCTCAACCAGCCAATCTATGCGCGCACCGCCGCCTACGGCCATTTCGGCCGCGCGCCGGAAGCGGACGGCGGCTTTAGCTGGGAAAAAACTGATCTCGCGGACGCACTCAAGGGCTGCTTCTGATGTGAGCGGCGCGCACGCCGAACCCCGGCGCCGTACGCTCTACGGCCGCCGCAAGGGGCCGAAACTCTCCGCGCACCAGCAGCAACTGCTCGACCATTTGCTGCCGGAATTCGAATTGCGGCTGAGTCCCGGCGCCGATCCGCGCAGCTATTTCTCCCAACCCGTCCAAGAAGTGTGGCTCGAAATCGGTTTTGGCGGTGGCGAGCACCTGATGTGGCAGGCGCAGAACCATGCGAATGTCGGGCTCCTCGGTGCCGAACCCTATGTCAACGGCGTGGTGAAGCTGCTTTCAAACCTGGAAGGCTCGCCGACCCGCAACCTGCGCATCCACTGCGGCGATGCACGAGACATCCTCGCAGCGCTGCCGGATGAGAGTCTCGGTCGGGTGTTCGTTCTCTTCCCCGATCCCTGGCCCAAGGCACGCCATCACAAACGCCGCTTCATCCAGATGGAGATGCTCAATCAGCTTGTGCGCGCGATGAAACCGGGCGCCGAGTTGCGCTTCGCCAGCGACGACGCCGGATATGTAGAATGGACTCTCGAAAGGCTGATGGCGCACCCGGCTTTTGAATGGACCGCGAGCCGGCCATCCGATTGGCAAATCCGCCCCCGCGACTGGCCGCCCACCCGCTACGAAGCCAAACAGCTCCATGGCAAACCTGTGTTCCTTCGCTTTCGGCGCGCCTAACGAGGCTGCTACGCTTTGGGCATCATTAGCATCGCGCCTGCCAACGCGGCACCGTTCCACAGGGCATGCATCAGCATTGTCAGATACAACGATCCCGAATACCGGCGGATCGCGCCGAAGAACAATCCACTTGCAAAGATGACCGCCATACCAATCAGACTGTACTGGATGTGCAGCGCGGCCCAGCCGAATGCCGTGACGACAATTGCGGTGATGCCGCCGAACTTCAGTTCCAGGGTGCGATAAAGGAAGCCTCTGAACGCGAGTTCTTCTCCAATTGGGGCGGCGATCACGAGCGCGCCGAACGCGATCGGAAGGGCATTCGCCGCGCGAGCGGAGGAGACAATATCCTGCATAAACTTGGTGTCGCTGATGGGCTCCCACCGATGGGCAGAAATCATCAGAGCGCCCATAAAAAGCGACTAAGGCGACCGCACTGATCCCAAATTCGCGGATAGCCGGCCAGCGAAGTGCCAGGTATTCGGCGACCGCTCTGGTGCGAAAGCGGGTAAGCGCCCAAAGGAAGAAGACGATCGGCGGAATCGAAATAACCGTCACCCTGCAAAGGGCGACGCCACTGTCCAATGCACCGAGGGTGGATAGACCCGGATGTGCTTGGCGCATTGCAAACACATAGACGAAAATGCCAACCAGTTGCGCCACAATCAGAGCAACAGCGCCGGCACCGCTCCAGGCCAGCGTGGGCCAGGTTCGTTGTCTGGCGAAGGTATCGGCCAGCATGATAAAGGCTCCCTTCAGTGAAGGAAGCCTAGCCGCCGATTGCCTGCGAGCGGGTTAACTCTTGATTCTGCCGCCGGTCGCGCCTATATCGCGGCCATTCCCAGACAACAGAGTATCGTTGTGTGGCGGTTCGAAAGAGCCGCCGCGGGAAAGAGGCTTTGCTTTGGAGTTGGCAATTCTCACCGCCATGTCGCAACTGGAGCCGATCGTTGCCCCTTCCGTGGAAGCGGCCGGATACCGGCTCGTGCGGCTGCGCTTGATCGGCGGCAAGACGAAGACATTGCAAATCATGGCGGAGCGGCCCGACGGCCGCATGGACGTGGAGGATTGCGCGCGCCTCAGCCGGACGCTGTCGGAATTCTTTGATCGCGAGGATCCCCTTGAAGGCGAATATGTGCTGGAAGTCTCCTCACCCGGTATCGACCGCCCCCTGACTCGTCTGACCGATTTCTCGCGCTGGTCCGGGCATGAAGCGAAACTCGAGCTCGCCACGCCAGACTCAACGGGCCGCAAGCGCTTCAAGGGAATGCTGCTGGGGCTCGACGGCAACGATGTCATCGTCGACGTCGAGGGGCAGCGGCTGAACTTTCCGTTCCGCAGCATCGCCGAAGCCAAGCTCGTGCTGACGGACAAACTCATCCAGGAAGATTTGAAAGCGCGCAAATACAACGCGCAGTAGGAGAAGAAGACATGGCCACAAGTGTTGCCGCAAACCGGCTCGAACTTCTGCAGATCGCGGACGCGGTCGCGCGCGACAAGTCGATCGACAAGGCGGTTGTGCTGGGCGCCATGGAAGAGGCTATGCAGCGCGCGGCCAAAGCGCGCTACGGCAGCGAAAACGAGATCCGCGTCGATATCGATCCCAAAACCGGCGAGACGCACGTGTCGCGTTATCTGAATGTCGTCGAGCTGGTCGAGAATGACAAAATCGAAATCAGCATGGATGACGCCCGCGCCCGCAATCCGGCTGCTCAGGTGGGCGACATCATTGCCGAAACTCTGCCACCGGTGGATTTTTCCCGCATCGCCGCGCAGGCCGCCAAGCAGGTTATCGTGCAGAAGGTGCGCGATGCCGAGCGTGAGCGGCAATACGAGGAATACAAGGACCGCATCGGCGAAGTCGTGCACGGCATCGTCAAGCGCGTGGAGTTCGGCTCCGTGGTGGTTGACCTCGGCCGCGCCGAGGGCGTGGTGCGCCGGGACGAAATGATCCCGCGCGAGAATTTCCGCACCGGCGACCGCATTCGTGCTTATATTTATGACGTCCGGCGCGAAATGCGCGGCCCACAGATTTTCCTCTCGCGCAGCCACCCACAATTCATGGTGCGGCTGTTCGCGCAGGAAGTGCCAGAAATTTACGACGGCATCATCGAAATTCGCGCAGTGGCGCGCGATCCCGGCTCCCGCGCCAAAATTGCGGTGATCAGCAAGGATTCGAGCATCGATCCGGTCGGTGCCTGCGTCGGCATGCGCGGCGTGCGCGTGCAGGCCGTGGTGCAAGAGCTGCAGGGCGAGCGCATCGACATCATCCCGTGGAATCCTGATCCGGCGACCTTCATCGTGAACGCACTGGCGCCGGTGGAAGTGAGCAAGGTGGTGCTGGACGAAGACACGCACCGCGTGGAGGTTGTCGTGCCCGACGAGCAGCTGTCGCTTGCCATCGGTCGCCGAGGCCAGAATGTGCGGCTCGCCTCACAGCTCACCGGCTGGCAGATCGACATCCTGACCGAAGCGGAGGAATCGGAGCGTCGCCAGAAGGAATTCGCCGAGCGCACCCAGCTGTTCATGGATTCGCTCGACGTCGATGAGACGGTGGCGCAGCTCTTGGCGTCGGAAGGGTTCGCGAGTGTCGAAGACGTGGCTTATGTGCCGCTGAACGAGCTTTCGGCCGTCGAGGGATTCGATGAGGAAACCGCACAGGAGCTTCAGACTCGCGCGCAGGAACACATCGATGCACAGAACCGCGAGATGGACGACAGGCGCCGCGAGCTTGGCGTCACCGATGAGGTGTTGGAGGTCGAAGGTGTAACGACCGCCATGGCCGCATGCCTTGGCGAGCACGATGTCAAGACGCTGGAAGATCTCGCCGGCTGCGCTACTGACGATCTGCTCGGGTATTACGAGACGAACAAGGAGAAGGAGCGCGTGCGCGTGGAAGGCGCGCTGGAAGGTTTCGGTCTCACGCCGGAGGAGGCCAACGCCATCATTATGGGTGCGCGCGTGAAGGCCGGCTGGATCGAGGCGCCGCAGGAATCCACGGGCGAGGGCGAAGCTGCGGAGGAACCGACGAGTTGATGCTGTCCGCGCAAGAACAGAAATGCGAGGAGCATGCGATGTTGCGCGAACGCCGCTGCATCGCAACCGGTGAGGTGCTGCCGGAATCAAAGCTCATCCGCTTCGTCGTGGGGCCGGAGGACGAGATCGTGCCGGACTTGGCAGGGAAGCTTCCGGGTCGCGGAATCTGGGTCAGCGCGAACCACGCTGCGCTGCGACGCGCCATCACAAAGAACCTTTTCTCCAGGGCAGCAAAAGCTCCGGTACGCGCCGCGGCCGATCTGCCGGAGCGGCTTGAAGCGTTGTTGGTAAACAGAATGCAGGAGCATCTAGGGCTGGCGCGCCGCTCGGGCGTGCTTGTGCTTGGGTTCGACAGCGTGGTGCGAGCTCTGGAATCGCGGCGCAAGCCGGGCATTCTCGTGGAAGCGCGCGATGGGGCGCAGGACGGGCGCAGGAAAGTGCTGGCTGCGGCACTCGCGCAAGGCACTCAGCCTCAAATGATCGACGCGCTGACAGCGGACGAATTGAGCATGGCTCTGGGACGCGAGACTGTGATACATGGAGCCCTCTTTCCGGGCCCGCTTGCGGATCGGTTGATGCTCGATGCCGAAAGGCTCGAGGGTTTCCGGCCGCGCGACGAGAAGAACGGGTCCGAGCCCCGTCCGGATGAAAGGCACGTATGAGCGAAACGAACGATGCAGCGCGCACGGCCCGCCCGGCGGGCAAGACACTGTCGCTGAAGAAGACCGAAACCTCCACGGTGAAGCAGAGCTTCAGCCACGGCCGCAGCAAGGCCGTGGTCGTGGAGAAGAAGCGCGCACGCGTTGCTACGCCCGCAGGCGGAGCGAAGCCGGTCGCAGCACCGGAGCGTCAGGCTGCCCCCAGGCCCGAACCCCGCATTCCCGAGGCTATTGCCCCCGCACGCGACCTTCATCGCCCCGGCGTTGTTCTGCGCCAGTTGACGGAAGAAGAGAAGGAAGCGCGCTCCCGCGCCATCGCCGATGCGCGCGTGGCCGAGGACGAGGCCCGCAAGCGGGCTGAGGAAGACGCGAAGCATCGCGTTGTTGAGGAAGACCGCCTCACCAAAGAGCGAGCGGCAGCCGCAAAACGAAAGGCAGAAGAAGACGCACGCAAGGCGGCTGACGAACAGGCCCGCCGTCACGCTGAAGAGGAAGCCAACCGCCGCATCGAAAAGAAAGACGAGACCGGTGCAGCGCTCCCTGAAACCCTGCGCCGAGGCCGTCCAGTACAGGAAGAAGAAGAAGAAGTCTCAAAGAAGGGCGCCAAGGCGCCGGTCAAGACGCCCGCTCGCAAGGGCGCCGATGTGCGCCGTCGCGGCAAGCTGACGGTTACGGCCGCGCTGTCCGACAAGGACGAGCGTATGCGCTCGGTCGCTTCGTTCCGCCGCCATTTGCAGCGTGTTAAGGGCACCCCCCAGCCCGCCGCACCGGCTGGGCCGCGCGAAGTCACCATCCCCGAAAGCATCACCGTCGCCGAACTCGCCAATCGCATGGCGCGGCGCTCCGTCGATGTCATCAAGGTGCTGATGAAGAACGGCTCGATGGCCACAGTGAACGATGTCATCGACGCTGATACCGCGGAGCTCGTGGCCACGGAATACGGCCATACCGTCAAGCGCGTGGCCGAATCGGACGTGCTGGAAGGATTAAAGGGGGCGCAAGACGAAGCCGGCAATCTTATTCCGCGGCCGCCGATCGTGACCATCATGGGTCATGTTGACCACGGCAAGACGTCGCTGCTTGACGCGCTGCGTAAGACCGATGTGGTGTCGGGCGAAGCAGGCGGCATCACGCAGCATATCGGCGCCTATCAGGTGCAGATGCACAATGGCGCCCGCATCACATTCTTGGACACGCCTGGCCATGCCGCATTCACTGCGATGCGCGCGCGCGGCGCTAAGGTGACGGATCTTGTGGTTCTGGTGGTGGCCGCGGACGACGGCGTGATGCCGCAAACCGTGGAAGCGATCAGCCATGCGCGGGCGGCCGGCGTTCCGCTCATTGTGGCGGTCAACAAGATCGACAAGGCCGAGGCCAATCCCACGCGGGTGAAAACCGAGCTCCTGCAGTACGAAATTCAGGTCGAAGACCTGGGCGGCGAAACGCTTTGCGTGGAAGTCTCTGCCACCAAGGGCACCAATCTCGACAAGCTGCAGGAAGCAATTGTGTTGCAGGCGGAAGTGCTCGACCTCAAATCAAATCCTGACCGGCCCGGTGAAGGTGCGGTGGTGGAAGCCAAGCTCGACAAGGGCCGGGGCCCCGTGGCGACCGCGCTTGTGCAGCGCGGCACGCTCAAAGTGGGCGACATTCTGGTCGCCGGCTCCGAATGGGGGCGCGTACGGCTTCTGATGAACGACCGCGGCGAGACCGTGCAGGGCGCCGGGCCGGCATTGCCGGTAGAGGTGCTGGGTCTTTCGGGCGTGCCGGAGGCCGGCGACGAATTCGTGGTGGTGAACGACGAAAGTCGTGCCCGCGAGGTGACGGAATATCGCGCCCGCAAGCGGCGCGAGACCCGCCAAAACAACCTTGCCCGCACAACAATGGACCAACTGCTCAAGACCCAGAAGGACGGCGAGAGGCGCCTCCTTCCAGTTGTCCTCAAGGCAGACGTACAGGGTTCGGCGGAAGCGATTCAGGGCGCGCTCGCAAAGCTCGGTAGTGACGAAGTGGGCGCGCAGGTCCTGCAGTCCGGCGTCGGCGGCATAACCGAATCCGACGTGATCCTCGCGCATGCGAGCGGCGCCGCCATTCTCGGCTTCAATGTGCGCGCCAACGCACAGGCACGTGAGCGCGCCAAGCGGGATGGCGTCGAGATTCGCTACTACAACATCATTTACAACGTGGTTGATGACGTGAAGGCGGCGCTCTCGGGCATGCTGGCGCCGGAGCTGCGCGAAAAATTCCTTGGCAACGCCGAAGTGCTGGAGGTCTTCGCGATCACCAAGATCGGCAAGGTGGCCGGGTGCCGCGTCACGGAAGGCGTGGTGCGCCGCGGCGCGCGCGTGCGCCTGATTCGCGACAACGTCGTGATCCACGAAGGTGAGCTCTCGACTTTGAAGCGCTTCAAGGATGACGCGCGCGAGGTCGTGGCGGGGCAGGAATGCGGCATGTCGTTCGCCAATTACCAGGACCTGCAGAAAGCGGATGTCATCGAGTGCTTCGAGGTCGAAACAATCAAGCGGGCGCTGTAAGGCGCCGCCTCGCCTGCTCTCATTGTAATCGCTATGCGACGGCATTCATCCGCTCAGGAACGCGGTCCAACGCAGCGGCAGTTGCGGGTGGGAGAACTGTTGCGGCATTCCCTCTCGGAAATTCTGACGCGCGGCGAGGTGCGCGATCCGGATCTCGAAAGCGTTCCCATTACGGTGACGCAGGTCAAACCATCGGGTGACATGCGGCATGCCGCTGTGTTCGTGGAGCCGCTGGGTGGCAAGAATGCCAAGGCCATCGTCGACGCCCTTAATCGCCATAAAGGATTTATTCGCGGGCTGATGGGCAAGACCATCGCGCTCAAGTTCACGCCGGAACTGCGCTTTCTGGAAGACACTTCCTTCGCCGAGGCTGAAAAGATCGAGACCTTGCTGAAGTCCTCCCGCGTCCAGCGTGACCTGCAGGAAGACACGGACGAACGCGATGAGCCGTAAGCGAAAGGGCGCGGCAGTGCACGGCTGGGTGGTGGTGGACAAGCCGCAAGGAATCACGTCGACCCAAGCTGTCGCGATCGTGCGGCGCGTATTCGATGCGCAGAAGGCCGGGCACGCCGGCACGCTCGATCCCATGGCGACCGGCGTACTCGCGGTGGCGCTGGGGGAGGCCACCAAAACCGTGCCGTTCGCGATGGAGGCAGAGAAGACGTACCGCTTTACCGCCCGCTGGGGCGAAGCGCGCGACAGCGATGACTCCGAGGGCCGCGTTACCGCGACCTCGAATGTCCGTCCTTCTCGTGAGCAGATCGACGCGGCGCTGCCCCAGTTCGTGGGGCAACTCACGCAGGTGCCGCCAGCTTACTCGGCAATTAGGGTGCAGGGGGAGCGGGCATACGATCTGGCCCGCGAGGGCGAGGAGGTCAGCCTCGAACCTCGTACGGTGTCGGTCGATGAGGCGGAGGTGACCGGCACCCCAGATTCGGATCACACGCAGTTCGAAATGCATTGTGGCAAAGGGACTTACGTGCGGGCTTGGGTGCGGGACTTGGCACTGGCGCTGGGTACCGTCGGGCACGTTTCCCAGCTTCGGCGGACCGCAATCGGCGGCTTTTCAGAAAAAGATGCCGTGCCACTGGAAACTCTAAGGGGTTCTATGCATAGTCCCGCCGCTTTTGAGCACTTGAGGCCCATTTCGACCGCGCTGGACGGCATCCCGGCGCTGGCCGTCACGGGTCCGGATGCGGTCCGGCTGCGCAGCGGCAATCCGATTCTGATGCGAGCAAATTTGTTCGCCCGCCTTTCGGAAGAAGCTGACGGCGACGATCTGCAAGGGCTTACGGTCTACCTCTCGACCGGGGATGGCGAGCCTGTGGCGCTCGCGGCCCTTCAGGCTGGAGAGCTAAGGCCGTTCCGTGTCTTCAACTTTGGAACTGGATGACCGAATGTCGATCACTGTTGAACGCAAGAAAGAACTGATTTCCGAGTACGGCGCCAAGGAGGGCGATACAGGCTCGCCCGACGTGCAGGTGGCTGTGCTCTCGGAGCGTATCTCCAATCTCACCGAGCACTTCAAAACGCACGTGAAGGACAATCACTCGCGGCGCGGTCTGATCAAGCTCGTGTCGCAGCGGCGCCGACTGCTCGATTACATCAAGGGTACCGACGGGAAGCGATACGAATCGCTGATTTCGCGGCTTGGACTGCGGCGCTGAAAACGGAAGTCCCCGTTTCTCTGCTAAACTTTTTGGCGGGCTCGCGATGGCGTGGACCTGCCCAATATCATTTTCTTTGAGACGATCTCGAAGGAAGGCCCTTAGGCAATCCGGCCTGAGAAAAGGAAGGACCTAACGAATGTTCAACATATCCAAAGAGGAAATTGAATGGGGCGGCAGAAAGCTCGTCCTTGAAACCGGGAAGGTCGCGCGTCAGGCGGATGGCGCCGTGGTCGCGACGTATGGAGAGACTGTCGTGCTGGCGACGGTGGTCGGCGCCCATGCACCGCGCCCGGGAATCGATTTCTTTCCTCTCACCGTGAATTACCAGGAAAAATATTTCGCGGCCGGTAAAATTCCCGGCGGCTATTTCAAGCGCGAGGGCCGTCCCACCGAGCGCGAGACACTGACCTCGCGCTTAATCGATCGCCCCATTCGACCGCTGTTCGCGGAGGGTTACCGCAACGAGACACAGGTCATCGTGACGGTACTCAGCCACGACATGGAAAATGATCCCGATGTCGTCGCCCTTGTGGCGACCTCCGCCGCGCTCACGCTTTCCGGCGTACCATTCATGGGCCCGATCGGAGCCGCCCGCGTCGGCTACATCAACGCCGAATACGTCCTCAATCCGCCGGTGGATGAGATGCCGAATTCTCAGCTCGACCTCATCGTCGCCGGTACCGCTGACGCGGTGCTGATGGTGGAATCGGAAGCGCAGGAACTGAGCGAGCAGGTGATGCTCGGCGCGGTGATGTTCGGTCATCGCTCGATGCAGCCGGTGCTGGATGCCATCATTCGACTGGCGGAGAAGGCGGCCAAGGAGCCGCGCGAGGTGCCGGCGGATGAGAATAAGCCGGCTCTTGAGAAAATCAGCGCCTGGACCGCCGCCGAACTCGCAGGCGCATTCCAGATTCCGGAAAAGCACGCACGTCGCGACAGGATTGCGGAAATCCGTGCCCGTGCCGCGAAGGAGTTTGTCGGCGAGGGCGAGGGGCAGCTTCCGGAGAACAAGTTCGGGCACCTGTTCCACGATGTCGAAGCAGATGTCATGCGCAACGCTGTGCTTGATAGCGGACGCCGAATCGACGGCCGCGATACCAAGACCGTTCGCCCCATTACCTCCGAAGTGGGTATTCTGCCGCGCACGCATGGTTCTGCGCTGTTTACGCGCGGCGAAACTCAGGCGCTTGTTGTCACCACACTCGGCACGGGTGAAGACGAACAATATATTGACTCGCTCGAGGGCACTTACAAGCAGCACTTCATGTTGCACTACAATTTCCCGCCCTATTCGGTTGGTGAAACGGGCCGCATGAACGCGCCGGGCCGGCGCGAAATCGGGCATGGAAAGTTAGCCTGGCGTGCGGTGCGCCCGATGCTGCCGAAGAAGGACGAGTTTCCCTACACCTTGCGCATCGTGTCGGAGATCACCGAATCGAACGGTTCGTCTTCGATGGCGACTGTGTGCGGCACGTCTCTGGCACTGATGGATGCGGGCGTTCCGCTGAAGCGTCCGGTTGCCGGCATCGCCATGGGCCTGATCAAGGAAGGCGACCGCTTCGCGGTTCTCTCCGATATTTTGGGCGACGAGGATCATCTGGGCGACATGGACTTCAAGGTGGCTGGCACGGAGCAGGGTGTCACCTCGCTACAAATGGACATCAAGATCAGCGGCATCACCGAAGAGATCATGCGCGTTGCGCTCGATCAGGCGAACCACGGCCGTCTGCATATTCTCGCTGAGATGGCGAAGGCCATCACTCATGCCCGCGATCAGCTTGGCGAGCATGCGCCGCGCATCGAGCAGATCAAGATTCCGGTCGACAAGATCCGCGAAGTGATCGGTTCCGGCGGCAAGGTGATCCGCGAAATCGTCGAGAAGACCGGCGCCAAGATCAACGTGGAAGACGACGGCACAGTGAAGATCGCAAGCGCCGACGGTGAATCGATTCGCGCCGCACTCAAATGGATCAAGGGAATCGTGGCCGAACCGGAGATCGGTGAGATCTATGACGGCAAGGTCGTGAAGGTCATGGACTTCGGGGCTTTCGTGAACTTCTTCGGTCCCAAGGACGGCCTCGTCCACATCTCCGAACTGGCGCCAAAGCGGGTCAACAAGACCAGCGACATTGTCAGCGAGGGCCAGACCGTCAAGGTGAAGCTGCTCGGCTTCGATGATCGCGGCAAAGTGCGGCTGTCTATGAAGGCCGTCGATCAGGAGACCGGCGAAGATCTGACGAAGAAGCAACAAGCCGCGCTGCAGCCGGAAGCGCCACAAAGCCAGGTAGGTGGTTGATACCTAAGCGGCTTCTAGCGTAACCCTGGTCCGGTAGGGAAACGGCGGCCTAAAGGCCGCCGTTTTCATTCGCGGACACTCAAAAAAAGCTGCGGCGCTTTTGGCGCCGCAGCCGTCATCAGGGCAGTTTATGGTATATTGTGCGGTCCCTTCGCCGTTAGACCATGGGTCGGATGAAACGCGGCCGGCGCGCCTTTCGGACACTTCGCCGGTTTCAGGGGGCAGTAGATGTAGGGCCTTGCTCCGCTGTCGGTATCGAGAACGATCAGGCCCTTTTTGTTGATACCCCACGCTTCCTGCGCGGTTGACCCATCGCCCGGATCGATGGCTTTGAATTTGCCGGTGGAGACATCGTACAGGAAGCCATGCCGGTTGCCGCCGGAGTCCGTATAAAGTCCAGAGACTTGCCCGGAATCGTTGATGCCTTCTGCGGTCGTCACGCCGCCTACGGCCTTTGGATGGTCGAACGAGGTGAAGTTATCGCCATCCAGCACGAAGCCATGCTGGATGCCATCGGATCCGATGTAACCGCCGGCGACAACGCCGTTGTTGTTGATCTGGCGCGGATTGGTCGATGTCAGGTTCTTAAGCGGCAGGTTGAATTTGGACTTGAATTTTCCTGCCTTCCCCTGGAAGCCGATGCGCCTTACTCCGTCAGTGTCGAGATAATCGCCCACATAGACTACGTTGTTATTGCCTCCTTGAGCGACACCGTCTTGGATATCCCCTTTGGGATTCTTGAGAAGTTTAACCGTGCCGTCCGGAGACCGGTAGAATTCCTCGCCGAAGGTGAAGCCGCTGGCCAAGGCGAGCCCAGTGATGCTTCCGTCATTGAAGATGAACCGCGCCTCTGCCTGCGCCCCGCTAACTTCGAACGTTTTGTACTTGCTGCCGTCTGGCGGGCCGTAGAACCCGTGCAGGACACCGGCTGAATCGGTATAGCCGCCTGCGATGATGTTGTTGTCGTTGATGCTGAAAGGAAGCACGGTCACCGCACCATCCGGAGGCGCTATGGGTATATATGTTGCCGCCGCTTGCGCCGATGAACTTGCAAGCAGCGCCACCGAGATTAGTGCGCTTGCTCCCAACAATGTTTTTCGCATGGATTTCTCCCCACAGTTGAATGAGCGGCCACTATAACCGAAGAATTCGGAGTGCGTCTAAAAAAAGCGCACGTAGACCGGATCGCGGCAAAGTGCGGCTGTCGATGAAGGCGGTCGGTCAGGAGACCGGCAAAGACCTGATGAAGAAGCAACAAGCCGCGCCCGCCGCCAGGAAGCACCACAAAGCCAGGTAGGCGGCTAATGCATGCCTGACGGCCGCGCCGAGCGCGGCTTCTAGCGTCATCCTGATGGGTAGGGGAAACGGCGGCGTTAAGCCGCCGTTTGCATTTTTGATCGGCAAAGAAAGCTGCGGCGCTTTCGCGCCGCAGCCGTTGAGGTCAGCTCACGGCGTAATGATCGGTCTCTTCACGACATGGGTCGGATGAAATCCGGCCGGCGCGCCTTTTGGACACTTCGCCGGTTTTAAGGGGCAATAGATAAAGGCAAGTCCATTGCCAGTATCGCCGATGATCAGCCCCTTGTTGTTGATTCCCCAGGCCTCCTGGGAAACCGCGCCATCGCCAGGATCGATTGCTTTGAACTTCCCGGTCGAAACTTCGTACAGGAAGCCATGCCGATTGCCGCCCGAGTCCTGCCAGAGTCCGGTAGCCTGCCCTTTATCGTTAATGCCTTCCGCGACCGTAACGCCAGCGGCATCGGGATGATCGAATGAGGTCAGGTTATCTCCGTCCAGCACGAAGCCATGCTGGATGCCGTCCGATCCGATGTAACCGCCGGCCACGACGCCAAGATTGTTGATCTGGCGCGGATTGGTCGATGTCAGATTGTTGAGCGGCAGCTTGAATTTGGACTTGAACTTCCCTGCCTTCCCTTCGAACCCGATGCGGGTGACTCCATCCGTGTCGAGATAATCGCCCACATAGAGCCCGTTGTTATTGCCTCCTTGAGCGACACCGTCTTGGATATCCCCGTGGCCGTTCTTGAGAATTTTGATCGTGCCGTCTGGGGCGCGGTAGAATTCCTCGCCAAACGTGAAGCCGCTGGCCAAGGCGAGCCCGGTGATACTTTTGTCATTGCGGATAGCCCGCGGCTGGGTCCCTGTCACACCTTGAACGTCGAAGGTTTTGTACTTGCTGCCATCTGGGGGGCCATAGAACCCGTGCTGGACACCGGCCGAGTCTGTGTAGCTGCCCGTGATGATATTGTCGTCGTTAATTCCGAACGGAAATACGCTCACCGCACCATTCGGAGGCGCTATGGGTATATAGGATGCGGCTTGTGCTGCTGAACTCGCAAGCAGCGCAACCGAGATTAGCGCGCTTGCTCCCAACAATGTTTTTCGCATGGATTTCTCCCCACAGTTGAATGAGCGGCCACTATAACCGAAGAATTCGGAGTGCATCTAAGAAAAATGCATGCAGGACTGCCGCAAGGTGCGGCTGTCGATGAAAGCGGTCGATCAGGAGACCGGCGAAGTCTGAGGAAACTCAACCGGCGGCAGCCGGAGAGCGGCCGACTACCAACTGGCAGGCTAACCGGCCAGCAATTGCATCGCGGCCTTGTGAACGCGTGCGTCACCGGCGGCAACAATCTGTCCGCCAGTTGCGCATGAGCCACCTTGCCAATTGCTAATTACGCCGCCCGCGCCCTCCACGATTGGAATGAGGGCGGCGACGTCCCACCGCTTGAAGGTGGATTCGACGATTAGATCGATAAAGCCGAGCGCCAGCGCCACGAACAGATAACAATCGCCGCCGAAGCGACTCATGCGTACATGCGGCTCGATGCGCGCGAATGCATTCCGTTCTTGCGGGGTGAAGTAGGCGGTGGGATGCGTGGCGCAGAGGATGGCTTCCGATAGACCGGCGCAAGGGCGCACATGCAGGCGCAGATCCTCACCTTCGGCGCACATGTGCGTTCGCCTGTTGGCGCCGATGAAGCGCTCGCGCAGCACCGGCTGGTCAATGACGCCAAGCACCGGTGCACCGTTTTCCTCGAGCGCAATCAGCGAGCCCCATTCGTGCCGGCCAGTAATGAAGGCACGGGTGCCGTCCACCGGATCGAGCACCCAGCGCCGCCCGTTGCGCGACGGCTTTTCACCGAATTCCTCGCCCAGAATTCCGTCATCCGGATATTCGCGCCCTATGACTTCGCGCATGGCCTCCTCGGCTTCGCGATCGGCGGCGGTAACCGGATCGAACGCTGCTCCAACCCCCTTGTCTGCCACGGCGATGCGGCGGCGGAAATAAGGGCGGATGACAGCGCCTGCGGCATCGGCCAGCGTGTGCGCAAAGGCAATGGTTTGGGTGTCGACAGGCATGGCCGGCATTTCTCCGCGCGCTATAGTTGCGAACGCTTATGGGAAGGGGATGGCCATGAAAAGCGCGGTGGTCACTGGCGCATCCACAGGCATCGGCTGGGGCTGCGTGGAAGTGCTGACGGCGAAAGGTTTTCATGTGTTCGGAAGCGTTCGCAAGGAAGCGGACGCGGAACGGCTGAAAGCGGAATTCGGCCAACAGTTCACACCGCTGCTGTTCGATCTTACCGATGCCGCGGCGGTGCGGGGAGGCGCCGATCGGGTTGCCGCAGTGCTGGGCAATGCTACGCTCGCGGGACTGGTCAACAACGCCGGAATCGCCGTCGCAGGACCGCTGCTCCATCTCGACATCGACGAGTTGCGGCATCAGCTGGAGGTGAACGTCACCGGGCAGCTGATCGTCACGCAAGCCTTTGCGCCGCTGCTTGGCGCGGATGGGTCGCGAAGCGGTGAGCCGGGACGCATTGTGATGATCACCAGCGTTGGCGGACGCAATGCGAATCCCTTCATGGGGCCGTACAACGCTTCGAAATTCGCGCTGGAAGGACTGTCGGAATCCTTGCGACAGGAGCTGATGATCTTCGGCATCGATGTCGTCGTGGTGGCACCCGGCGCCGTCGCCACGCCGATTTGGGACAAAGCGGAGCAGCTCGACATTTCGCGCTACGCCTACACGCCCTATGCTGCCGCGCTCGACAAACTGAAGAGCTACATGCTGGAACTCGGCCGCAAGGGCTTTCCGCCGGAGAAGATCGGCGAAGCGGTATACCGCGCGCTTACCGCGAAGAACCCGAAGGTGCGCTACACCGTCAGCCCCGATCCTCTACAGAACCTGATGGTGACCATGCTCCCCAAGCGCCTTGTGGACCGCATGATCGCCAACCGCCTGGGGCTGGTACGGCAGCGCTAGTGCACTTCCGCTTCCGCCTTCGCGCGCTTGCGCAAGTGAGGAACCAGCTCGCGCTTGCGCAGGCGGATGGATTGCGGCGTGACTTCAACCAGTTCCTCGTCCTCGATATAGGCGATGGCCTGCTCAAGCGTCATCGGCACGAAGGGCGTCAATCGCACCGCCTCGTCTTTGCTGGTGGTACGAATGTTGGTCAGCTGCTTCGATTTGAGCGGATTGACGTCCAGATCGTTGTCGCGACTATGCTCGCCGATGATCATGCCCTGATACACTTTGGCACCCGGCGCGATAAACAGCCGCCCGCGCTCTTCCAGATACCACAGCGCGTAAGCCACCGCTTCGCCGTCACCGGTGGAAATCAGTACGCCGTTGCGACGCCCCCCCACCGCGCCCTTGAACGGCGTGTAGCCGTGGAACATGCGATTGATGACGCCGGTGCCGCGCGTATCAGTGAGGAATTCGCCGTGATAGCCGATGAGGCCACGTGACGGCGCGAAGAACACCAGCCGCGTCTTGCCCGCGCCGGTGGGCCGCATATCCTGCAGCTCGCCTTTGCGCATGCTCACCTTCTCGATGACGATGCCGGTGTAGGGATCGTCCACATCAATGGTGACTTCTTCGATGGGCTCCAACCGGTCGCCGGTTGTTTCATCCTGCTGATACAGCACGCGCGGGCGTGAGATAGAGAGTTCGAACCCTTCGCGCCGCATGGTTTCGATCAGTACGCCGAGCTGCAATTCACCGCGGCCGGCCACTTCATAGGCGCCTTCGCCGGTCTCGCGCACGTGAATCGCGACATTGCCTTCGGCTTCGCGCAGCAAGCGCTCGCGGATGACGCGGCTCTGCACCTTACTGCCTTCGCGCCCCGCCAGCGGTGAATCGTTCACCGACATCGTTACCGCAAGAGTCGGCGGATCGATCGGCGTCGCCGCAATCGGCTGATCCACGTTCAAGTCGCACAGCGTGTCGGCAACCGTGGCGTTCTGCAGCCCGGCAATGGCGATGATGTCGCCGGCCTCGGCCCGCGCAATGGGGGTGCGCGCAAGCCCCCGGAAGGCGAGCAACTTGGTCACCCGCGTGCGCTCGATTTCGGTACCCTCGCGGTTCAGCGCTTTGATCACCCTGTTCACGCTGATGGCGCCGGATTCGATACGGCCGGTCAAAATGCGCCCGAGGTAAGGGTCCGCCTCCAGGGTAGTGACAAGCATAGTAAACGGAAATTCATCTCCTGCACGGGACAGCGGCTTCGGTTTGGGAACATCTGCGACAATTCGGGCAAACAAGGGCGACAAGTCGCGTTGATTATCCGCCAGGTCGGCAACCGCCCAGCCTTGGCGCCCCGATGCATAAAGCACATGAAAATCGAGCTGATCGTCATTGGCCTCGAGCGCGAGGAACAAATCGAAGATGCTTTCCAGCGTCTCTTTCGGTTGCGCGTCCGCGCGGTCGATCTTGTTGATGACAACGATGGGTTTCAGGCCCAGCTTCAGCGCTTTGGACAACACGAATTTGGTCTGCGGCATGACGGATTCGGCTGCGTCCACCAACAGGACCACGCCATCGACCATCGACAGAATGCGCTCGACCTCCCCGCCGAAATCGGCGTGACCCGGCGTATCAACGATGTTGATGCGGGTCCCCTGCCAGTCGACGCTGGTGCATTTGGCGAGGATGGTGATGCCGCGTTCGCGTTCCAGATCGTTGGAATCCAGCGCGCGCTCCTCCATGTGCTGATTGTCGCGCACCGAGCCGGACTGCCGCAGCAGCTGGTCCACCAAGGTGGTCTTCCCATGGTCGACATGGGCAATGATGGCGATGTTGCGGATATCCATGGGGTGGTGGGTTTGGAGAAGCCGGCGCTTATAAACGGCTGGCTCCAAGGGGGCAATCGCGGCGCGTTGGCTATTAGATCGTCATTTTGGGTCGATCGTCGACGATCCGCCGGCCGGAACCGGCAGCCGCCCCGCGACTTACGATTTCCAAGGCGGAAGCAGGGCCGAATAGGCCTTGGCCGAACGGGAATGCGCCTGATGCTGTCTTGCCCGAGGCGGCCTATAATCCCGGGCCTGGTCCGGCATTTGGGGCCTGTTGCCCGAACCGTGGCTGTTCCGATCGGAACCTTTTGATGGACGCTCGCCTGCCTCATTCGGAACGCCCACCCGAAGCGGTGGATACGCGACCAGCGGCCTGGCGAAACAGCAATCCGCGCGCGCGGTTGATACTGGGTATTGTCGGCGCGATCCTCGCCGCGCTGGTGCTGTGGCGGATTTTCGTGCCGGGCACGCAAGCACCGCCGCCGCAACCGGCGCCGCCCGTCCGGGTGGCTGTCGCGCAAATTCAGAACGTGACCGTGCAGGAGCGCACCATCGGCACTATCGTTGCCAACGCGACGGTGCAGGTGACGTCGCGCGTCGAGGGGCAGTTGGTTGCGGCGCATTTCAAGGAAGGCGATATCGTCCATAAGGGAGACCTGCTCTTCCAGCTCGATCCGCGGCCATTCCAGGCTGTGCTGGCCCAGGCCGTGGCCATGCAGAGCCGCGATCAGGCATCGCTTGCCAGCGCACGCAACGACGCCGCGCGTTACGCCGCGCTTGCTGCGCAGGGCGCAGCCTCGAAAAGCCAGGCCGATCAATTCACCGCACAGGCGAAGGCGCTCGCAGCGACCGTTGCTGCCGACAGGGCAACGGCGGAAAGTGCGCGCCTCAATGTGATCTATGCGCAGATCCGCTCGCCCATCGACGGCAAGACGGGCCCGATGCTGATCCAGCCAGGCAATGTGGTGCCGGCGAACGGCACCAATCCGCTGGTCGTGATCACCCAAATCCAGCCGGTGAAGGTTTCATTCTTCCTGCCGCAAGCCGATCTGCCGCGCATTCAGGCGCAAATGCAGGCGCACGCGCTCATCGCAACACTGCAGGTCCATGACATGGCGCGCACGCGGCTGACGGCGCCGGTCGATTTCATCGGCAACGCGGTCGACAACACGACCGGCACGGTGGAGCTGCGCGCAACCTTCAACAATCAAGATTTCCGGTTGGTGCCGGGCCAGCTGCTCGACGTGTTTGTATCGCTCGCACATCTGCCGAACGTCGTTGTCGTGCCGCGCGAAGCGGTGAACCAGGGGCCGCAGGACCGCTATGTTTATGTCGTGAACCGGCAGAACGTCGCGCGGATCGTGCCTGTCACTGTACTGAACGACGACGGAGAACACATGGCGGTATCCGGGAATGTGCATGCTGGAGATCGATTGATCACCGATGGGCAACTGCGTGTGGTGCCCGGCAAGCCTGTCGCGGTGCAAAGGACGTTTGAGGGCAACCGCGCCACTGGGGCGACCCCCGCGCGATGAATTTCTCGGAAGTTTTCACTCGCCGTCCGGTGATGACGATTCTGCTCATGGCCGCGCTCGTGATCTTCGGGCTGTTCGGTTACATGACTCTGCCGGTCAGCGAGCTGCCGAACGTCGATTTCCCGACCATCGTGGTGAACGCGGCGCTACCCGGCGCGGATCCGGAAACCATGGCATCGTCTGTGGCCACGCCGCTGGAAAGCCAGTTCTCCACCATTGCCGGCATCAGCTCGATGAGCTCGTCGAGCACGCAGGGTTCAACCTCTATCACCATCCAATTCAGCTTGGATCGCAATCTCGATGCGGCCGCGCAAGACGTGCAGTCGGCGATCTCGACGGCCGGGCGCCAGCTGCCTCAAAACATGCCCACGCCGCCGACCATGCGGAAGGTGAATCCATCCGACCAGCCAATCATCTACATCGCGATGGGTTCGCAATCGTTGCCGCTGCAGGAAGTGGACAAATACGCGGAAACGTTGTTGGCGCGGCAACTCTCGACGTTGAATGGCGTGGCGCAGGTGAATGTCTACGGCTCGCAGAAATTCGCCGTGCGCATTCAGGCCGATCCCGCGGCGCTGGCGGCACGCGGCATCGGCATCGACCAGGTGGCATCCATTGCCAATGCCGCCAACCCCAACATTCCCACAGGCGCCCTGAACGGGCCGAAGCAGACCGTGCTCATTCATGCCACCGGCCAGCTCAATAATGCCGCGGATTTCGAAAACCAGGTGATCGCCTGGCGCAACGGCGCACCAGTGCGGGTCAAGGATGTCGCGCGCGTACTGGATAGCGTGGAGAACAAGTACGTGGCGAGCTGGTACAATGGCCGCCGCGCCATCATTCTCGCCATTCAGCGCCAGCCTGGCTCCAACACCATCAAGGTGGTGGATGAAATCAAGAGAATCCTGCCGCGCTTCCTGCAGCAGCTGCCTGCGTCTGTCCAACTCAACATTCTCTATGACCGCAGCCAGTCCATTCGTGCATCCGTTTCGGATGTGCAGACGACATTGCTGCTCGCGGCAATCCTGGTGGTGGCGGTCATCTTCGTTTTCCTGCGGACCCTCACGGCAACGCTCATTCCCTCGCTCGCACTGCCCATTGCGGTAGTCGGCACCTTCGCAGGCATGTCGTTCTTCAACTTCAGCCTCGACAATCTTTCGCTGCTGGCGCTCACGCTGTCGGTCGGCTTCGTCGTGGACGATGCCATCGTGATGCTGGAAAACATCGTGCGCCATGTGGAGGACGGTGAACCTCCCATGCAGGCCGCCCTGAAGGGCGCGCGGGAAATCAGCTTCACCATTATTTCGATGACCGCCTCCTTGGCCGCGGTGTTCATTCCGCTCGTGTTCATGGGCGGCATCATCGGCCGGCTGCTGCACGAATTCGCCGTGACCATCGTGCTTGCCATCGTCTTCTCCGGCATCGTGTCGGTGACCCTCACACCGATGCTGTGCGGCCGCCTGCTGAAACCCGAGTCGCGGCGGCGGCACAGCCGGCTCTACGAGTTCAGCGAACGCGCATTCGATCGCACGCGGGATGCTTATGAGCGCTCGCTGATGTGGAGCGTGGATCACCGGCCGATCATCTTCGTCGTGTTCCTTGGCACGTTGGTTGCGACCGTTCTGCTGTTCCGGGTCATGCAGCAGGATTTCCTGCCGAGCCAGGATACCGGCCAGATTTTCGCGCCGACGGAAGCGGCGAACGGCACCTCGTTCGAGCAGATGTCGCGCTACCAGTGGCAGGCAGCGTCGATCGTCGCGCGCGACCCCAATGTGGCGGGATTCATGTCGGCCGTTGGCGCAGGCGGTGCCAGTTCCGGCGTCAACAGCGGCCGCATGTTCATGACGCTGAAGCCGAAAGCTCAGCGCCAAAGGATCTGTAGATTTTTTGGCCTGATTTGCCATGCTGCCAGCTCGGATGAGATCATCCGGGAGTTGCGGCCGAAGTTATCGCGGATTCCCGGGCTGAATGTTTACATGCAGAATCCGCCGTCGATCCGGCTGGGCGGAATGCTCACCAAGTCGCAATATCAGTACACGCTGCAAGACCTGAGTCTGGAAGAGCTGCAGACCAGCGCGCTGCGCCTGATGAACGCGCTGGCAGCCACGCCCGGTTTTGTGGACGTGACAAGCGATCTTCAGCTCACCACGCCCTCGCTCACCGTGACCATCGATCGCGACCGTGCCGCCGCGCTGGGTGTGACGCCGCAGGCCGTGGAGACGGCACTCGGCGCCGCGTTCGGCGGAGAGCAGATTTCCAACATCTATGCCTCCTCCGACACCTACGAAGTCATCCTCGAAGTGCTGCCGAAGGACCAGCTCGATCCGAGCGCCCTGTCGCGCATCTATCTAACTTCCACAGTGCCAGCGACGAGCGGGGCTTCGGGACAGACGCTTGTGCCGCTCACCGCGGTGACGCGTAGCGTGCGCTCGGCCATGCCGCTCAGCATCAGCCATCTCGGCCAACTCCCGTCAGCGACCATCTCGTTCGACATGGGTGCAGGCTACGCGCTGAGCGACGCAGTCAACGCCATCAACCGCGTGCAGCGGCAGCTGAATTTCCCTTCAACGGTGCAGGGCAGCTTCCAGGGCAACGCTCAGGCGTTCCAGAGCTCGACCAGCAACATGGGCCTGCTGCTCGGAATTGCGCTGGTGGTCGTCTACATCGTGCTCGGTATTCTTTACGAGAGCTTCGTCCACCCGCTGACGATTTTGTCCGGCCTGCCGTCGGCCGCCGTGGGCGCGCTGCTCACGCTTTGGTTATTTGGCATTCCGCTCAGCCTCTACGCCTTTGTCGGCATGATCATGCTGGTCGGCATTGTGAAGAAGAACGCCATCATGATGATCGACTTCGCGCTGTCGCGGGAGCGGGGAGAAGGCATCAGCGCGCATGACGCCATTGTGGAGGCGGCACTCATCCGCTTCCGTCCCATCATGATGACGACCATGGCGGCACTCATGGGTACCTTGCCGATCGCCGTTGGCTTCGGCCAGGGCGGCGAGACGCGGCGGCCGCTTGGCCTTGCCGTCGTGGGTGGGCTGCTGCTGTCGCAACTGCTGACGCTTTACATCACGCCGGTGCTGTATATCTATCTCGATAGCGCCGGCGATTACGTCCGCGAATGGCGCGGCGGTCCACGCCGTCGGCCGCAGCCCACGCCCGCCGAATAGCGACGCTCCACAGTACTAGAAGTGGATGCCTGCCGTGGCTCCATAAGTGCGCGGGTCGCCGAGGAACACATTGGTGTAGAGGCCGGTTGCCGGCGCGCTGAGATACTCGCCCGTGATGTTGTTCTCGTCGAACATGTTCTTGATCCAGCCTGTGACGTACCACATCGACTCCGGACCGTTCAGCGTCACCTGCGCGTTGGCGATTCCCCATGAATCGATGCGGTCGGCGACATCGTTGAAGATGCGGCCGAACATCTGGCTCTGCCAGTAATAATCAGCACGCGGCACGAGGGTGTACCCGCCGCCTATATCGAAGGTGTATTGCGCGCCGACGCTGACGGTGAAATCCGGCGTGTTCTGCAGGTTGTTTCCGCTGAGGCTCACGAATGCGCCGGAATGCGTCCCGTTTCCGGTCGGATCCTGCGTCGAGAAGCCCTGCGCGTTCAGCGCCTGCTCGAACGTCAGATTTGGTGCAATGATGGTGTCGCCGGATATGCAGGTGCCAAACGAGGTATGCGCGATTCCGTGCGCGGCAAGCGCGTCTACGCCGCCGGGCGGGGCGATAAAGCCGAACCCGGCAGGCAGACTGCCGGGGTTTGCGCCAGCATAGTAGAGCACACAGTTCTGCCCGTCGTTTGGACCGAGCGTGTCGTCTTTCACCAGCAGCACGTCGCCGCGCCCCGCCGTCGGATTGCGATCATCCACCAGCTGGGAATTGCCGATGCTGGAATGCGTGGTTCCGAAGCTCAGATTGAATTGCCAGTTGGTTGTCGGGACCCAGAGGAATTCGCCTTCGACGCCCCAAAGCTTGGCATCGATGTTCTGGTTGACCGAGGTGTTGTTCTCGATCGCGGAAACCTGCAGGCCCTTGTAGTTGTAGTACCAGATGTCGGCGTTGGCCTGCAGCGTCGCGCCCAGAAGCGTGTTCTTCGTTCCCAATTCCAATGCGTCGATCGATTCCGGCGCGTAGCTTTTCGGGATGCCGAGCCCCGGCTGAATGCCCGGATTGAAGCCGCCGGCCTTATAACCGCGAGCGTAAGACGCGTAGATCAAGGTGGCGTCGGTGAAATCGGTCTTGGGTGTCCAGTCCGCCACCAGCCGTCCGGTCAGCTTGTCGAAGGTCACCTTGTTGATTTGCCAGACGTCGTCGGGGCCTGGTCCTGCTCCCGGGCACTGCGATTGCGTCGATTCTCCCGTGCCGTTGGAGCAATCGAAATCCCGCAGCCCTTCGGCAACAAGCGTCTGCATCGCTACGTCTTCGTTGCGCGATCCGATCGGTACCAATCCGCTGAACAGCTCGATGCGGCCGCGCTGAAATTTGTCGTCCTGCGTCCACCGAAGGCCTCCCGTCAGTTTCAGGGTATCGGGAAGGATGTCGTAATAGACTTCGCCGAACACCGCTTTCGAGGTCAGCGCGTTACGGTCGGCATTGTTGTGATAGAAGGACGGCGACAAAATGCATCCGGTGGCGAAGCAAAGCTGCGGCGCGAGCGTCAGTCCGGCAATACTGCCCACCAGCAGACCCGGATAGTCAAACACCGGCGTATTGACGAAGTAATTTCCGGTGTTGGTCGTGTGCAGGTAATAGCCGGCGAGCAGGAAATTCACCGGTCCCTGGAAATCGGTGTTGAAGCGCAATTCCGCCGACTGCTGAGTCAGCGCAAAGTCGGACTGGTCGAATGCCGTCGCCGTGGTTTCGAAGCTGCGGATGTTGCCGCCGGTAATGCCCAGATTCTTCGTTCCGGACAGCGGAAGCGCGCCGGGCACTGTCGTGAAATATGGAGCATAGATGTTTGCATAGTTTGGGCCGCCCAAGGTCAGCAGCAAGCCGTGCAGAAAACCTTCCGCGCCGGTGAACGCATCCCAGTTGCCCAGCCGGGCCGGATCGAAGGGTGGCGTCGCGACATTGTAATAGCTCTCCTGCGACCAGACATTGTTCTTGTCCCAGCCGAGAACCAGCGTGCTGTTGAGCCAATCGGCCAGCCGCTGCTTCCAGTTCAGCGCATAGAAGAGATCGTTCGCCTTATATTGTGGCGTGAAATCAGAATAGATCTTGCGCGGGTCGGAAGGGTTACAGGGATTTCCCGGCTCCAGGCAGAGCGGCGACACCTGTGCCGGTTCCGAGAGGTCATACAGCCCCAGGATGTTGCCGATGCCCGCCAGCGGCGTTCCGGCGAACGCGCTGTTGATCCCCTGCACGCTCGACCCAATGACGCCCAGGGTGGCATTTAGATTAATCACTCCGTTGGAGATCGAGTCCGGCAAACAGCCGACGGTGCCGGTAGGATCGCCGGTGCAATAGTCCTTCTGCGCCCGCATTCGGCTGTCGCCTTCGTGCTGCACGGAAGCGACCGCGTCGATCGTGGTGCTGGAAGTAGGCTCCCAGCGCACCGATCCGCGGACCGAGAATTGGTCCCGGCTATCGATATCGCGGCCATTGAACACGTTCGTTGTGAAACCGTCGCGCTGCAGCCAGTCGCCGGCGATGCGAACGCCCAACTGTCCATCGATGACCGGGAGGTTCACCATTCCCCGAACTTCGTGGGAATCGTAATTGCCGAGGCTTCCCTCCAGGTTGGCGTGAAAACCGTCGAGAACGGGCTTGGCGGTGATGATGTTGACCGTCCCGCCGGTCGCGCCGCGCCCGTAGAGCGTGCTCTGCGGACCGCGCAGCACTTCGATCCGGTCGAGATCGTAGAAAGTCGCCTCGGCAAGCGGCGGCCGGGCGAGAAACACGTCGTCCAGATGCACCGCGACGCCGGATTCCTGATCGAAGCCGATTGCAGTCACGCCAATGCCCCGGATCTGGAAATCGGAACTGTAGAAGTCGCCCTTCGTATAGCTCACGTTCGGCGTGTTGAAGAGCAGGTCCTTGAACTCGACGATCTGATGGGCCTGGATATCCTGCGCCGTAAAGGCGGTAATAGAGATCGGAACCGTCTGGATGTCTTCCGCGCGCTTCTGCGCCGTCACGACGACTTCCTCGATCTCGCCAAAGGCTGGCGCGGCCATCGCAGTCGAAAGCAGCAGCGCGCTCATGAGACCCAGGGCGCGCCGGGAATGACGCCGTACAGGCATTGGTGCTCCCCCTCGCGGTCCCGCAGCGGCGAAACCGCTTCTGCAGCATGCCTGCGGTTCGGCGAATCAGGCATGCGAACTGGATTCTCGCTCATTAACCTTGACGTAAGCGAGTCAAAGCCTGCAAGCGGATTGCCGGCCCGAGCCTTTCAGACAACGATTTGATCCACAGCTTGTCGCGCGAATGCCACATGGGAATCCGGAGTGCAGTTGGGATACGGCACGGCAACAGCTGCGCCGATCCAAAGCTACTGCAAAGGAAAATCCAAGTTGAGCAACGCGTCGGCAAAACGATCGTAGTCGGAAGGATCATTGTAGATTTGCGCCGAGATGCGCACGCACAGGCGACCGCCAAATGCATTGGTCGCGATTACGAAACCGCGCTCGCCCAACCTTCGACGCACATTGATTGCCTCTTCCAGGTCTGCCGCTTGGGTAAGGCACACGGTTGCCATAGCCGGTCTCATCGAAGCTGGCGCGGTAAGCGCTCCGTTGGTGCGTTCCGCGATGCGGTTCGCCGCGGCGTCCGACAATTCGTGATTTCGTGCCATCAGGGCCGGGCCGCCGAAGCTGTCGAATGCTTCCGCGGCCTTTGGGAGTGACAGCCAGGGGCTCACGTCGCGCGTGCCGATCCAGTCGAATGCTGCGGTGTATCCCTGATCGGTGCCATGAGAGAGGACTGCGGGCCGCGTGATCGCCTGCCACTTCGGCGCGGTCCAAAGCAGGCCGCAACCTCTGGGCGCGAAGAACCACTTGTGGGCGTTTCCGGTGTACCAATCCGCCGCGATCTCCGGAACGTTCAGGGCGAGCTGACCCGGCGCATGCGCGCCATCCACCAGCACCGGAACGCCGGCGTCATGGGCGCGGCGGACGATCTCGGCGACCGGAAACACAGTTGCCGTGGGCGAGGTAATGTGATCGACGACGAGCAGCCGCGTGCGGTCGGTAAGCGCGCGCGAAATGGCTTCTGCAACTTGCGACTCGCTTTCCACCACGGCCGGCACTTCGGCGATCCGCATGGTTGCGCGGTTACGCTCCCGCCATAGCCGCATTGCCCGCAGCACAGCGCCATAGGCGTGAGACGTCGTGAGCAGCTCATCGCCCGCTCGCAACGGCAATGACGCAAACACAGAATTTATTGCGGAGGTCGCGTTCTCACAGAACACCCAGTCCTCGACATGCCCGCCGAAATATCCTGCGGCGACGGCGGCGGCTTCGCGCACGCGGCGCGGATAGAGCTCACTGAAAAAACCGGTCGGATTGCGCTCAACTTCGTGGCGAATGCGTTCCTGCTCCGCCAGCACGCAGTTTGGCACGGCCCCGTAAGAGCCATGGTTCAGATGCGTCAGCTCCGGCGCGAGCGCGAAGTCCTCGAGCGCTGCGTGACCTGCCTTAAGCGTGCGTACGGTTGGGGAAACGTCCGATGGGAAACGGCTGCTCATCGCGCACGAAGGTAATGAAGGCCACCAATTCCCACAAATACTGCACCATGTTTACGCAGAAATGGCGCAGCTCCTCGTTGATGCGCCCGCTGATCCCCAGCATGATGAACTGTACCAGCGCCAGAAGCAGCGTAATCCAGAACACGAACCAGGCGACGATGCTGTAGGCGATCGCATAGAGAAGGCGAACGGCCGGAAACGGCGCGCGCTGCTCCTGAACCGGTGGAACGGCCTGCGCACCGGCATTGGCGGCATTGTTGTCGGACATGAAGCGCCTCCTGGCGGACTTCCATTATCTAAGCCGACGTTCGGAGTCTTCAAGGCGACCGGCGCGGCGACGAAGCGCATCGAAGGGCCCGGCCAGCAGCAGTCCGGCAAAATAACCGCCGAGATGCGCCTCCCAAGCGACCATGTGAACGCCGGGACCGGTGCCGAAGCCAGTGATCCCTGCCACGACATTCACTCCAACCCAGACGAGAGACGAAAGGATCACAGGGGCGGAAATTAGCGGCTGAAGGGCGTCGCCGCGGCCGCTGGGCAGCATGCGGAACGACGCACCCATCAGTCCCGAGATGGCGGCGGACGCTCCGATCACTGGCGAAACGGAGCCCCAGTTTAGCGCCAAGTGAACGACAGCACCGGCAATTCCGCACAGCAGAAAGAAACACAGGAAGAGCAGAGTGCCGTAGCGCCGCGCGACCACGCTCCCGAACGGGAGAAGCCACACACTGTTCACCGCCACATGATTCCAGCTGGCGTGGAGGAACATGTAGCTCACGAACGGAACCGCGCGCTCCAGCAGATTTCCGCCGTTCACCAGATGCTGCGTGAGGTAAGCATGCGAATAGCGCGCGGGCACCAGTGCGAAGCGATAGAACAGCTCCCCGGCATTCGGGCCGATCACGAATTCCCGCCACGCCTCGATCGCGACGAACAGCAGGATGAGCACCAGCACCACGCCGGGAAGGCGCAGGATCGGCTGCCGTGCTTGGGGTTGGTGGAAAGAAGCCATGTATCAGGTTCAGGACGAATCTGCGCGCTTGCTTAGCATCCTCCGCGTGCTGAATTGAAACGGCGGATTGGTTAATTTCCCGGCATGGCGCTTGCTTCCTCCCGCAGGACATCAGGGATTTGGGATGGGTTCGCGCGGACTTCACCCGGCCAAGGCAATCAGTATCGCGGCCGCGGCGCTCGCGCTGTGCGGCTGCATGACTGCCGCTCCCGATGCCACTGGCCGGTACGTCACGCCCGCCGGCGGCGCGCCGGCGATCGCCAACGACACGCCCTATTCCGGCGCACTCCGGTGCCTCGCCAATTACACCGCCGGCCGCCGAATACGGATCGCGGTGGGGGATATCGCCAACGACACCGGCGGCCACCAGATCACCCAGGGCGGCGCCCTGATGGCCATGTCCGCGCTCGCGAAGGCCGGCGTACCGCTCATCGAGCGGTCCGGCTTCTCCGCAGCCGATCTCAACCCGCAGGATCGTTTGCAGCCCGACTATTACCTCATGGGGGGCATCACCGAACTGAATGCCAACCTGGGCTCAAATGTGAGCGCCGGCGGCCCCTCGGTCATGAACATCGCGCTCGACCTCCGGCTCGTCGACACGAGAACATCGAACGTTGCGGACGTTATCTCATATCAGAGACAGATCCTTGTCAGCGACTGGGTTCAGGAGCCGATCCAACTCGCGGTCCGCTCCATCATCGAGCGCGCCGTGCTGGAAATGATCGCGCGGCTGTACGCTGCGCCGGAAGCAGCTTGCGGTTCGGCAGTTTCTGCGCCCGCCACGGTCAATCTGGCGGCTCGGCCCGATGACGATCTTTCGGCGCGCACACGCACAGCTACCGCCAGCGCGGTGCCTGCTCTCCGGCAGCAAGACGGCGATCCTGATGCGCGGAATCCTGGGCGCTTCTTCACGCCCGCAGAATCCCCAACTGAACCCCGCCTGCGCCGGCGGTTCGACTAGGGACGGCAGCAACATCGGCATCTGCGCGGGGGCCACAGAAGATGCCGAGGAGAGGGAGGGCAAAAGCCCTCCCTCTTTTTTTGACGCTAATTCAGGGCGTTCGGATGAAGCCGACCTCGTCTTCGCCGAACGAGCCGTAGTGCACATAGCCGGCAACCTGGCCCGCATTGTTGATGCTTTGCGCGCACATGTTCTCGCTCTCGCCCCAGGGAAGGCCGAAACCGATCACCTTTCCGCCAGCCTTCCGGATGAATCCGTAGTTGTGGAAGTTCTTCGCGTAGCAGCCAGTGACATCGCCGTTATTGTTTATCGCGGTAATTGCGATGAATGCGCCGGGCGCATCGAACGTCTCAAAGCTTCCATTCCGCTTCCACACATATCCGTGGGCGAGGCCTCCGCTGAAGTCGAATCCTGTGAGCCAGCCCCGGTCGTTTACCGCCGCGACCGTGATCCCATTGCCATCTGGCAGATCGAACGTGACGATGAGTCCATCCGCCTTGCGCAGGAAGCCATGCGAGACAAAATTTGTGTCTATGTAATAGCCGGCAACCACGCCCTTCCTGTTAATACCGGTCACGTAGAGCGAGGCGGGGTAGGCGTCGTCGATGCGGAATAGCGTGAGCGTTCCGTCCGCATGCCGGATGAAGCCGCCGAGATTCTGATTTTCATCGATGAAGTAGGTGCCGGCGATATCGCTGCCGGCATTCATCCCAGCGATTTCCGCGGCGCCAAGTCCTGGGCCGTCGAAGGCAGTGAGTGTGCCGGACTCGTCGCGGAGAAAGCCGTGAATGGAATCGTCCGGCAGGTCGTAACGGCCACCAACCGCTCCAGCATCGGTGAGGCCCCGCGGGATGGTCACGAACGCGCCATCGACCGCGAAACGTATAACCTTGCCCTCCGGGGTCCGGATAAACGCCGGCCCTTCGAAGTCGTCGACTTGGCCCGCCACCTGTCCGACATTGTTGATCAGCGACACATGCGTGCCGTTGGCATGCCTGACCTGGATCTTTGTGTACGTCGCCGCGGCCGCCGGCAGAGTCCCGGCAGTACTCAAACCTGTCGCGATCAGCACAACGCCAAGTTTCGCCAGAGAATGCATCGCCGCTCCCTTCGCAGAGTCCCATAGACCTGACGGGCCGCCCGAGAACGATATTCCCCGAAGGCACGGGTGAGAAGGTGCCTCTTTTTTTGTGACCGGCCTCGCGGCAAGGTGCGCGGCTTTTCGCGGAGGGGTGCATGTCGGCCATCGGTCAGTCGGTCAGAGAAATCACGTTACGCGGACTGGTGCTCGGCATCGGCATCACGCTCGTCTTCACGGCAGCGAATGTTTATCTCGGCCTGAAGGTCGGGCTGACCTTCGCCACCTCGATTCCCGCGGCGGTGATTTCGATGGCGGTGCTCTCCGCCTTCCGCGATTCCTCCATTCTCGAGAACAACATTGTGCAGACGGTGGCGTCGGCGGCCGGCACCTTATCCGCGATCATCTTCGTGCTGCCGGGACTCTTGATTGTCGGCTGGTGGGTGGATTTCCCCTTTTGGACCTCGTTCTGGATCTGCGCCTCCGGCGGCATCCTCGGCGTTCTGTTCACCATCCCGCTGCGCCGCGCCATGGTGGTGAACACCGACCTTCCCTACCCCGAAGGCGTCGCGGCCGCCGAAGTGCTGGAAGTGGGCGAGGCTGCCCGCACGCAAGCCGGCGCGGAGTCGCGCGAGGGATTGCTGGCGGTGGTGTGGGGCGCGGTCGCCTCGGCCGGATTGGCGATTTTCTCCGGCACGCGCATCGCGGCGGCCGGCTACACGACGTTCTTCCGCGTGGGCGCCACGGCCGTGAGCGGGATTGATATGGGCTACTCGCTGGCGCTGGTCGGCGCCGGCTACCTCGTTGGCCTCTCCGTCGGCATGGCGATGCTGTTCGGCCTTCTCATCGCCTGGGCCGGAGCGGTCCCCTGGCTCGCCTCCCACCCCTTTCCGGTGCCGCACAATCCCTTCACCATTGCGCAGGTCGCCGACTACACGGACTTCATCTGGCGCAAGCAGGTGCGCTTCATCGGCGCCGGCGCCATTGCGGTGGCATCGGTATGGACGCTCTTGAAGCTCATCGGCCCGGTGGTGAGCGGCGTGGTGTCGACACTGTCTGCGCATCGCGCGCGCAAAGGCGGAACGGCAGAGCGCACCGATACGGACCTGTCGCCCGCATGGATAGGCGCGATTGCGCTCGCCTGCCTCATCGTGATCGGCTGGCTGCTCTATCGGTTCCTCGGACCCACGCCGCTCGCCGGCAGCACCACAGCGCTGATCGTCACCGCCATCCCCTTCATCTTCATCGGTGGATTCCTGATCGCCGCGATCTGCGGCTACATGGCGGGATTGATCGGCGCGTCGAATTCGCCGATCTCCGGCGTCGGCATTCTTGCCATCCTGTTCTGCTCGATCGTGTTCGTTGCGGTGGTGCATCCGGCCGGCGGCGCGCAGAAGGCGTTGGTCGCCTACGCGCTGTTCGCCACCGCCATCGTGTTTGCCATCGCCACCATCTCCAACAACAACCTGCAGGACCTGAAGACGGGCCAGCTGGTGGGCGCGACGCCGAGCGCGCAGCAATGGGCGCTGATCATCGGCGTGATTGCGGGTGCGGCGGTGATTCCGCCGGTGCTCAATCTGCTCGCTAACACGATGGGCTTTCTCGGCGCGCCAAACTTGCATGTGGTCGCCGGAACCAAGCCGCTGGCCGCGCCGCAAGCGACCTTGATCTCCGCACTGGCACAGGGCGTGATCGGCGGCGATCTCAACTGGAGCATGCTCTACGCCGGCATGGCGCTCGGCGCTGTCCTCATCGCCATCGATGAAATGCTGGGCTTTGCCAAGCTACTGCGACTGCCGCCGCTGGCTGTCGGCATTGGCATCTATCTGCCGATGAGCGCGACCTTGCCGGTGGTAATCGGCGCGGTGATCGGCCATTGGTACGACGGCTGGGCCGCGCGCACGCGCAATCCGGAATACGCCAAGCGCCTCGCCGTGCTTATCGCGTCGGGCATGATTGTCGGCGAAAGTCTGTGGGGCGTCATCAATGCCGCGCTTGTTTCCGCCACCAACAAGGACGCGCCGCTGGCATTGGTGCCTGCCGACTTCGCGCCGGCGAATATCATCGGCGTGGCGCTGTTCGCGCTGCTGATCGCGGCGCTCTACGCGTGGATCATGCGCCGCGCCAAAGCCGCCCTTGCTGCGCCGTGAGTTTCCACGCTTCCCACCCTCCCCTTGAGGGAGGGTCGAAATTTGCTATGCAAATTTCGGGGAGGGGTTCATCGAATGCTACCGCACATCGCTCGCCGTGCTACCCACAAGCGCGCGGCCGCGCGAACGTTACGCGCAAATGCGACGGAGGCGGAACGTAAGCTTTGGCATTGCCTTCGCGACAAACGGCTCATGGGCGTACGCTTTCGGCGGCAGCAACCGATCGGGCCGTATGTGGCAGACTTCTACTGCTCCATTGCCAAACTAATTGTTGAAGTTGATGGCGGTCAGCATGCCGATCCCGCAGCAGCTGAGAGAGACGGCGAGCGAACACGCTGGCTCGAACAGCGTGGCTATTCGGTCGTGCGATTCTGGAACAGCGATCTGTCGGACTCCGATTATGTGATCGGCGCAATTGTACACGCGCTAGGGGGCAGACTTCCTGCGCAGATGAAGTAACCCCTCCCCGAAAATGCCTTCGGCATTTTCGACCCTCCCTCAAGGGGAGGGTGGGGGTTAAAGTGCCCAAATGAGCCCGCGCAGCTTCGACAAGCAATCTGCCCTCGCCTTCGTCGTCGCGTTCGGCATCGTCAGCCTGTTCGCCGATGCGGCCTACGAAGGCATGCGCGGCATCACCGGGCCGTATCTGGCGCTGCTCGGCGCCAGCGGCACGGCGGTGGGCATCATCGCAGGCTCCGGCGAACTGTTCGGCTATGTGCTGCGCCTCGCCTCCGGCCGCATCGCCAGCCGCACCGGCGCCTACTGGGGAATCGCGCTCGCCGGTTACGTGGTGCAGATGGCGGCGGTGCCGGCGATGGCGCTGGCCGGCGCGTGGTGGGCGGCGGCGCTCCTGATCATTCTCGAGCGCACCGGCAAGGCGATCCGCAATCCGGCCGCCAATTTCATGATGTCCCGCGCCGGCGAGCAGATCGGCCAGGGCTGGGCATTCGGCCTGCACGAGGCGCTGGATCAGGCGGGCGCGCTCAGTGGCCCGCTGATCACCGCGCTGGTGCTGGCGCATCACGGCGCTTATGCGCACGCCTTCGCGTGGCTGGGAATCCCCGCCGCGCTGACGGTGATTTTGATGTTCGCGCTCCGGGTGGGCTTTCCCTATGCCGGCGAGCTGGCGAAGCCGAAAGGCGGCGTGATCGAAGGAGACGGACTCTCGCGCGCCTTCTGGCTCTATGCCGCAAGCGCGGCGCTGGTGGCGTTCGGCTTCGCCGACTGGCCGCTGATTGCCTACCGCTTCCAGCAGACGCATGTCGTAAGCCCGCCGACGGTGCCGCTCCTCTACGCCGCAGCGATGGCGGCTTCCGGCGCCGGGGCGCTGGCGCTGGGGCGATTGTTCGACAGGCGCGGCTTCATTGCGCTCTTGCCGGGAATTCTGGTTGCCGCGCTGGCGGCGCCGCTGGCGTTTCTCGGCGGACCGCTGGCCGCGATTGTCGGCGCGGTGTGTTGGGGTGCGGCGCTGGGCGTGGAGAATTCGGTGCTGACCGCCGGCGTGGCGCATCTGGTGCCGGAGCATTCGCGCGCGCGGGCCTACGGCATTTTCTCCGCCGTGTTCGGCATCGCGTGGTTTCTCGGCAGCGCGCTGCTCGGCGCGCTCTACGACATCTCCATCCCGCTGCTGGTTGCGGTTTCCGTTGCCGCCGAGCTCGCCGCCCTGATTCCGTTCGTTCTGGCGACAAGGCTGACAAAAACCTGACAGCACGCAGCTACGATGCGCGTGCGCGCTGCTATTTCAGTTCGAACACGGTTCCGGAGTCGTGCGTGCCGCCGAAAAAGGTCACCCCATAAATATGATGATCATCATTTTCGATCAGCAGATGGCCAGGCTCATCGCCACCTTTTCCGCCAGGAAAGCTATAAAGGGTCGTCAGGCTGCCACTCCGCGTGACTTCAAATACGGTTCCGCAGCCATCACCGCCACAACCTGTCCCGCCGCCGACAATTGTACGGCCATAAAGCTTACCCGAGTGCTTGCGCTCCAAGCCGCCCGGGTAACCGCCGTCGGCCCCGCCGGTGAAATCATGCAAGACAGTGAAGGTTCCGCTTGAGGTGAGCTTGTAGAATATCCCGCAGGTGAATGCGCAACCCCGGTATCCGCCACCGTACAGCGTGGTGCCGTAGAGGTTTCCAGCATCATCGCGAGCCAAACTCCCGGGAATTTGCCTTCGTCGCCGCCTGTGAAATCGTGAAGCGCCGTGCAAGTGCCGTCCTGCGCCAGCTTGAACAGAACCCCGCAGCCGGACTGACCACAGTGAATCCCGCCGAACTCGGTCGTGCCGTAGAAATTGCCCACCCCGTCGCCGATCAGAGCGCCGCTGGGATGGCAACCATCCTTGCCGGAAAACGTGTGCAAGGTGGTGAACTTTCCACCCGCTGTGAGCTCGTAAACAAGGCCGCAGCCGTTCGCGCCGCCACTTGCGGCGACGCCGTAAAGGTTGCCCGCGCTGTCCCGCCTGAGGCCGATAGGATCATAGCCGTCGGCCTGCCCGAATTCGTGCAGCACCGTCTCCTTCCGTCCGGGGTGAGCTTATAAATCACGCCACAGCCGCACGCGTGACCGCCGTCGAGTGTAACTCCATAGAAATCGCCACTTTCGTGATCTTGCCGCAATCCGGAGGGATTCTCACCGTCATCGCCGCTGAACGTGTGCAGCACGGTCTCGGTCCCATCCGGCAACAGTTTGAACACCACGCCGCAGCCATACGGCGCATTGCAATTCAAATCGCCGCCCTCTCTGGTTACTCCGTCGAGATTGCCCTCGGCGTCTCGAAGCAGATCAACCGGCCGGTTGCCGTCGGTGCCCCCCTTGAAGCTGTAGAGTACCCGGGCCTGTGCCGCTTGTGGCGGAGCGGCCAGGGCGAGAGCCACTCCGGCCGCAAAACAAAACAAGAAATCAACACCCTGCGTTGGAACAGCATTGCAAGCCTCCGCTTGGGGATCAAGCAGAAGCGTGGATCAGGTGAACCTTGACGTCAAACCATTTCATCGCGCGAGTTTGAGGTGCTCACGGCGCCTTTGCCGGCTGCGCGCAGCGATTTGTCTTTCTTGTCGCTGGGCCGCGGTACAACTCAGTGCTGCCGCGGGAATGGCGAATTCATGCGGCAGTGGGCCGACGGTAGACGGATGAAGTAATTCTTCCTGCCAAGCGCACAAATACTCTTGCCGACAGCTTTTGTTCTATGATAGCGATGGAACAAAGGAGGAATACTCATGGATCAGCAGATTTCCGGGGCGACGGGCGAGACAATAGCCGCGGCAATTTCGGAGGCCGAAACCGATGCGCTGCACGATGTGGCGGCGCTGCTGGCCGAGCAGCTCAGCGCCTGCCATGCGGCGGCGGCCCGCTGCTTCGCCATCGCCAACGACGAGGAAGATTTCCAGATGCCCGTCCGGCTGGAGGCGCTGAAGCTGGCAACCAGGCTGGTGCAAGCGAGCGCGGCGGCGGCCTCGGCCGTCAAGCGCGTGAAGGGCGGGGAATTCCACCATCACGTCACGGTGCAGCGCATCGATTATTCGGCCGAGAAGGCCGCCCGCAAGGCGCGGGAAAAGCAGGCGGCGAAGGAGAGCGGCGGCGATGCCCTGCGGCAGATCGAGGAAAGGGTTCAGCGAGTTGTGGAAGCGGAGCAGGGAAAACTTACACCGGAGGAGCAAGCGACCATCGACGGCATCTGGGCGGAGGCTGCAAAGCGTCCTTATCCAATGTCCCGCGAGGAGGAGCCATCGGTTGGAGGCACGGCGACATGAGCGAGGCGGAGGAAAAAGGAGGGGGGACCCCACCCCCCCTTTTTTTGAAAACAATTCCCGAGCCGCCCGTGCGCCGCGGCCCCGGCGCACCGCTGGGCAATCGCAATGCCGTCAAAACTGGACAGCACACCGCCGAAATGCGCGCGCTCCGGGCCGAGGTGCGCTTTGCGGTACTCAAGGCCAAGGCATTGGCGGCGGCCGCGTGGGCATCTCCCCTCAATTTCCAGGCTGTCATCCCCGGCGAGCGCGAGCGCAACAGCGGTCGCGCGAGGGAAGGGGACCCAGGTGCCTGAGCGACCGGGATGTGCAAACCGGAGCAAAAATGGCCCTACCTCAGTTTCAGCAGCCCGCTTGCGATCACCACCTGGGTCCCCTTCCCTCGCATCCGCGCCGGCATGCGCGAATGCTCGCCGGGGATGACAGTCGGCTGCGTTGAAGGGCCGGGGCCGCTCCGTTATGACCCGCGCTCCCCGGCCTCATGCAGCAAAGTGGCAGGCCGTCCAAGGACCCATGACCGACCTCACCCACATCCGCAATTTCTCGATCGTTGCCCATATCGATCACGGCAAGTCGACCCTGGCCGACCGGCTGATCCAGTTCACCGGCGGCCTCTCCTTGCGCGAGATGAAGGAGCAGGTGCTCGATTCGATGGACATCGAGCGCGAGCGCGGCATCACCATCAAGGCCCAGACCGTGCGCCTCGAATACCGCGCCAAGGACGGCGCGGCCTACATCCTCAACCTGATGGACACGCCGGGGCATGTGGACTTTGCCTACGAGGTGAGCCGCTGCCTTGCCGCCTGCGAAGGCGCGCTGCTGGTGGTGGATGCGAGCCAGGGCGTGGAGGCGCAGACGCTGGCCAACGTCTACCAGGCGATCGACGCCAATCTCGAAATCGTGCCGGTGCTGAACAAGATCGACTTGCCGGCCGCCGAGCCCGACCGCGTGCGCAAGCAGATCGAGGACGTCATCGGGATCGATGCCAGCGACGCCATTCCGATTTCGGCCAAGACCGGCATCGGCATCCAGGACGTGCTGGAAGCGGTGGTGCATCGCTTGCCCGCGCCGAAAGGCAACGCGGACGCGCCGCTGAAGGCACTGCTGGTGGACAGCTGGTACGATTCGTATCTCGGCGTGATCGTGCTGGTGCGCGTGGTCGATGGCGAACTGAAGAAGGGCCAGAAGATCCGCATGATGGCGGCCGATGCGGTGTACCAAGTGGAGCGCGTCGGCGTATTCACCCCGAAGCAGGTGCAGGTGGACACCCTCGGACCCGGCGAAGTCGGCTTCATCACCGCCGCCATCAAGGAAGTGGCCGACACCAAGGTTGGCGACACCATCACCGACGAGCGCCGCGGCACCGAAACGCCGCTGCCCGGCTTTCATCCGGCGCAGCAGGTGGTGTTCTGCGGTCTGTTTCCGGTAGATGCCGCGCAGTTCGAGGATTTGCGCAATGCGCTGGGGCGACTCCACCTCAACGATGCAAGCTTCACCTACGAAATGGAAACCAGTGCCGCGCTGGGCTTCGGGTTCCGCTGCGGCTTTTTAGGATTGCTGCATCTGGAGATCGTGCAGGAGCGGCTGGAGCGCGAGTTCAATCTCGAGCTGATCGCCACCGCGCCCTCCGTCATCTACCGCCTGCACATGACCGACGGCACCATGAAGGAGCTGCACAACCCGGCCGACATGCCCGATCCCGTGCGCATCGCTTTCATCGAGGAGCCATGGATCACCGCCACCATTCTGGTGCCGGACGATTATCTCGGCGCCGTGCTGAAGCTGTGTCAGGACCGGCGCGGCCGGCAGATCGAGCTCACCTATGCCGGCAACCGCGCCATGGTGCGTTACGCGCTGCCGCTAAACGAAGTGGTGTTCGATTTTTACGACCGGCTGAAAAGCGTGAGCCGCGGCTACGCCAGCTTCGATTACCACATCGAAGGCTACGAGGAAGGCGACCTCGTGAAGATGTCCATCCTCGTCAACGAGGAGCCGGTGGATGCGCTGTCGATGATCGTCAACCGCGCGCGCGCCGAAATGCGCGGCCGCAGCATGGTGGAAAAGCTGCGGGAGCTGATCCCCCGCCACCTCTTTAAAATTCCAATTCAGGCGGCGATCGGCAGCAAGGTGATCGCGCGCGAAACCCTCTCGGCGCTGCGCAAGGACGTCACCGCCAAATGCTACGGCGGCGACATCACGCGCAAACGCAAGCTGCTCGACAAGCAAAAGGCGGGCAAGAAGAAGATGCGGCAGTTCGGCAAGGTGGACATCCCGCAAGAGGCCTTCATCGCCGCCCTGAAAATGGACCAGGATTAGGGAGCTGCGCGTGTCAAAGGCAGAAGCGACAGTAGAAGAGCTCGTGGGAATGATAGAAAGGGGCGAATTGCGCCTGCCAGAGATGCAGCGCCGTTACGTTTGGCGCTCCACACGAGTCCGCGACTTACTCGATTCTTTGTATCGCGGTTATCCTTCAGGGGCAATCTTGCTATGGGAAACAGATGAGTCTGTTCCACTCCAGGCGTTCGCGGTTTCGCAGCAAGCGAATCCATACCAGAGTACTCGGCTGTTGCTTGACGGCCAGCAACGCCTCACGTCCCTTTCGGCTGTGATACGCGGTGAGCCTGTGTCGGTGCGAGGTAGGCAGCGCCCAATTGAACTCCTATTCAATCTCGAACATCCGGATGAACTTGCGGTCGTTACAGAGGTTGAGGAAGACGGCGATGACGACGACCTAATAGACGATGAAGCCGACTCAACCGACGACGAACTTCAACGCCGGTTTGACAAGATGACCTTCGTAGTATCGACGCGCAAGCTTGAGCAAATGCCTCACTGGGTAAGGGTCTCAGATGTGTTCAGGACGGACAGCGATTCGGTATTTCTCAAAAGAGCGGGAATCGGTGACTTCGACGATCCTCGCTACGAGAAATACGGCCAACGGTTGGCACGTCTGCGTGGCGTCCGTAGATATGCTTATCGGATGGATGTGCTTGAAAGAACGACTGACCTACAACGAAGTGACTGAGATATTTGTTCGGGTAAATTCTCTAGGGGCGAAGTTGCGAAGCTCCGACCTTGCACTGGCGCAAATCACCGCGAAATCGCGCAACTCGCTGAAGGTATTCCAGGACTTTCAACAGCAATGTGCGCAGATTGGCTTCGATCTCGATCTCGGCATCTATCTTCGCAACCTGATCGTATTCGCAACTGGTCAGTCGCGTTTTCTTACCGTCGGCAGTCTTACAATAGATGCATTGCAAAAAGCCTGGAAGGAAAGTTGCGAGGGCATGATGTTTGCTCTCAATTTCGTAAAGAACAACGCCGGGATCGATAGTCCCGCGCTGCTATCATCACCGTTCCTTTTGGTGACACTGGGATTCCTCGGCCATAGACGCGACTACCAAATCGAGCCCGATGAATCGGTGAGGCTCCGATACTGGGTCCTTGCGGCCAACGCCAAGGGTCACTATTCGCGAGGGTCGAGCGAAACCATTCTGGATCAGGATCTCGCGACGTTGCGCCAAGGTGGCGCGACTGAGCTGATCGACCGTTTGCGGTTGCAGGTGGGTCGACTCGACATCTCGTCGGACGAATTGGAGGGGCGAAATCAGCGGAGCGCGCTCTTCAAGACCATGTTCTTGGCATTCAGGAACGCGGGGGCGAAGGATTGGCGCTCCAACCTAGCGATTGCACTGGACCATTCAGGGGTGCAGCACCGGCTCCAATTTCATCATATTTTTCCGAAGGCTGTGCTCACTAAGAGCAAGTATACGGCCCGCGAGGCCGACGATATCGCAAACCTGTCCTTCATCGGCGGGAAAACGAACCGTGGCATAAGCGACAAACCTCCTAGCGACTATCTTCCGCCGTTGATAGCGAAGGTGGGCCAAGATGCTTTCGCGGCACAGTGTATCCCAACCGACGACTCATCGTTGCAATTGGACACCTACAAAATCTTCCTGACCCAACGTCGTGAGCTGATTGCCCAGAGGCTCAATGAATTTCTTGGCGATCCTCTGTAGCGACACCCCTGCCGCCTTGCGCTTTGGCAGCTTGTGAATTTCCGCGCCTTTTCCTGTTCGGGGACGCGAAGTTCGTGGGGCTTCTGCAGGACTTTTCATCGCCGCACCGAAAATGGACCGGACTACGCCCTGCCTTGTGCGCCGTTAGCGGCAGTCGCCGTAGAAGCCGAGGGTGTGGTTGCGGTAGTCGAGCAGCATCTTCGGCGTCGCCGCGGCGAAGAACTTGTTGCCGATGTTCGCCACCCGTGTCTCGGGCGAGCCCTTCTGCGGAAACAGCGCCACAGCTTGCCCCTTGGGCAACGTGAACGGTCCGAAGCCGACGCTTTCGTCGAGACGGTATCCCTTGCCCGTTCCGACGCCCCGGGCACCCATGTAGTGAACTTCGCCTTCGTCCTTCAACGCGGCGCGCAAGCCCGGGAGCGCCAGCGCGGACTGGAAGAGCGAGATGCCGCGGCTCGATCCGGTGTCGAGGCTGATCGGTGCATCGGCTGCGCCGAAGCGGAAATGTGGAATGATCGGAATGATGTCGCCCTTGATCGATCTATAGGGAATGGTCAAGTGCTTGCGGCAGCTTCGCACGGCGCTGTTTGCCTGCGCCGCCCGCTCGAGAATGGAGAGGCGGCGCGCCGCATAGTCGATCAGCGCGATCTTGCCATTGAGGAAACTGAAGCCCAGCACGCCATCCAGCCTGCGGCGGTAGCGCGCGGAAAGTCCGCGCATATCGAGAGTGACCGCATTGACAGTCCCGAAGCTGCGTCCGCCCAGCACGAGACCTTGGATCACCGTGGGGTAAACTTTGACTTGCTTGTCGTTGCCTTCGCCGGAGGCCTCGCCGCCCGCAGCACGATCGATCTTCAATCCCAGTGCCGCGGCGCGCGCCTCGTCGATGCCCGACGGATCGGCGCCGGTATCGAGGATCATGTAAAGCGGCGCGCCCTTCACGGTCACATTGAGCCCGATGGCGTTGCGCGAGAAATCGAACGGCACGGTCAACGGCGCCACTTCGCCTGACGGCGTCATCAAGAGTGCGGCGAAGGCAACGCCAATGATTGCCGCGCGATTGAACACGGCGACGATCACCTTCAATGGCCGCGGCTTAGCCTGGCTACGAGATCGTCGAGTTGTTCGAGGGTTTTGTAGGCAACCCGCAACTCACCGCCTTTGGCGCCGCGGTGCGTAATTTGCACCGTCAGTCCCAGAATGTTTTCGAGGCTCGCCTCCAGCGCTTTGGTATCCGCGTCCCTGCCGCGCGCGTGCTCGCCATTCGCCTTCGGCTTGGGTTTCGCTTTGGCTTCCGCCTGGCGCACATTGAGTCCAGCTTCCACGATGGCCTTGGCGCGGGCTTCCGCATCCGCTGCGCCCACCAACGTGCGCGCGTGGCCGGCGGAGAGGCGGCCGTCGCGGATCATCGCCTTCACGCTCTCGGGAAGCTTAAGCAGGCGAATCGTGTTCGCGACATGGCTGCGGCTCTTGCTGACTTCCTGCGCCACGCGGTCCTGCTTGTAGCTGAAGCGATCCATCAGTTCGTGATAGGCGGCCGCCTCTTCGATGGCGTTCAGATCGGCGCGCTGCACATTCTCGATGATGGCGAGCTCGAGCGATTCGCCATCCGAAAGCTCGCGCACCACCACCGGCACATCGTGCAGCTTGGCAAGCTGTGCTGCGCGCCAGCGCCGCTCGCCGGCAACGATCTCGAAGGCGTTCGCTTCGCCCGCAACAGGGCGCACCAAAATCGGCTGCAGCACGCCTTTCTCGCGGATGGAATTGGCGAGATCGTTCAAATCATCTTGCGCAAACGTCTTGCGCGGCTGAAGCCGATTTGGTTTGAGGAAGGCGAGGGGCAATGTGCGTTGCGCTTTGGCCGCTTCGCCACGTGGCGCGACGGGCGTCTCGTCGCCGATCAATGCGGAAAGACCGCGGCCCAATCCGCGATGCCGAACCTCTTCTGCCACCTTGGCCTCCCCGTTCATGCCGCCGCCAATCGCGCGCGTTCGCGCTGGACCAGTTCGCCCGCAAGTTTGATGTAAGCCTGGCTGCCGGGACAGCGCAGATCGTAGACCAGTGCCGGAAGCCCGTGACTCGGCGCTTCGGAAATGCGCACGTTGCGAGGGATGACGGTGTTGTACACCATCTCGCCCATGTTGGCGCGTACGTCCGCCGCCACCTGGTCCGACAGGCGATTGCGTTTGTCGAACATTGTCAAAATGATTCCCTGGATCTCGAGGTTGGAATTGAGATTGCCGCGCACCCGTTCGATGGTTTTCAGCAACTGGCTCAGCCCTTCGAGCGCAAAGAATTCGCATTGCAGCGGCACGATCACCGCGTCGGCGGCGGCCATGGCATTCACCGTGAGCAGGGTGAGCGACGGCGGGCAGTCGATCAGCACGTAAGAAAATGGATATGATCCGTGTACGGAATAGTGTTCCAGCGCGTCCTTGAGGCGAAAATTGCGCCGCGGCAATTCAATCAACTCGAGCTCCGCGCCAGAAAGGTCGACGGTGGATGGCACGATCGACAGGCGGGGGATCTTGGTTGGCATAACAGCATCCGCGATGGTCGCTCCGCCGACGAGCACGTCGTAGATGGTCAGCTTGCGGTCGCCGCGGCCAATGCCGAGTCCGGTCGAGGCATTGCCTTGGGGGTCGATGTCCACCACGAGCGTCGGCTCGCCGATGGCCGCGAGCGCCGTGCCCAAGTTGATCGCGGTGGTGGTCTTACCCACCCCGCCCTTCTGATTGGCAACGACAAGAACGCGCGGATGGCTAACGGACACGGGCGAGCCTGCGTATTTCCAGAACGGTCCCCGAGGGGTCGCTTCGGCTCGGGTGGCGAATAGCGTCCATCTTCCAAGATTTATGGGCTTCCGTCAATTCAGCCTCTACATCTTGACCCCTTAGGAGGAGGTTCGTCGTTTCAGGCCCCTGGAATCGGTGCGCATAGCCCAACAGTTTGACGAGAGGTGCGCAAGCTCGCGCGGTGATCACATCGAAGATTTCGGTGGATGCCTCTTCGATTCGGCGGCAGCGAAGCTCGACCGGGACATCGACACTTTCCGCGGCGGCGCTCAGAAACTCCACTTTCTTGCGAGTACTCTCGTAAAGCACCGTTCGGAAAGCGGGGCGGTCGTGCATCAGGACGGCCAGCACCAGCCCAGGGAACCCGGCACCGCTCCCCAAATCGACAAGGCTGTTTGCCAAGGCGGGAATAAGCGGCGCGAGCTGGGCGGAATCCCAGACGTGCCGCCGCCAAACGTCTTGAAGCGAGCTGCGCGAAACGAGGTTGTGCCGTGTGTTCCAGTCCGCGAGGGTCGCTACGAAGACTTTCAGCCTCGCCAGCGTTTCACGTGAAACGCCGCTGACGCTCGCGAACTCTTGCGGACCAAAATCAGGATGCAAGGCGTTCGCGCTTGGCCGCCCGCGCCCGGACGTGCGCCAGTACCAGTGTCAGAGCGGCTGGGGTCACGCCATCGATCCGCCCCGCCTGCCCCAAGGTGGTCGGCCGAATGGTCTCCAATTTCTGCGCCGCCTCGGTCGAGAGTCCCCTCACGGCAGCGTAATCGAGATCGTCCGGGAGGCGCAGGCCCTCCTCGCGACGAAACGCGATGATGTCCGCCTCCTGGCGGTCGAGATATCCCGCATACTGGGCATCGATCTCCAGCTGCTCGACGACGTCTGGTGCGAGACCGGCCAGTTGTGGCCAGACCCGCGCGAGATTGCCGAGCGTCACATCGGGAAAACTGAGGAGTTCGCCGGCCGAGCGTCGCGTTCCGTCCAGCTTGATGGCGATACCGTGTCTCTGCGCCTGGTTTGGGGTGAGAGTCAGGCTGCGCATTTGCGATCGCGCGGCTTCGAGCCGCCGCCGCTTATCCGCAAATACTCCCGCCCGCTCCAGGCCTACACACCCTGCCCGCTCGCCTAAGGGCGTCAGCCGCTGATCGGCATTATCCGCCCGCAGACTGAGCCGATATTCGGCGCGCGAGGTGAACATCCGGTATGGCTCAGACACGCCCTTGGTGACCAAGTCGTCGACAAGAACCCCAATGTAGGCGGCGGCGCGATCCAGCACGACGGCATCGTCGCCTGCGGCGGCCCGCGCCGCGTTGAGGCCGGCCATCAGGCCTTGTGCCGCGGCTTCCTCGTAGCCGGTGGTGCCATTGATCTGCCCAGCCAAATAGAGCCCGGCCACCGCTTTGGTTTCCAAGGACGGCTTCAGCTCTCGCGGATCGACATAGTCGTATTCGATGGCGTACCCCGGCCGGCGCATTGCTGCGTCTTCCAGACCCGGAATTGTTCTCAGTAGAGCGAGCTGCACCTCTTCGGGCAACGAAGTGGAGATGCCATTGGGATAGACAGTGTCATCGTCCAAGCCTTCCGGCTCCAGAAAGATCTGATGGTTTTCCCGGGCGGCGAAGCGCACGACTTTGTCCTCGATGGAAGGGCAATAGCGCGGGCCGGTACTCTCGATCTGCCCGGAATACAGCGGCGCGCGGTGCAAGTTGGCGCGGATGATGGCGTGGGTTTCGGCTGTGGTGCGCGTGATGTGGCAGACGACTTGAGGTGTCGTGATTTTGTGGGTCAGAAAGGAGAAGGGGTAGCGCGCTTCATCGCCGGGCTGCACCTCCAGTCCGTCCCAACCAATGGTCCGCCCATCGAGCCGGGGCGGTGTACCGGTTTTGAGCCGACCCATCTGGAGTCCCAAGCCGTAGAGCGTCCGCGACAGACCAACCGAAGGCGCCTCGCCGACGCGGCCGGCGGGAATCGTTTTCTCGCCTAGATGGATAAGGCCGCGCAGGAAGGTCCCCGTCGTGAGGACAACCGCGCCACACGGAATACGCTCGCCGTCCGCCGTCAGGACAGCGCCCACACGGTCATCGTGGATCTCGAAATCCTCCGCAGCCGCTTCCAGAATTGTCAGATTTTGCGTGGCGGCCAGCGCTGTCTGCATAGCCCGCTTGTAAAGCTTTCGATCAGCTTGCGCTCGCGGGCCGCGCACCGCTGGTCCTTTGCGGCGGTTGAGAAGCCGGAATTGAATGCCGGCCGCGTCCGCCACCCTTCCCATCAAGCCATCCAGCGCGTCGATCTCGCGGACCAGATGGCCCTTACCCAAGCCACCGATTGCCGGATTGCAGGACATTTCGCCAATGGTCTCTCGGCGGTGCGTCAGCAGCAGGGTGCGGGCACCGAGCCGGGCTGCCGCGGCCGCCGCCTCGCAGCCGGCGTGTCCGCCGCCAATCACGATGACGTCGAAGGAAGTCATGACGGTCAGATACCCGCCCCCTTCCGAAGCAGCAAGGTTGTTTCACGTGAAACATTCACTTGCCGATGCAGAAGTCCCGGAAGATCACGTCCAGCAATTCCTCGACATCCACCGAACCCGTAATCCGCCCCAACTCCCTCAGGGCGATGCGTATCTCGTCGGCGATAATCTCGGGTGCGGTCGCTTCCAGACTGCGATGCAACGCTACGGCCGCTTGGCTGAGTGCGTGCCGATGCCGGTCCCGCGTGAGTGTAGGTGCCCCGGCGGAATCAAGCTGCTCACTGACAATATTCCCAATACGCCGCAGTGTCTCGTCCATCCCCGCGCCGGTGAGCACCGAGATTGCCACAGCATCGGTGGGTGGGGCCGCGGCATCGATCTTGTTCCAGATGGTCAGGGTTGGAGCGTCGGGCAGGCTCGGAAGTGGCGCCTCCGGTGCTGTCGCATCCAGGAGCAGCAGCACCGCGTCGGCGGTTTCGGCCCGCGCCAGCGCTCGGCGGACACCTTCAGCTTCGATGCGGTCGACGCTTTCTCGCAAGCCGGCCGTGTCGGCCAAGATGACCGGACAGCCGCTGAGATCGATGTGCACCTCCAATACGTCGCGGGTGGTTCCTGCAGTTTCGGAGACAATGGCCACATCACGGCGGGCCAAGACATTGATCAGGGAACTCTTACCACTGTTCGGCGGGCCGATCACTGTTAGGTAAAAACCTTCCCGCAGGATTTCACCGCGCCGTGCGTCATTAAGGTGTGATCGAATTTCTTTAACAACTTCAGCAACTTGCCTCTTAGCTATCGAGATCGTGTCCCCCGGAATCTCCTCGTCCGAAAAGTCGATGGCGGCTTCCAGCCAGGCAGCGGCCCGGAGCAGAGATTGGCGCCACCCGCCGTAGAGACTGGTCAGGGCGCCATCATACTGGCGCAAGGCTTGGCGGCGCTGGGCCTCGGTTTCGGAATTGATCAAATCGGCCAAGGCTTCTGCCTGAGTGAGATCGAATTTGCCGTTCTCGACAGCGCGGCGCGTGAATTCACCGGCTTCTGCCGGCCGGCAGCCCGGAATTTCGCCCAAGGCGGCCTGGACCGCAGCCACCACGGCCCGCCCTCCATGAACGTGAAACTCGACCACATCCTCGCCGGTAAAGCTGGCCGGTTCCGGAAACCAAAGAGCCAGACCATCGTCGATGGGCTCGCCGCTCCGCCGCCTGATTTTACGAAGCGTCGCCAGACGTGGAGCAGGCAACTCTGAGCCAGCCAGCGTCTGAAGCGCCATCCCGGCCGCCGGCCCAGAGACTCGCACAACCGCTACGCCGGCGCGGCCGCGGCCGCTCGACAGCGCAAAGATGGTATCGGCGTGCAGGGCCATTCGGCGCTACGGCTTATCCTTCTTGCCGGTCGCCCGCGCTGCGCTGTCCCAGAGAAATTTCTGAAATTGCTCGAAGCCCTGCGCCCCGAGCGGCATCCATGCCTTCAGCAGCGCCTGCGGATCGGATGTGTCGACCGCCGCCTTCATGCGCCGGCGCATCTCCTCCAGCATCTCCGATTGCAGCGCCGTCACATCGGGCAAGCCCATCAGCCGGCGCGCCTCCTCGGGCGTCATCTCGAGTTCGATATTGATCTTCATCGCCTTGTGACCGCTGCTTGAGCCGCGCTAGGAAGCTAGCAGTTCCGCACAACGCCAAGAAGGCGGCAAGCATCCGCCGGGAATTTCCATGAGCCGCAATCTGCTTGACGCCGAGGCCAGCCCCTATCTCCTTCTCCACAAGGACAATCCCGTCCATTGGCGGACTTGGAACGCGGACGCGCTCGCGGAAGCCCGCGACGCCAACAAGCCCATTCTTCTCTCCGTCGGCTATACGGCCTGTCACTGGTGCCACGTGATGAACGAGGAGAGCTTCTCGGACTCGGAAACCGCGTCGCTGATGAACGAGCTGTTCGTCAACATCAAGGTGGATCGCGAGGAGCGCCCCGATCTCGACCAGATTTATCAGACCGCAGCGCAGGCGCTGGGCAGCCAGGGCGGCTGGCCGCTTACTGTGTTCCTCACGCCGGAAGGCGAGCCGTTCTTTGCCGGCACCTATTTTCCGAAGGAGGCTCGCTTTCGGCAGTCGCCGTTCAAGAGCGTCCTGAACGAAGTCGCCCGCATCTGGCGCGAGCAGCCGGAACCCGTCGGCAATACTACTTCACGCGTGCAGGAAATGTACGCCAATTTGTGGGGCCGCGACCTGCGCGGCCAGATCGATGCGGCGGTGCTGGACAATGCCGCGCTGGCGATCGGCCGCCGCTTCGATGTTTTCTCCGGCGGTCCCAGCGGCGCACCGAAGTTTCCGCAGTTCGGTCTGGTGGAACTCTTGTGGCGCGCCTACCTGCGCACCGGCATCGAGCAGTTCAACCAGCTGGTGCAAACAACGCTGGTGAACATCTGCCTCGGCGGCATCTACGATCATGTGGGCGGCGGGTTGCACCGCTATGCCGTGGACGAGCGCTGGCTCGTGCCGCATTTCGAGAAAATGCTCTACGACAATGCGCAGTTCATCGACGTGCTGACGCTTGTTTGGCAGCACAATCGCTCCACGCTGTATCGCGCGCGCATCGAAGAGACCATCGATTGGCTGTTCCGCGAGATGATGGTGGAGCAGGGCTTTGCCGCCGCGCTCGACGCCGATTCGGAAGGCGAAGAAGGCAAATACTATGTGTGGACGGAGGCGGAAGTGGATGCCGCACTCGCCGGCACCTACGTGCCAAAATTCAAGACGGTTTACGGCGTCACCCGCGGGGGAAACTGGGAAGGCCGCAGCATCCTCAACCGGCTTGGCGGCAACGCCGAGTTTCCGCTGCCGGAGGCCGATGAAAACCTGCTGACGAAGCAGCGCGCGCTACTGTTGGCAGCGCGCGACAAACGGGTGCGGCCGTTACGCGACGACAAGGTGCTGGCGGATTGGAACGGCATGATGATCGCGGCGCTCGCCAATGCCGGCGCAGTGTTCCGCAACACCGCGTGGACCACCGCGGCCATGCGCGCTTTCGAATTCATCGAGCGGGCACTGGGCGACGGCGACCGGCTCTATCATTCGTGGCATAACGGCAAGCGCCAGCACACCGGTTTCGCCGACGATTACGCCCAGATGGCCCGCGCGGCCTTCACGCTTTGGGAAACCACCGCAGATCCCCGCTACCTGCAGCGTGCGCAGGCGTGGGTGCATATGCTGAACGACCATTTCTGGGATGCGCAGAACGGCGGATATTTCTACACAAGCGACGATTCCGATCCGCTGATCGTCCGCTCACGGATGGTCTATGATCAAGCCACGCCGTCGGCCAACGGCACGATGGTGTCGGTGCTGGGACGGCTGCATCTGGCCACGTGGGCAAACCTTTATCGCGACCGCTGCAATGCGCTGATCGAGGCGTTTTCCGGCGAGCCAGCACGCGCATTCGCATCGATGGGTTCGTATCTTTCTGGGCTGGAGACAGTCCTCACCGGGCTGCAGATTGTCATCGTGGGTCCGCTCACCAATCCGAAAACCCATGAACTCCTCAATGCCGTTATGGGCCGCAGCGCGCCAAATCGCACCTTGGTGCTAGCTGATCCCGAACAGGGCGTGCCGCATTCGCATCCGGCTTTCGGCAAGACGATGGAGAACGGGCAGCCCACGGCCTACATCTGCCAGCGGCAAACGTGCTCGGCGCCCATCACCAACCCTGTGACGTTGAGTCAGGTGCTGCAGCTGCCGCAGCGCCCGGCGGGAACGGCATAAAAAACTGGAGGGTTCTATGGCGGGAGAGGACATCACCATCCACGGTCCGGACGGCAGCTTTGGCGCCTATCTCGCGAAGCCGTCCGCGGGAAGCGGGTCGGGCATCGTCGTCATCCAGGAGATATTCGGCGTCAACAAGGTGATCCGCGATATTGCCGACAGTTTCGCGGCGCGCGGATATTTCGCGCTGGCGCCCGATCTCTTCTGGCGTATCGAGCCTGGCGTGCAGCTCACGGACAAGTCCGATGACGAATGGCAGCGTGCGTTCGGCCTGATGACAAAATTCGATCCGGACTTCGGAGCGAAGGACATGCAGGCCTCCATCTCGCACGTGCGCTGGCTGGACGGTTGCACCGGCAAGGTCGGTGCGGTCGGCTACTGCCTCGGCGGTCTGCTCGCCTATCTCACAGCCGCCCGCACCGATATCGACGCCAGCGTCGGCTATTACGGCGTCAATATCGATCAGAAGCTGGACGAGGCGAAGAACATTAAGAAGCCGCTGATGCTGCACATCGCGGAGAAGGACCAGTTCGTGAAGCCGGAGGCGCAGAAGAAGATCGCCGAGGCGCTGAAGGACAATCCGCTCATCACCCTGCATTTCTACCCGCAGATGGATCACGCCTTCGCGCGCGAAGGCGGCGCGCATTACGACAAGGCGTGTGCGGATCTCGCGAACGGCCGCACCTCCACCTTCTTCAAGCAGCATCTGAGCTGAGCGCGGCCAGCACCGCCGAGCGACTGGAGCCGGTCACACTTACCGGCCGCTTTGTCCGGCTCGAGCCGTTGAGTCTTGCCCATCTCGATGACTTGGCGGCGGTTGGACTCGACTCCGAGTTGTGGCGCTGGATTCCCAATCAGGTCGCGACGCGCGAGGAGATGCGCGGCTACATCGAAACCGCGCTTGCTGAACGCGAGGCCGGCGTGTCGCTACCCTTCTCGGTCATTCATCTGGAAAGTGGCAGCGCCATCGGCAGCACGCGCTATGGCGCGATCAATCTGCCCAACCGCCGCCTGGAGATTGGCTGGACATGGTATGCTCGCGCGTATCAGCGCACGCCAGTCAACACCGAATGCAAGGTGCTGCTGCTCACCCATGCCTTCGAGACGCTCGGCATGATCCGTGTCGAATTCAAGACCGACGCGCTGAACGAGAAGTCGCGCAACGCATTGTTGCGCATCGGCGCGGTGCAGGAAGGCATCTTCCGCAAGCACCTGATCTGCGCTTCGGGCCGCATCCGCGACACGGTCTATTTCTCCATTCTCGATACCGAATGGCCGGAGAAAAAGCGTTCGCTCGAAGCGAAACTGTCACGATAGCTCGCTCTTCTCTCGATTGTTAAGCTCCTGTCATGAGCGTAGGATTGGGGTGTCTCAAAGTCGGGAAGGGACTCTCATGAAGAAACTCTCCGTGCTCGCGGTGGTCGCCGGAATTCTGGCTCTGCCCAATGCGGCACAGGCCAAAGTGCCGGTGCTCGACCTCGGCGACATCTGCCACTTCCTCGCGGTTGTCGTCGATCACTCGCGCGTAAGCGGCTTTTCGCATTTCACCTGCCAGACGGGAAATTTCGTTGGGGTGATCGGCAAGGCGCACGGATCGGACGGGCGGGCCTTTATTGCCAGCCTCCAGGTATTGAACCAGCCGGACAGCCAGTTCCTCCTGCAGGTCGACTATCCCCTCGTCAACGGCGGAAGCTGGACTTTGTACTACACAAAGGACGGCTACAGCGCGAAGATCTATCAGAGCGGCACCTACAAGGTAATGAAGTAGCGTCTAGCGGTCCGCAGTCGGCTGTACCTCGATGTCGAAGTGCAACACGTCTTCACGAATACCCAGCTTGGTGTACAGCGCGATGGCCGGTGCGTCCGGCAGATCGGCCTGCACAAACATGACGTAAGCGCCGCGCTCCCGTGCGATCGACTGTAGGGCCACGATCAATGCGGTTGCGATGCCCTGCCGCCGCTGCGAGTCCGCGACAGCAAGATCGTAGATGTAGATTTCGCTGCGCTCCTGCTCGAATTTCTCAAGAACATAGGCGGCAATGCCACCGATGACGGTTCCGTCTTGCGCAACCGCCGCCAGCGCGATGAACGTGTCGCGGCCCAGCAAGCGCTTGAGATACCCGTCGGATGGTTGCCGGTCGCAGTAGGTTGGCGCGTCCGCGAACGCGTGCCCGAACATCGCCAGCATCTTGCGCATGAGGCCGATATCATCGGGACCAAGCTGATGCACGCCGTAGCCCATGCCCGCGCCTACAGTTCCGCCGTCGCGGTGGCCTCGGCGCGACCCATTCCCACGCCACCGGTGCGATTGAGCGCCGGCTTCATCAGGGTGCCGAACGCCAGCACCAGCACGCCACCGAAACCAACCAGCGCAGCATGCAACACCCAGAACTCGCTCGCCGGCCAGCGCTCGTAGAGCGAGCCCAAGCGCCCGCTGACAACGCTCCCCAGGAACACCGCCAGCGAATAGCCGCCGATCATCGTGGCGTTGATCTTGTCGGGCGCGGCGCGCGACACCAGCGCCGTCGTTGTCGGCGCAAAGAAAATCCAGCCGATGTTCGAGCCGAGGTGAAATGCCACCGCCCAGGCGAGCGACGCGCGGCCCGTTGCGCCAGCCGCCACGCTCGCGGCCGCCAGCAGCAACGTGGAGGCGCCGAAAATCCAGCAGCCGATCGCCATCTTGGTGAACTCGCTGGGCTCGCGGCCGCGCTTGCGCTGCCAGCTCCAGAACATCAGCACCAGCGGCATGCAGGCGAACGGCGCCAGCCCATCCAGCGATTGCAGCCACGGCACCGGCATCGTCCAGCTGCCGAACGTGAGGTTCACATGATCGCGCACCCAGATGTTGTAGGTGTTCCACACCTGGCTCTGCGCGATCCAGAACAGCGCCGCGATGGGCAGCAGCAGGATCAGCAGCCACACGATGTATCGCTCTTCGCTGCTCAGCGGCGGCGCGGCCAGGCGGACGCGGCGCGGCGGATCGGGCGGCAGATACGGCCGCCCATAGAGATACACCGCCAGCCCCAGCAGCATGCCGAAACCGGCGAAGGCAAACCCGACATGCCAGCTGAAGGATTTGGCAAGCTGCCCGGTGACGATGGGCGCGACGAAGCCGCCGAAGGCGATCATGGCGGCGTAAATCTGGAAGGCGGTGGTGCGGCGGCGATCATCCTTGGCGTAGAGCTCGCCCACCTGCGGCTGCAGGTTGCCGCGCAAACATCCGGCGCCGAGGATCAGCAGCAGCAGCGCCAGCAGGAAGGATTGATCGAAGGCGAGGCAGAAATGCCCCGCGGTCATCAAGAGCGCGCCCAGCGAAACGGTGCGCACGCGGCCCAGCACGCGGTCGCCCAGCGCGCCGCCGAACACCGGCGTGAAGTAGACGAGCCCGATGTAGAGGCCAAAAATCTGGAAGGCGAGCGCTTGGCTCGAGAGCGGCCCGGTGACGGATTCGATCACCGCGCGGAACGGCGCGAAGCCCACCACATGCTCGACATGGCCGGGCAGCAGCAGCTGGTCCACCATGTAGAGCACCAGCAAGGCCTGCATGCCGTGAAACGAAATCCGGTCCCACAGCTCGGTGCCTGCGATGAACAGCAACCCGCGCGGATGGCCGAAAATCGTCCCTCGTTTCGTAACCGCTATTGCCATGGATTCATCCGGAATTCTTATCGATCAGCTTGGCCCATTTTTCGATAACCCGGAATGCCAGTACCCACAGCACTGCACCAACCGAGGAGCCAATAAAGATCAAAATGTACTTTGTCGCGGTTTGGCCGACGTGCGGCAGGAGCAACGGCGCTACGGCCGTAACGAACGGATTAGTGGAAATCCCGATTAGGGCGCCAAAAATGAGCGCAAGCAGTGTGCCGCCCATATAGAAGAAGGCTTTGGCAACGCTGCTCACTCTATGACCCTCTCAATGGGCAGCGTTGCGGCTCTGGTCGTAAACCTCGCGGATTGCAACAACCACCGCATCCGGCTCGTCGAATTCGACGTACTCGGAGCTGTTCTTCGTGAAGATCTGCTTCGCATTGGAAGACAGCGTCAGCCAGCGCGCCTGCGCCTGCGCAATCGCGCGCTCATATGCGATATGCTTCGGAGCATTCGCGTCCTTCGCCGGCAAATGCCCCACAGCATGATTTCCGGTAGTGATCACGCGGATGGGGCGAGACCCAAGCGATCGCCGATGCTGCTGGAGCCAGCTTTCATCCCACGGCATCTGCTCCATTTCAGATATATAGGCATCGTACATCGCGGTCTTCGTCTCAGCGATTTGCAGCAGCTTGGCGTTCAATTCGGGCGACCATTCCGCTTCCGGCAAACCGCGGAAGAACTGCTGCGCACATGTCCGGTGCGGCTGACCCGGACGGGGCGGCAACGGCGGCAGCGGTTTGTGCGCGGCGACCGCGTCGCGGCACTCACGCACGCGGACAAGAAATTTGGGAACGCCACGATGATCCTCCTCCTGCATCGCTTTCGGCTCGACGTCGCTCGGGTCGGCCTCCGCCATCACGAGGCCCGCGGTGTCCGGCATGTAAAGCTGCGCGAAGGTTCGCGCAGGATCGCCGCCGAAGGCATTCCCCACCAGGATGTAGGGGCCCTTGATGCCCCCATTCCGCAGCGCGGGGTGCAGTTCCTGCGCAAGACGCACGCTGGTGCGCGGCATGGGACCGGGATCGCTGAAGCCCGCGCCGGCGCGATCGTAACTGCACGCGCGCGTGAACTTCGCCACAAGCGGCTGCACCACCGCCCAGGCGGGCGCCCAATCTTCCCAGCCTGAGTCGAACACGACCGCGGGCGAGCCGCTGCCCATGCAGTACAGATTGAGCCGTGCACCATCGCCGGCCGCCACAACCTGTCCGGGGCGCGTGTAGACCCCGTCGCCCGGAGCAGCCTTTGTTCCCTCTATGGCAAATAGCAGGAGCAGCGTAACTGCGGCGCTGGCAGCAAATGGATTGCGGCCCAAGGCTTTCTCCCTTTAAGCGGCGGGTCAGAATTCTAGCGGTATATCGGACCAGCCAACAGGCCAGAGCCTTCACAGCGTGTTGAAATCCACCTTTGCCTTCATTGGCCGGCATGAACGGTCGCTGTCCGCCGTCAGCATGGTCGGCGGATTCGTCTTCGACAATTACGCCTTCCGCCGGATCGATCTGCCCAACACCCAGCTGGTGTTCATCGGCTATCTCGCGCTCGCCGCCATCTCCATGCTCATCCTGCATGTGCTGGCCGAGCGGGTGGCGCGCGGCAAGGAGTGGCCGCGCTGGCGCGCCATCCTCCCCTTCGCCACGCAATTCGCGCTGGGCGGATTGTGGAGCGCGTTCCTTGTGTTCTATTCGCGCAGCGCGGTGCTCACGGCCTCGTGGCCGTTCCTGCTGGTGCTCGCCGGCATCTTTCTCGGCAACGAGGTCTTCAAGCAATATCACGCGCGGCTGGCCTTCGCCGCGGTGCTGTTCTTCTTCGCGCTCTACTCCTACAGCATCGTCACCGTGCCGCTGGTGACGCACAGCGTCGGCGTTTTCAACTTCCTGCTGGCCGGCGGCGTGGCGACGCTGATTTTCGCGATGCTGATGCGGCTGGTGAAAGGCCTGGGGCCGCAGCAATGGCGCGCTTCGCGCATGGAAGTGGCGCTGGGCACAGCGCTCATCTATGCACTGATGAACATCTTCTACTTCGCGGGCCTGCTGCCGCCGCTGCCGATCGCGCTGTCGGCCGGCGGTGTCTACCATGTCGTAGCCAAGCAGGGTGCGATCTACAAAGCGGTCGCGGAACCGCAATCCTGGAGCGTGAAGTTCGGCGCGCCAGCCGTGATGCACGTGAAGCCGGGGGACCCGCTCTATGTGTACAGCGCCGTCTTCGCTCCGGTGAAGCTCAACACGAACGTGCAGCACCGCTGGCAGCGCTACGATGCCGCGCACCACAGCTGGCGCACGATCTCCACCGTCACCTATGCCATCAACGGCGGCCGCGACGGCGGCTATCGCGGTTACACGCTGTCGCACAAGGTGACCCCGGGGCAGTGGCGGGTGGATGTGGACCTGCCGAACGGCCACATCATCGGCCGCATCCGCTTCGACGTGGTGCAGGCCAGCGGCGCGATATCGACGAAGCAGAAAACGCTGGGTTAAACCCTCGAGAGCCTTTATCTACACTAGAAGCAACTTTCACTGTACGCTCGACGGAGCATGGGGGGCACTGTGAAACCGCCAACTTTGGTCAGTTACATTGTTTTGCTTTTCCTATCCTCGCCGGCCGCCGCCGAGAAGTTCGTCGTGTTTGATCCGGATGGATCCACAAGTACCATCGTCAGCGGTATCAATGCGGAGGGCGCTGTTACAGGCTGGTCTCTCCAGGGCGAAGCGTCATTCAATTCATTCATTCGTGCGCCGGACGGCACCCTGCTTTCGTTCAACCTGCGCCATGCCGGTAAGGTCCTAGGCACCCAGGCGCAAGCCATCAACGCCGACGGTGTGGTAACGGGCACCTACTACGATGAGTACGGTGTGCAGAACGGATTCATTCGCGCAGCCGACGGCAAGATTACGAAAGTCCATGGTCCTATGGGCGACCTCCGATCTTTAAGCGTCAATGATCAAGGAGATACTGCGGGATATTATTGGACTGGACAGCGTTGGGCCGGCTTCATTCGCACCGCGGATGGAGCGCTAACGATTGTTGATCCGCCGGACGCAAGCTTGACGTATGCATTTTCAATAAACGATAGCCGATTTGTCACCGGCTCGTATGTAAGAGGCAGCGGTACCTCCCATGGCTTCTTATTCAGTCCGGATGGGCACTTTGCCGACATCACGCCCTTATTCCGCACTTCTAGGTATCCCGGTGCGTTATTCGTCAGCGCGATAAACGGGCCAGGACAGATTACAGGCCAATACGAGACCGAGGCGCGCACGCGCGGCTATTTGCGTGGTCTTGGGGGGAGTGTCAGTCTGTTCGACGTGCCAAATGCTCGCGCCACGCGTCCCACCGCCATCAATGATGACGGTGCAATTGCTGGGATTTTTCTGGATGCCAGCGATCTCTCGCACGGATTTGTACGGGGAGCGCACGGCCGCGTCCAAGCATTCGACCCACCAGGCTCGTCTGGGACCACAGTCAGCGGGATCAATATTGCCGGCATAGCAGCGGGCTCGTTCTCGGATGGCACTATGTGGCACGGCTTCGTTCGCGCACCCTAAAGTCCGCGACACTGCTCGGCTTCGATCCGAAGATCTGGAGCCAGTCGCCGAACATCAACGGCGGCCATCCGTATCTGCTCGCCAACGCCCCGCCGAATTAGTCTTGCAGAGAGCCGCTCCATCTATCGCAATTCGCCACCGCAGAAGCCAAAAAGGGTGGAAAATCAATAGCGAAAATAAATCCGTACTCCACCGGCAAAACGGCCTTACACTTGCGCGCATGAGCACCGCTGTTCCTGCGATTCGATGTCAGAGCGAAAGCCGATCGCGATGGTCCGCGCAGGTCTGCGCACGCATGCGATGCGCCGGGGTGCTGACTTCAAATACGCGTCCACACGCAGAAGCCCAACATCTGGTGTTCTGGGGAATCGGAGAGAGGACCCCCCCCTCCCATTTTTCTGCAAAACAAAACGAACAATTCCGTTCGCGGCGGTTTGCCAGGACGCGAGGGGGTACCCCACCCAATTTTCGGAGGTTCGAATGGGAACTCTGCGGAGCAGGGGGAGGGGTCTGCGATTCCGAGAAAACAACCGTCAGCCATTTTCGCTTTGATAACAATGGCTTCTGGAGACGTGGATGAAAGCCATCCGATTTGATCATGCCGGCGGCCCAGAGGTTCTGAAGCTCGACGACATCGAGCTGGCGCCGCCGGCCGCGGGGCAGGTGCGCGTAAAGCACACCGCCATCGGCCTCAATTTCATCGACACCTACCACCGTTCCGGCCTGTATCCCGTCCCGCTTCCGTCCGGCCTGGGTCTGGAAGCCGCCGGCGTAATCGATGCGCTCGGCGACGGCGTCTCCGGGCTGAAGACCGGCGATCGCGTCGGCTACTGCACGGGCCCCATCGGCGCCTATGCCGAAGCCAACAACATTCCCGCCGACCGGGTCGTGAAACTGCCCGATGGCATTTCTGACGAGGTGGCGGCCGCCTCCATGCTTAAAGGCATGACCGCCGAGTATTTGCTGCGGCGGACCTTTTCCGTGCAGCGCGCGCAGACGATCGTGTTCCATGCCGCCGCTGGCGGGGTCGGGCTGATCGCCTGCCAATTGGCGAGGCATCTCGGTGCTACGGTGATCGGCACCGTCGGCTCGGATGACAAGGTCGAGCTCGCCAAACGCCACGGCTGCGCCCACGTGCTGAACACACATCACGACGACTGGGCGAAGGAGGTGCGCGACCTCACGGGCGGGGAGGGCGTGCCGGTCGTCTACGACGGCGTTGGCAAAACCACCTGGAACGGCTCGCTGGACTGCCTTGCGGTGCGCGGCATGATGGTGAGCTTCGGCAACGCCAGCGGCGCGGTGCCGGCCTTCGATCCGGCAGTCCTGAGCGCCAAAGGTTCGCTTTATCTCACGCGGCCGACGCTGTTTCACTACGTGCAAACCCGTGCGGAGCTGCAGCAGGCGGCCGATGATCTGTTTGCGGTGATCGCGTCCGGCGCGGTGCAGATCTCGATCAACCAACGCTTCAAACTGGCGGATGCGCGCGCGGCGCACGAAGCGCTGCATTCGCGCGCCACCACCGGCGCGACGGTGCTGCTGCCGTGAGGGCTTGCGGCCGCCGCTTAGGCGTTCATGCTGTCGAAGAAGTCGGCGTTGTTCTTCGAAGAGCGCAGCTTGTCGAGCAGGAATTCGATGGCGTCCGTCGTGCCCATCGGCGCGAGAATCCGGCGCAGCACATACATCTTGGACAGCGTCGCCTTTTCGACCAGCAGTTCGTCCTTGCGGGTGCCGGATTTGAGGATGTCGATGGCCGGGAACACGCGCTTGTCGGCGACCTTGCGGTCGAGAATGATTTCCGAGTTGCCGGTGCCCTTGAACTCTTCGAAGATCACTTCGTCCATGCGGCTGCCCGTGTCGATCAGCGCCGTCGAGATGATGGTGAGCGAGCCGCCTTCCTCGATGTTACGCGCCGCGCCGAAGAAGCGCTTCGGACGCTGCAATGCGTTGGCGTCGACGCCGCCGGTCAGCACCTTGCCCGATGACGGGACGACGGTGTTGTAGGCGCGGCCCAAGCGCGTGATGGAGTCAAGGAGGATCACGACGTCGCGCTTATGCTCGACGAGGCGCTTGGCCTTCTCGATCACCATTTCGGCGACCTGAACGTGACGGCTGGCAGGCTCGTCGAAGGTCGAGGAAATCACCTCGCCTTTCACCGAACGCTGCATGTCGGTGACTTCTTCGGGCCGCTCGTCGATAAGGAGGACGATGAGGTAGCACTCGGGATGATTTTGGGCGACGGCGCGCGCGATATTCTGCAGGATCACCGTCTTGCCGGTGCGCGGTTGTGCAGTGATGAGTGCGCGCTGCCCCATGCCTTGCGGGGACACAATGTCGATCACCCGGCCGGTCTTGTCCTTGAGCGTCGGGTCGTTGATCTCCATCTTCAGCCACCTGGTCGGATAGAGCGGCGTCAGATTGTCGAAGTGCACCTTGTGCTTGATCTTCTCCGGATCCTCAAAGTTGATAGAGGAGACTTTGAGGAGCGCGAAGTAGCGCTCGCCATCTTTGGGTGAGCGGATTGGCCCTTCCACGGTATCGCCGGTGCGGAGGCCAAAGCGGCGGATTTGGGACGGGCTGACGTAGATGTCGTCCGGGCCCGGCAGGTAGTTGGACTCAGGCGAGCGCAGGAAGCCGAAGCCGTCCTGCAAAGTCTCCACCACGCCTTCGCCGGTTATCTCGACATCGCGCTCCGCCAACTCCTTCAGGATGGCGAACAGCATGTCCTGCTTGCGCATAGAGGAGGCGTTCTCGATCTCGAGCTCTTCGGCGAAGGACAGCAGATCGGTCGGCGTCTTGGACTTGAGGTCCTTGAGCTTCATGGCCTGAAGGCCGGCTTGGATGGTCATGGGTCTACCTGGAACTAACCTTTTGGAGGGATTGCTCTCGAAGTCGGCGAGCGCGGTTGTCGATCCGCAAACTTCGTGGAGTGGGTTTGGCTGCGCCGGGTTAGCGGTTGCGACCTCGCGCCATTCGCGCGGTATCGCCTGCAGCCTTGGATGGGAAACTGAACGCCTTATACCGTGGTTTGGTGCCGGTGCAAAGCCCCATCAAGGCTCAGAAAGGCTGTACGATAACCAAAATGACGATGAGCACCATCAAAAGCGCCGGAATCTCGTTCCAGATGCGATAGAATTGGGCGGAGCGGACGTTGGCATCACGCTCGAAATCTTTACGCCAGACGCCGAACAGGTGGTGCGTGACGGTCAGGGCGAGGACGAGCAGGAACTTGGCCTGAAGCCAACGGTCCTGATAGGCCGCTGTGAGCCATGCGAGGGTCGGGCCCAACACCCAAACCGCAATCAATGCTGGATTCATGATCGAGCGCAGCAGCTTGCGCTCCATTATCTTGAATCGCTCCGATTCCAGCGATCCCAGTTGTGTCTCGGTATGATAGACAAACAGGCGCGGGAGATAGAGGAGTCCGCTCATCCAGGCGATCACGGCGATCACATGGAAGGCCTTGATCCAGTCGATGTAGTTCGAAAGAAAGTTCCTTAGCCCGTCAAGCATTGGCCCGCCCCATAACCACATTGCATTAAGCGTTGTGGACAAATTCGTCCGTTGCCGCAGGTCACGACGGCCTCGCCATTGATTGCGCGTCGCACCTGCGCGGCAAGGCCCGCGATGAACAGCGGATGGGTACCTACGGCAGGAACACGGACATAATGCGGCACGCCCGACCGCTCCGCCAGCTTGGCGTATTCAATGTCGAGCTCCACGAGCGTTTCGGAATGCTCCGACACGAAAGCAATGGGCGCGATGATCACTCCCTTTCTGTCGGCGCCAGCCCGATGGATTTCCGCATCCGTCGATGGCCCGATCCATTTCAGCGGGCCAACCCGGCTTTGATAGCAAAGCTGCCAGTCCAGACCGCCAATCCCCAGTTCATCCACAATCGCTTCAGCAGTCTTTTCCACCTGCCATTGATACGGATCGCCCTTTAAAATGGTGCGCTTGGGAAGGCCATGCGCCGATAACAACAAGCGGTAATCCACACCTGGCTGTTTCTGGTTGAGCGCGGCTACGACCAGAGCGGCTTCTCCTGCCACAAATCCCTCGAGCCACGGATAACAGCAGATGCGAGAATGGGGTACTGCAAGTCCTGCTTCCCGGGCCGACCGATACCAATCCGCGAGCGATGAGGCCGTCGTTGTTGTCGAGAACTGTGGATAAAGCGGCAGGAGCACAACCATTTCTGGCGACCAGGCAAGAACAGCGCGCGCCGTTTCATCGGCGAACGGTTTCCATACGCGCATCGCAATGAAGCACCTCGATTCGGTGTCGCGACTATCCAGCGCGATTTCCAGAGCTCGCGCTTGCGCCTCCGACTCTTCCAGAATTGGCGAGCGGCCGCCGATCTTGCTGTAAATGTCTCGCGCGATCGGCGCACGCCGTCTGGCGATCAAGTGCGCCAGCGGTAAACGGAACAGCTTCGGCAGTGAGATTATAGACGGATCCGAAAACAGATTTCGGAGAAACGGCTCAACAGCTTTGGGTGAATCGGGTCCGCCCAAATTGAACAGGACGATCGCGACTCTCACCGCGCGGACCTAACCTGTTCAACCAAAGCAGCAACATGCTCGGGCGGCGTTTCCGGCAGGACCCCATGACCGAGATTGAAGATGAACGGCCGCTCTTTCACCGCCCCCAAAATATGATCTACGTGGCGCGAGAGTGCCTGTCCGCCCGCCAGCAGTGCTACCGGATCCAGATTTCCCTGCAGGGCAACGCGTTTCGGCATGTGCTCCACCGCCCAGAAGGGCGGGACTGCGGAGTCCAGCGAGACAGCATCCACCCCGGTTTCCTGAGCATAGCGGGCGTAGCCTTGTAGGGTTGCGGCGCGAGGAAACCCGATGATCCGCGCTCGCGGTTGTGTTGTCCTGACCCTGTCCACAACATGTTTTGTCGGACGGATCACCCAATCGTTGAATGCTCGTTCCGGCAAACCGCCCGCCCAGCTGTCGAAGATCTGCACGGCATCCGCGCCCGCATCAATCTGTGCGATCAAATGTTCTGCCACACATTCGCCGATCAGTTCCAAAACAGACGCGAAAGAGTCCGGCTCGCAATATCCCCACAGTTTTGCGGCCCGTTGCTCGTCGCCGCCACGTCCAGCAGCCATGTACGTCGCTAAGGTCCACGGCGCACCGGCGAAACCTAGCAATGCAGTTCCCTGTGAAAGGTGGGATCGCGCCAAGTGTAAGGTTTCGTAGGCCGGTTCGAGCTTCTGCTTCCATACCTTTGAATCGCGGTCGAGCTGAGACGCAGAAGTCGCAGGCTCCAAAGATGGACCTTTACCATCTTCAAAGTGGATCTGGCGACCCAACGCATACGGGACTGTCAGAATGTCAGAGAAGATGATCGCGGCGTCTAAGCCAAAACGTCGGATGGGTTGTAGCGTCACCTCTGCAGCAAGTTCCGGATTCTGGCACATAGCCCAAAACGAGCCGGCCTTGGTACGTGCCACACGATATTCCGGCAGGTAGCGGCCAGCCTGACGCATCAGCCAGATCGGTGGCGACCATACCGCCTGCCCTTCAAGTACTGACAACAACGGCTTGCCATCTTTCTTCAAGAAGGACTCCTTAGAATGATGAAGATGATGTTTGCCCTGTGAGTTTGTGGATGACGCGCGATATGGACCCCGCTGTAGGCTGCAAGCTGTTCTGTCTCAAGGCCATTTAGGATTGCGAGCGCTGAGGCTGGCCTGAGGAGCCCTTGCAGATAACCTCCTGAAAGGCGAACAGCTGTTCCTGGTAACCCGGTCGCTATCGTGAAATCCGCGTGCGTCGCTGCTAAAGATAAGCGAATTGAGGATCGATTGTGGGGAAGGTCTTTCACATCCATCTGGTGTCCGATGCCACCGGAGAGACGCTGAACGCCATTGCGAAGGCGGCGGCGGCGCAATTCGAGGGCGTTGACGTTCAGGATCATTTCTACGCGTTGGTACGCAGTCCCAAGCAGCTGGCACGCGTGATGGAGCACATTCGGGAAGAGCCCGGGCTTGTTTTCTTCACAGTCGTGAACCCAGATCTTCGCCGGGAACTCGAGGTACAATGCCGCCAACTTGGTATTCCATGCCAAGGTGTGCTGGATGCTCCAATCGCGTTGCTGCGGCAGTTTTTTGGCGGCGCCACCGAAACGCATAAACCGGGTGGCCAGCATGAAGTAGACCAACGATATCTGCACCGTATAGAAGCTTTAAACTTTGCCATCGCCCATGATGATGGCCAATCGCTCGAGCTGTTGAACGATGCCGAGGTGGTCTTGGCAGGCGCCAGCCGCACGTCCAAGACTCCAACGTGCGTTTATTTGGCAATTCGTGGTGTGCGCGCGGCAAATGTGCCGCTGGTCCCAAGCATTCCACCCCCCCCTCACCTTCTCAATGCGCGCGAGCCGCTGATTGTGGGCCTTTGGGCCTCTCCAGATCGGCTTGTGCAAATCCGCCGAAATCGGCTGACCGTTCTAGGTGAAGTACGCGATACGTCCTATGTGGATGTGGATACTGTACGGGCAGAAGTCGCTGCTAGCCGAAAGCTGTTTGATCAGCAGGGCTGGCCGGCAATCGATGTGTCCCGCCGTTCCGTTGAAGAGACTGCTGCGGCCGTGATCAATCTGCTCACCGAACGGCGGGAAGCGGCGCAATGAGCGAGCGCGTGGCCGGCCTGATCGGATATCCGGTTGCCCAGTCTCTGTCGCGACGATTGCACGAATTTTGGCTCCGGGAACTTGGAGTTGCCGGCGCTTACATTCCGCTCGCTGTCGCACGTGGGGATTTCTCAGCGGTCGTTGAGGGGCAGCGCCGAGCCGGCTTTGCCGGTGTGAATGTCACCGCACCGCATAAGCAGGCGGCCTACGCGTTCGGCGATTCTGTGGACGAGATCGCGCGAAAAACAGGCGCGGCGAATCTTCTGGTCTTTCAATCAGACGGAACGATCCACGCTCGGAACACAGATGTGGATGGGATGAGCGCAAGTTTAACTGAGGAGATTGGTGCGGATCGAATTCAGGACGGCAGCGTGGTGGTCCTCGGCGCTGGCGGGGCAGCGCGCGCGGCGGTGCTGGCGCTGGATCGGTTTGGGGTACGCCAAATTCGGATTTTGAACCGCGATTCCGCACGTGCCACCAAGCTTGCTACGGACCTTGGATCTCTCGTCCGCGTGGAATTGACCGCGCTCCCCTGGAATGAGTGGAAAACGGCAGCCTCGCTAACTGTCTTGCTTGTAAACGCAACGAGTGGCGGCATGGCCGGATCGGAACCACTGGATCTCCTGCCTGAGGCACTGCCCGCTAGCGCCGCTGTGTACGACCTGGTCTATAATCCGCTTGAGACGGAGTTGGTGAAGCAGGCGCGGCAGCGCGGACTCACGGCTGCAAATGGTTTGGGGATGCTGATGCACCAGGCCATACCAGCGTTCGAGGCATTTTTCGGTGTGAAGCCACAGGTATCAGCAGCCTTGCGCGCCCACCTGGAAGCCGCACTGCGAACATGACCAAGTCACGGCCTTACCTCGTCGGCTTGACCGGCTCCATTGGGATGGGAAAAACGGAAACGGCGCGGATGTTCGCGGAACTCAGCATTCCGGTTTACGATGCCGATGCCACTGTGCACCGGCTGTACGAGCCGGGCGGTGCCGCAGTTCCTACAATCGCCAAGGCGTTTCCGGGCTGTGTGGTAAATGGCCGAGTCGATCGTACCGCATTGGCAAGAGCAGTTGCGGCAGAAAAGGACGGCCTTAAGCGTCTAGAGGCCATCGTGCACCCGCTCGTTGCCGAAGACCAGAACCGATTCCTGCACCAAACCACCGCGAAGGGCGCAGAGATGGTCGTGCTGGAGATTCCGTTGCTATTCGAGACGGGCGAGCATAACCGCATGGATGCGGTGGTCGTCGTGACGGCGCAGGCGGATGTGCAACGAGCGCGCGTGCTGGATCGTCCGGGCATGACGGAGGAGAAACTCGACCATATCCTATCGCGCCAGATGCCGGATGCAAAAAAGCGTGCACAAGCGCATTTCACAGTTGAGACCGATAAGGGCTTCGACCACGCTCGCGTGCAGGTAAAAGAGATCGTGGCCGCGCTGCACGCGCGGCGCCTTAGGGAGCAGAGTCTTGCGTGAAGTTGTGCTCGATACGGAAACCACCGGCCTCGATCCGGTCGATGGGCACCGCATCATCGAGATCGGGTGCGTCGAGTTGTTCGATCATCTGCCGACGGGCGTTACGTTTCAGCAATATCTCAACCCGGAGCGCCTAGTTAGCGAGTCCGAGCGCGTGCACGGAATTGGGGACGCCTTTCTCGCCGACAAGCCCCTGTTTCCACATATTGCTGACGAACTGCTGGAATTCTTGGGCGATGCGCCGCTGATTATTCACAATGCGGCCTTCGATATAAAATTCCTGAACTTCGAACTGCGCCGGATTGCACGTCCGACGATTCCGTTCGCGCGCGCTATCGACACCATCGAAATTGCCAAGGCGAAGCTGCCGGGAGCGCGGTATTCGTTGGATGAATTGTGCCGCCGCTTCGGCGTCGATCTGTCCTCACGCGTCAAGCATGGCGCGCTTCTGGATGCACAGCTGACCGCGCAAATTTATTTGGAACTCGTCGGCGGCCGGCAAACTCGCCTCCAGCTCGCGCCGGCCGACATTGCGGCAACCATTGTGGCCAGCGAAATCATCGTTCCTCGGATTCGTCCAGAGCCGCTCGCGCCGCGAATCACTGCCGAGGAGCTTTCAGTGCATGCGGCCTTTGTCGTGGCCGAGCTTGGACCCCAAGCTATCTGGGGCAGGGCTTAGATTACCGACTGAGGAGGCTGTTGCGCCTGCTCTTGCTTGGCTCGATATAAGGCGCCAAAGTCAATAGGCTCGATCAGCAGGGGCGGCATGCCGCCATCGCGAATGACATCTGCCACCACACGGCGGGCAAAGGGGAATATAATGTGAGGAGCCTCGATCAGCAGAAACTGCTGAACGATTTCCTGCGGTGCATTGGCGATCCCAAACAACCCCGCATACATCAACTCCAGCAGAAACAGCGGCTTATCTTCGGCCTTCGCCGTTACCCGGAGCTTCAATTCCACTTCATACCGTTCGCCGTCGAGCCGCCGCGCCTGAAGGTCGACACCGAGATCGATTTGTGGCCGAGCAGCAGGATTGGCGGGTGCGCCGGGGTTTTCGAACGACAAGTCCTTCACATACTGTCCAAGTACCTGGACCCGAACTTCTTGCGGGGCAGCCGTGCCACCATCGCCGTTCGTAAGACCGGAAAACGGATCGCTCATAGCCAACTCTCAAAATGCGGTGGCGGGCTAACACGGATCGCAACGATGTGACAAGCAGCGGATATCCGCCGCCGGATTGGGACTTTGACCGATGCGCGGCCGAAGACTACGCTCATTCGTTATAGACGGGGGATGGATCTCAAGGGCCCGTAGTTGTCATGCTAAGTTCGCAGCTGCTGTTCATCCTGGTGCTGGCGACCATTGCCGGACTGATACTGTTTAGACTCTACACCGTGCTCGGCCGCCGGACGGGCAATGAACGCCCACCTATGGACCAGCTCGGCAGTCTCCGGCGGAACAGCAATCAAGGAGAGGCTGCAACTCCTGTTCTGCTACCCGGCCAGAACCATACGGCGCCCCCTCTCGATAGCACTCAGAACGCGCTGCTCGACATCAAGCTCGCCGATCCAAAGTTCGAAGTGGATCACTTTATCCAGGGTGCCAAACGTGCCTACGAGATGATCGTGGTGGCATTTGCTCAAGGCGAAAGGGAAACGCTTCGGCCGTTGCTGAACGACGATGTGTTCGCGGCGTTCGACGCTGTGCTCACCGAACGCAAGGCACGGCAGGAGAAGATCGAATTCACGTTTGTGGGCTTTAGCGACGCAAAGATAACGACAGCTTCGCTTTCCGGCAGCGCGGCCGGAATAACCGTTTCCTTTGTCGCGCAGTTCATATCCGTCACGAGCAACGCCGAGGGCGCCGTCCTTCAGGGCGATCCGAAGGCGGTGCGGAGCGTGACAGACCTTTGGACATTCGAGCGTGACGTCAAGTCCAGCGATCCGAATTGGCGCCTTGTGGCCACCTCAGGCGAGGCAGATCTTCAGGAAATTTGATGCTGCGCGGCGGCCGGCCTTTCGCACCATACGCCGGCGCGTTGGGTGTAATCGCTGTTGCGTTCGCCGCAATATTTTGGACGTTCCTCCATAGCGGTGTTTATGGGCCTCTTCGGCATCGGAAAACCATCGCTATAGTGCCCGTCTCCTTCCACGATCTGCCCGAGTGGCAGAGCGCCGATGTCAGCGCTGCCCTGCAGGCGTTTGTCCGGTCATGCGCGATTCTGAAAACGAAATCCGATGCGGCCCCCATGGGGAGGGGCGGGTATGCCGGCGCGGTCAAAGACTGGAAGCCAGTTTGCGAGGCTGCCGGTTCAGCAGCGATAGATGCAGCCGCGGCGCGGCGCTTCTTCGAAAAGAGTTTTGTTCCTTTCGAGATCAGGCCCTCTCAGGCCCCTCCGCTGTTCACGGGCTACTATGAACCGCTGATACATGCGAGCCGAGCGCGCCAAGCGCAGTATCAGGTGCCGATTTACGCGCCACCGGACAATCTGGTGAGCGCCGATCTGGGACTATTCCGCAGTGACCTTGCGGGTGAAAGGATTTACGGCTGCCTCGAAAAACTCCAACTGCTGCGCTGCCCGACACGCGCCGAAATTGACAATCATCCGGTTCCTCTCCTGAGGCCCCTCCTGTATGCAGACGACCCTGTAGCAGTATTCTTTCTGCACATTCAGGGCTCCGGTCGCGCGCAATTGGAAGATCGAAGCGAAATTCGTCTGGCCTATGCCGGGCAAAATGGTCGGCCATATACAGCAATAGGCCGAACATTGGTCGAGCGCCATTTGTTGGATCGTGGCCGTCTTTCGATGCAGGCGATTCGTGACTGGATGAAAGCGCATCCCCGCGAAGCGAAAGCTGTGATGGAAACAAACGAGTCGTTCGTCTTCTTCAGCGAGAAGCCTATTGGGGATGCGGCGCTCGGCAGTTCCGGCAGCGAGGACGTTCCTCTTACGCCGCTCGGAAGTGCCGCTGTTGATCCGCGAATTCACCCGCTTGGTGTTCCCGTCTACCTTTCGGCGATCATCCCCACGGATAGTGTCAGCGGTCCAGGCAAGTCCTTCAATCGGCTGCTTATTGCCCAAGACAGTGGCGGAGCCATCCGTGGGCCTGCTCGCGCGGACATTTTTTGGGGCTTCGGGCCGGAAGCGGAGTCGATGGCCGGAAGAATGAAATCGAGCGGCCGGTTCTTTGTTCTTCTGCCAAGAGCGGTGGCTGCACGCCTCGGTTCGGACTCCACTCTGGAACTGACGTGAGCAGAAGCAGGCGAACGATCACAGAGGATGAACGCGCTTTGTTCGAGGCCGCTGTCGATCCGGCAAAGTCGGAGCGGGCCACGCGCTCGACAGGCGCGGAGACGCCACCCCCACCACCCATGGCAGCTCGTCTGCCTAGAAAGCCCTCGGGCGTAGATGGACGGACGGCTGAGCGCCTGCGAAAGGGCGCGATCGAGCCCGAAGCACGGCTCGATCTTCATGGTCTGGCCGAGGCTGCTGCGCACCGGGCTCTGAGAACTTTCATGCGCCAGTCGATTTCGGCCGGCCTGCGTCTCATCCTCGTGATTACGGGAAAGGGGCTGAAACGCTCCGCTCCCGACGAGCCGTTCGACCTTGAACTTCACCGGCGCACACGCGGCGTACTGCGAGCTATGGTTCCCCGCTGGTTACAGGAGCCGGAATTCGTCCGTTCTGTAGCGGATGTCAGGACTGCCCACCGCCAACACGGCGGCGCGGGCGCTCTTTACATTTATCTGAGGAAGGAGCGAGCGCCTTCGTGAGACAATACTTCTCCTCTGTGCCTGTTAGCACGCGCGGGCCCGCGCTTTACGCGATCACGCATGACGTCGAAAGGATCGTGGGCGAATCTGGAGTGCTGGATGCGTTGGTCACGTGCCTGATCCGGCACACCTCCGCGTCATTGGTGATTCAGGAAAATGCCGATCCGGATGTGCTTCGCGACCTAGCGGATTTCCTTGGTCGCGTTGTTTCGCGCGGCCGGGGCCTCTACAGGCACGATGCCGAAGGACCCGACGATATGCCCAGCCATATCCGGTCCATGCTGACGCAAACGTCCTTGGGCATTCCGCTACGCCGCGGTCATCTCCTGCTCGGACGTTGGCAAGGCATCTACGTGTTCGAGCATCGCGACGAGCCACACGAACGTGAAGTTGCAATTCATATTATCGGTGAGTGATCACAACAGGCCCTGCTTCAGCGCCGACGCGCGCAGAGAGGTTTCGGGCCGTGCGCCATAGTGGGAAATCACTTCCGCCGCAGCCAGCGCACCCAAGCGTCCGGATTGCGCTAAATCCTTCCCGTGGGTAAGGCCGTACAGAAAGCCGGCGGCGAATTGATCGCCGGCTCCGGTGGTATCTAGCACATCTGCCACCGGCACTGCATCTAGGACGTGAGTGTCGTCTCCCCGAACGATGACGCAGCCCTTCTCTGACCGTGTAACGACCGCGATTCCTGTCCAGAGCCGTAGAGCTTGAACAACGCGGTCGAGATCGTCGCTTTCGAACAGAGCTTTCGCTTCCTCTTCGTTCGCGAAGAGAATGTCCAAATCGGCCATCAGGGCGCGAAACTCATCGCGCCACCGTGCAACGCAGAAGGGATCGGAAAGGGTGAACGCTACCCGTCGTTTCGCGCGTTTCGCAACCGCAATGGCGTTGGCGATGGCTGACTTCGCATCGGGCGTATCCCACAAGTAACCCTCGACATAGAGGATTTGCGCGGCGGCGATCATCTTTGCATCGATATCCTCCGGCCCGATTTCCCGGCTTGCGCCTAAGAAAGTGTTCATGCTGCGATGGCCATCTGGCGTCACCACGATCAAGCAGCAAGCGGTGGGCGGTCCACCGGAGGCCGGCTCTACCGAATATTCAACACCCAGCGCGCGGAGACTTCGTTGGAAACTTTCTCCGAGGCGATCAGCTTTTACTTTGCCGACAAAGACAGCCTTGGCGCCGAAAGACGCCAGGCCGCTCATAGTGTTGGCCGCCGAGCCGCCCGCAATCTCCTGCGGATCTGCGACAGCGCGACACAGTTGTTCGGCGCGGCTCCCGTCGATCAACGTCATGACACCTTTGGAGATGTGGTGTTCCAGAAGGAACGAATCGTCAGCGGCCGAGATGACATCGACGATTGCATTACCAAGTCCGACAACGTCGTACATTGTCATTGCGGAAATCCCGAATTCATGAATCTGGCCGTTTCACAGACCGAATGGAGCGCTTGAGCCGTTGGCCCGATCCCGATACAGAAACAAGATGTTTTCGTCGAGGTCCAGCATGCGGCTGTTTCTCTGCGCATCGCTCCTAATGATTGGACTTGCCGCGTGCGCAACGTCCGACAACCAAACAACCCTGCCATCGGCACCGCCCATCGGCGAGCCTGGCAATCTGGCTGGAATGGATGCCTCGCGCATTCGGGTCGCGTTCGGACCGCCTCAGTTCATCCGAAAAGACGGCCAGATTGAGATGTGGCGATACGACGGCCCAAGCTGCAAGGCATTCTTTTTTCTCTACCCCGCCGGCCAATCTTTAGCGGTCAAACATGTCGAGACGCTGCCGCACCAGGCAAACGCCGCAGCGGATGCCAACTGCCTTCAAGGTCTTCTCAGTCGACCGAAGGCCGTCTCCTAGCCGGGAGCCTCAAGCTTTAGTTCAGCCGGAGTCGTCTTTGGCGAATACCGGCAGAGATCCCGGACTGGGCACAGTGGGCATTTCGGCTTTCGCGCGACACAGGTGTACCTGCCGTGCAGGATGAGCCAATGGTGCGCGTTCAGCCGGAAGCAGGGTGGCACTACCCTATCAAGTGTCTTTTCCACTTCCAGCGGCGTCTTGCCGGGAGCGAGTTGGGTCCGGTTCGCAACACGGAAAATGTGTGTATCGACGGCAATCGTCGGCTCGCCGAATACCACGTTCAGCACCACGTTGGCCGTCTTTCGTCCCACTCCGGGCAGCGCCTCGAGCGCTTCGCGGCTGGCAGGCACTTCTCCGTCATGCCGCTCGATCAGAGCCTTGGACAGGGCGATGACATTTTTGGCTTTGGTACGATAAAGCCCGATCGTCTTGACGTATTCCCGCAGCCTCGCTTCCCCGAGCCGCAGCATTTTGGTCGGCGTGTCCGCCACTGGGAATAGTGAAGTCGTGGCTTTGTTGACGCCCTTGTCGGTTGCCTGGGCTGACAAGACGACTGCAACGAGCAATGTGTAAGGGTTTCGATACTCCAGTTCCGTTCTGGGATCGGGCAGTTGCGCCTGCAGACGAAAGAAAAATAAATCGACTTCCTTTCGGCTGAACGGTCGCTTCATAAATTCAGAGTCTCGCCCGCGGGAGCGTCAGACGGAACATACCAGTGGATTCCATCGTTTTCGGCTGCAGGCTATCTAACCGATAAAAATCTGGTGGCCGGCCTTACAGCTATTCGGCCTCGACTGGTACGGTTACAGAATGAGCTGCGTGGACACCGTTTATCTCGATACCGTACTCCGGCCCAATGCGCCCGCAAGCCCCGCCTTGTTGAGGTGCATCTTGCTTATCGTGGCAGCAATCAACCTCGCTTTTGCGACATGGGCCCTGCTTGAGGGCGCATGGCCGATTGCTCCCTTCATGGGAGCGGATGTTGCTCTTCTGTGCTGGGCATTTCGTGCAAGCCGCCTTGCCGCGCGCGCCTATGAACGGATCACCGTGACAACGTCACGCCTATCTGTTCTGCGCCATCCAGCGCGCGGCGGCGATATGAAAACAGTGCTCAATCCGTACTGGGTCAGCGTGAGCTTGACGCAACCCGAAGATATGCCACGCAATGTTTTTCTGCGCAGCCACGGAATGACAATCGAGATAGGCGACTTCTTGGGACCGCGCGCGCGTCTGTCCTTTGCACAGGCCTTAAAGACGGCGCTGCGATCCGCACGATCTGCGCGCTTTGACTAACTCAACCCAAGCACGTCGCTCATGCCGTACAGTCCGGGTGCCTTGCCCTGCAGCCAACGCGCAGCCGCCAGCGCGCCTCGCGCAAAAACTATTCGGTCTTCGGCAGAGTGGCTCAAGATTACGCGCTCAGATAGCCCGCTGAAGATCACCGAATGCTCCCCGACAACGGTCCCGCCGCGCAGGCTTGCGTAATCAATGTCATCGCCGACCTTTGATCGCTCAGTCTTCGGCGTAGCTTTTGAAACCGAATCACTTCGGCCTTCGGCTGCCGCGCTGCCCAGAAGCAATGCCGTTCCGGACGGCGCGTCCGCCTTCATCCGGTGGTGCATCTCGAAAATCCCGATGTCGAAGTCTTGGAGCGACGCCGAAGCCCGTCGTACCAAGGCCACCAGAACCGCTACGCCCATGCTCGTGTTGCTTGACTTTACAATCGGGGTTGCCGTCGCAGCCCCCGCGATTTGCTGGTCTTGGACTGGTGAAAATCCTGTGGTCCCGATTACGTGTGGCAAATGCGCTGCGGCCGTCAGTGCAGCAAGCCCGACCGACGTATCCGGCGTGGTGAAATCTATCAGAACGTCAGCCGGTCGGAGGGCGGCAGCAGGATCGTTTGTAATCTGTATCTCAGCCGCCGTGCCGAATGCAGGTTGCAGTACACCAGGATGCCGTCCAAAAGCTGCAGCCAAAACGAAGCTTTCGCTTTCGTGAATGGCCTGAACGATGGTGCGGCCCATCCGGCCATTGGGGCCTGCGACGGCGACGCGAATTTTACACGGCCTCACGCGGCTGCCTCCCAAGAGGAAGCAATCCATAAGCGGAAAGCAGAATAGAATCTACCTTGCTTGCAGGACTGTTCTGCGTGCTATCCTGCATCGCGCCGAGCGACGGTCACCATGGCAGGCCGCAATAGGCGATCGCCAATGACGTAGCCGGTCTGCACCACGCTTACGATGCTGCCGGGCGCTCTTCCTTCCCCGGGGACCTCGGCAATCGCCTGGTGGAAATTCGGATCGAATTTTCCATCGGAGGTGTCGATCGACTTGACGCCATAGCGCTCCAGCGTGCCGAGCAACTGCCGCTCGGTCGCCTCCACCCCCTCGATGACAGCCTTGACCTGAGGGCTCGCGCTTTCGCGAGCGTCAGCTGGGCACGCCTCTGTGGCGCGCGCGAAATTGTCGGCAACCGCAAGAATGTCGCGGGCGAACTTCGTCATGGCATATTGAGACGCATCCAGCCGGTCACGCTCTGCGCGACGCCGGGTGTTTTCCACATCGGCCAGCGCGCGCAATAGTCGGTCCTTCAGCTCTGCGTTCTCAGCCGCCAAGGTCGCCAGTTCGTCGGCCTCTGAGGGACCCGTATCGTTGGCGCCCTGTGTCTCCGGCATGTAGTCTTGATCGTCGCTCATCGGTATTCCCTGAACGTTTTACGCGAACAATCGGCTCACGACTTTCGCAGTGTGGTCTACCATTGGGATTATTCGGGCATAATTGAGCCGTGTCGGGCCTAGTACACCAATCACTCCAATCACCTTGCCTTGTGCATTCGCATACGGGGCGGCGACGATGGAAGATCCGGAAAGGCTGAAAAGTCGATTCTCCGAACCGATGAAAATTTTCACCCCGTCCCCCTGCTTCGCCAGTTCCAGCAGATGGATGAGTTCGTTCTTGCGTTCAATATCCTCGAACAACATGCGCACGCGCGCGAGATCCGTTTGTGCTTCGACGGTGTCGAGCAGATGAGAGGTGCCCCGCACGATTAATACCTTGTCGTCATCCCTATGCTCCGGATGGCTGGCCCCCGCCAATGTCGCGAGGCCTTCTGCCACAACCTTGGCGGTAAGGCGGTCCAGTTCCGCGCGTTCGCCTTCAAGCTCAGCGAGAATTTCCGCGCGTGCATCGTCAAGCGTTCGTCCTCGCAATCTGGCGTTCAGGTAATTGGAAGCTTCTGCCAACGCCGACATCGGCAGACCCGGCGGCGTGTTGACAAGCCGGTTCTCCACTTGGCCGTCTTCGCTGACAATAACCACGAGCGCCTTGCCGGGTCCGACACCTACAAATTCAACGTGTTTGAGAGAACTCTCTTGCTTCGGCGCGACCACCAGCCCAGCGCAACGCGAAAGGCCAGAAAGCAACATCGTAGCTTGCGTAAGTACATCTTCGAGCCCGCGGGTCGGCGGTGAAATTCGCGCTTCGATCGCGGCGCGCTCCGCGGGCGACAACTCGCCGATTTCCAAAAGACCGTCCACGAACAAGCGGAGACCCTTTTCCGTGGGCACACGGCCCGCGCTGGTGTGCGGCGCGTACAACAGACCAAGCGTCTCGAGGTCGGCCATCACGTTGCGGATCGATGCTGGCGAAAGCGTATGCGGCAGACGTTGTGAGAGCGTGCGGGATCCCACGGGCTCTCCGGACGAAAGATAAGCATCGACCAGATGACGCAGGATATCCCGGGACCGTTCACCAAGCTCGCCCACTAGCATACGGGCCTGCGCATTTTCGATGGTGGGACCGCTCAAAACCGCACTCCTGTCGCTCAAACCGTTGAAGCGGAAGGGTTTCTCAGCCAGAAAGCAGGCGCATTGCGGCGGCTGCTCCGGGAGCGCTAGGTAGCGGCAGAAACCGCCGACTTCAAGGTGCAGCCAATGCGGCCGAGCAATCGCGCCCCGAACGAAATGCGCTCCGTGAGCCTGGAGTGTGGGATAGCTCGGCACGCTGAAGGTTCCTGTCTCGTGAAGTTCGGCGACACGCACGTGTTCGTGACCGCCAGCGTGGAGGAAAAGGCGCCTCCCTTTCTTAAAGGCACGGGTAAGGGTTGGGTAACGGCGGAGTACGGCATGCTGCCGCGCGCCACCAACGAACGCACCCGCCGGGAAGCCGCGCTGGGCAAGCAGTCCGGCCGCACGGTGGAAATCCAACGGCTGATTGGGCGCTCGCTACGCGCAATTGTAGATCTTGCTTCACTGGGGGAGCGGCAGATCGTGATAGATTGCGATGTGCTTCAGGCGGATGGCGGCACGCGAACAGCATCAATCACTGGCGGGTTTGTCGCGCTCTCTCAATGCGTCGAATTCATGCGAAAGACAGGCATGCTGACAAAGCCAGCCATTAAGGATCAGGTCGCCGCGATCTCCTGCGGAATTTTCCGGGGTCGGCCCGTTCTTGACCTCGATTATGCCGAAGATTCGTCTGCGGAAACCGATGCGAACTTTGTCCTTACCGGCACAGGAGGATTAGTGGAGGTGCAGGGGACGGCAGAGGGCGCTCCGTTTACCGATGAGCAATTCGGAGAACTGCTGCGGCTCGCGCGCGGGGGCGTCACCGAGCTTATCGAGTTACAGAAGAAAGCGATCGCATGAAGCTGTCGCACGGCGACACGCTGCTGGTGGCGACACATAATCCCGGCAAACTGCGAGAAATCAGGGAGCTTCTCGCGCCCTTCGGTATTCGAGCGAAAGGCGCTGCTGAACTGCATGTGCCTGAACCTGAGGAAACCGGCACGACGTTTACTGAAAATGCGCTGCTCAAGGCCAAGGCGGCCGCGCACAGCAGCGGTCTTCCTGCGCTCGCGGACGACTCCGGGCTGTGCGTGGCCGCCCTTGCTGGTGCTCCGGGAATCTATTCGGCGCGGTGGGCCGGACCAGACAAGAATTTTGCCGTTGGAATTTCCCGAATTGAGAGTGAACTGCGGAGAAAAGGCGCGATGCGATCCTTGGCGAAATTCGTTTGCGTGCTGGCGCTTGCGGCGCACGGCGGGGAGACCGACGCCTTCGAGGGGGAAGTCTGCGGGCACCTCGAGTTTCCGCCCCGCGGGAGCAAAGGTTTCGGCTACGACCCCATCTTCGTCCCCGAGGGGCTGAGCCAAACCTTCGGCGAAATGGATCCTATGCGGAAGCACGCCATGAGTCATCGTGCGCGGGCTTTCCAGAAATTTTTGGCAGCCACGAGCCTCTCGAACCTCAGTGAGCCCTGAACCTTTCGGTATTTACGTGCACTGGCCATTTTGTGCGGCCAAGTGCCCCTATTGCGACTTCAATTCGCACGTCCGCTCGCGGGTTGACGATTCGGAATGGGTAAATGGCGTCGTCAGCGAGTTGGAACACGTTGCGGGGCTGCAAGGTCCATCGCGTCCTCCGGTCGACACGATTTTTTTCGGGGGCGGTACGCCGTCTTTGATGCGCGGCAAGTCTGTAGCGACCGTTATGGACGCGATAGCCAAGCTCTGGCCTGTGACTTCCGCTGTGGAAATCACGCTGGAGTCGAATCCCGCCAGCGCTGACGCCCAGCGTTTTCGAGATTACCGAGACGCCGGCGTCAATCGGCTGTCTTTGGGCGCGCAGGCCTTAAACGACGCGGACCTTAAGATGCTTGGCCGCCTGCACGGCGTTGCGGAAGCCAAAGCGGCAGTTCGGTTTGCTCAAGCCTGTTTCGATGATGTGTCTATGGATCTAATCTATGTCCGCCCGCAACAGACGGCGGAGCAATGGCGATGTGAACTGCGGGAAGCGCTGGCGCTTGGAACCGATCATCTCTCGCTCTACCAACTTACCATCGAGCCGGCGACGCCCTTTGCCATGCTTGCGAGAACTGGCGCGCTTGTCGTTCCCGACGATGACGCCGCCGCCGCGCTGTACGAAGTCACGCAGGAGATTACTGAGGCGGCAGGCATGTTTGCCTATGAGATCTCCAATCATGCCAAATCCGGCGCCGAGTGCCGGCACAACCTCCTTTATTGGAGATATGGCGATTACGCAGGGGTTGGTCCGGGCGCCCATGGACGGCTCACCCTTTCTGGGCACCGTATCGCTACCGCTACAGAGCGCCTGCCTGAGCGCTGGCTAGCAAGAATCGAAACCGAAGGGCATGCACTCGTGGAACGCCATGAACTGTCTGATGAAAATGCGGCCCATGAACACCTTCTGATGAACCTCCGACTAACGGAGGGTCTAGATGTGGCCGGTTATGAAAGGCGCTGGGGGCTTTCGCTGAATCGGTCACGCATCGACTCACTGCAAGACGAACGCTTATTGGAATTCAGCAAAGGTCGACTTGCGGCCACACAATCTGGCCGCTTGGTACTCAACAGCCTGATCGCTGCGCTAGCCGATTAGGACGCTGGCACTTGGAAACTGCTCGGCGCCGGGTCCACAATGCGGAACCCCTCCGGGGTCACCGCAAGAATCGCGAGCCCGCGGTCGCAACTTCCATCGGCGTTGAAACGGAATACACCAGTTACTCCCGAGAAACCGTTCGGGTCGGTGAGGGCTGGATCCGTAAACCGGCGATAAGGTATACCGTGCGCCAGCGCGGCCACCAGCGAAATCGCATCATAGGCAAGGGGTGCCAGTTGGGGAGGCGCAGCGCCGAAAGTTGCCCGGTAATGCTCCTCAAAATTGGCATCTGCCCGCGGCGGCGGCGCCGCAAACCAGCCTCCCGCCAATGCGGTTTCTTTCAGGAGCGACCGTTCGGCCCACAGGCCTGTGCCCAATAGCTGCGGATGCGTTGGACCAAGCAGTGCCGCGAGAGCGGCGAGCTGAGTTCCTCCCTGGGCAACCAGGATGGTGTCCGCTCCGCTTGCGGAAGCGGCACTCGCGGTCTGCGCGAGATCCGTCGTGCCGGGATCGAAGCGGACGATTGCACGAACATTCACCTTTGCGGCCGCCGCCTCTGACTTGAAAGCGGCAAGCACGCGGTCGCCGTAGGCGGTGCGCGGAACTATTCCGGTGAAATTCGCATGCCCATGCGCAGCCGCATAAGAGATCACTCGCTTGACTTCGGTTTCCGGCTGATAGCTGAGCAGGTACACGCCCCTCCCACCGACGGCGCGATCGGTGGAGAACGCGATCACCGGCACGGCACGATCGCGCGCGATCGGCGCGACGGTCGTCACCGATTGTGCAAACAATGGGCCCACAATGACTTCCGCGCCCTCAGACATCAGCATACGGGCGGCAGAGGCAGCCTCGCCGGGCGTGGAGCCCTCGTCCCCGGGCAGAAGCAGAATGTCGGGATTGCGCGCATCGAACATCGCAAGTTGCGCGGCATTCATGAGTGCCTTGGCGAGATTGCGGGTCGCTGCCGAGCCGTTGGAGAAAGGCAGCAACACGCCAACGCGGACCGGTTCACGCCCGGCGGGTGTGTTGGAGAGGCGGACGAAACCGGGCTGGCTCCCTATGAGTGGATGCTTCGCAGTGGCGTGTGCCTGTGCCGGCGCAGGGGGAGGGGCGGGCGGCGCCTGAGGCTTGGGTGGGGGTGTACAAGCTGTCATGCCGGCTATCGCCAGCGTGCCGGCAATGGCGCAAAGTCTTTGCAACAGACGGGTGGGCCGGGATGCGGTCATCAGAAATGAAGTCCTCGGAAGGGGGCAGGAAACACGCCGAACGTAGCCTCGCCCGGCATAACGCACAAAACGAGGCGGCGGGACTTTATATTGTCGCGACGCCTATCGGAAATGCCCGCGATATCACCTTGCGGGCCCTCGACGTGCTCAACGCCTGTGACCTGATAGCGGCGGAGGATACGCGCGTAACCGCCAAGCTGTTGGCCATCCACGGAATTTCAAAGCCGCTCACACCCTACAACGACCACAATGCTGCACGAGAGCGGTCCCGACTAATTTCCCGACTAACTGAAGGTGCCCGGATTGCGCTGCTTAGCGATGCAGGAACTCCGCTAATCTCGGATCCAGGATACAAACTTGTCCGAGAGGCGCTGGCGCAGGGAGTGGCCGTGCATGCGATTCCTGGCCCCTCAGCGGCGCTGACCGGCCTCACTCTGGCAGGCCTGCCGACAGACCGCTTTTACTTTGCCGGATTCCTTCCTGCGAAACAGGGTGAGCGGCGTCGCGCTCTAGAAGCCGCCCGTTCGGTAAACTCGACCCTGATCTTCTTCGAATCCCCGCGGCGAACTGCCGAAACGTTAGCGGACATGCGCGATATTCTTGGGGAACGCAACGCCACAGTCGCGCGCGAATTGACCAAAATCCATGAAGATGTTCGTCGCGGCAACCTTGGGATTCTCGCGTCGGAATTCGCTGCGCGGTCTCCGCCCAAAGGAGAAATCACCATCGTCGTGGCGCCGCCCTTAGCACCCGAAATCGACTTTGCGAAAGCCGATCTTCTGCTTCAAAAAGCAATGATTCACATGCCGCTCAGCGCCGCTGCGGAACTGATCGCCACCGCACTCGACCTCCCGAAACGCGCGACCTACGAGCGGGCGCTGAGCCTGAAGGCGACCAATGACGCGCGCTGATGACAAGAGCCGCAACGCCGAGCGGCGCGGACGGCGCAGTGAGTTACTGGCCAGCTTTATCCTGATGCTCAAAGGGTATCGAATTCTCGGCCGTCGGGTGCGCAACCGATTTGGCGAAATCGATCTCGTCGCGCGCTCCCCCTCCGGCATCCTGTGCTTCATTGAGGTAAAGGCGCGTAAGGTCGGCGAAGCCGCCGTCGAATCAGTACGTATGCACCAGCAGATGCGAATCGGCCGCGCTGCGCAGCAGTATATTTCACAGGCGCCCGCATGCGATGCCAATGGCGTGCGCTTCGATCTGATAACTGTTGCTGCCGGCCGCCTGCCGCAGCACTTCCCGGGCGCTTGGCATCCCGAAGACTGGCGCAAAGATGGTATGTAAGTCTCGAAGAGCTTACCCCACATTGCCGATCACTCGGCCGCCGCTTACATAAACATCGTGCTGCGCCGCGAGATTCTGCGGCGATGGAGGACGTATGTCGCTGACCGTCGCCATCCAGATGGACCCCATCGAGCGCATTGATATTGCGGGCGACTCTACATTCGCGCTTGCGCTCGAAGCGGAGGCACGAAGTCACGTGCTCCTCTATTACGGCCCGCGCGATCTCTCGCTCCGAGACGGCCTTGTCACTGCGCGTTGCCGACCATTGAACGTTCGTAACCAAAAGGGGGACCATTTCACCCTAGGTGAAAGTCTTGTTCAGGATCTGGCGCAAACCGATGTGGTGCTGATGCGGCAGGACCCCCCCTTTGATATGGCATACATCACCGCCACCCACCTTCTCGAACGCATTCATCCCGAGACTTTGGTGGTCAATGATCCGTTCCATGTGCGCAATGCGCCAGAAAAGCTTTTCGTGACCTTGTTCAAGGATCTGATGCCGCCGACGCTCATCACTTCCGATCGAGAGGAGATTCGTGCGTTCCGCTCGGAACACAACGACATCATCCTGAAGCCCCTTTACGGAAATGGTGGCGCCGGTGTTTTTCGGGTGAAAGCAGAAGACGAGAATCTCGGTGCCATGCTGGAAATGTTCACCGCCTTCTACCGCGAACCGATTATTGTCCAGCGGTACGTTCCAGAGGTCCGCAAAGGAGACAAGCGCATTCTGTTGGTGGACGGCGAACTTGCGGGTGCGATCAATCGTATCCCTGCGCAAGGCGAGGCGCGATCCAATATGCATGTCGGTGGCAAACCCGAGCACACAATTCTGAGCGCGCGGGAAGAATTCATCTGCAAAAGTATTGGGCCGGAGCTTAAGGCGCGCGGTTTGATCTTTGCCGGGATTGATGTGATCGGAGACTATCTGACCGAAATTAACGTCACTTCGCCGACCGGTATTTGGGAGGTAAAGCGCTTCGGCGGTCCCGACGCAGCGGCGCTAGTGTGGGACGCCATCGAGCGGCGGCTCGCAAATTAGCGGTTTGTCGGCGCTCTTGATTCCTTCATAGACCAACAGATCGCGCGAAGCGGGAGCGATAACGGGCGTCCATATTCGATAGTGGAAAATAAATGAAGACATCGGTCGTATCGAACTGACGGTCGATCACTGCCCCGTTTCCGATTGAGGCGCCGGCCCTCAAATAGCCTTTGATTATCGGTGGCAAAGCATGCAGGGCGGCTTTCGGGTCGATGGCAACCTTCGGCATCCGGTTCATTTCAACGTATAGCTCGGACCGGGCACGCACGCGTACGCCTTCCGGCATCGGATAATAATGGTGGAGATAAGAGAGCGGCAGCGCCAGGGGGTTGGGATCGGTTCCCGCCAGCGAGGCGCAACCAAACATGAGATCGATCGAGAACCGCAAGTCGTAAACCATCACACCGCGCCATAGCAGCTGCATGGTGGACGGTTTGGTCCGATAATCTCGAAGAATACATGAGCGGCCGATCTCGACGAGATTGCCGTTGCCAAACTCAGACAGTATCTGTGCGATGTCGTATTCGCCGCTGGTGTAGAAGCCGCCCGCGCGCGTGGCGTCTACGTCACGCATGAGGCGAGACGTGCCGACGACTGCAGGCTGGCCGTCCTCGTCGATCAGTTCACGGTCGATGACCAGCAGGTGATCGCAAAACGCGTCGAACTGATCGAAGTCCATACGCTGCGCGCGCATGGGCGCCGATGGAATCGCGGTCATCTCTTCGTAAAACACGCGATACCGCAGTCGCTGCGCTGCCTCTACCTCGCTTTCGGTTTCCGCGAGGCGCACTTCGAGCGCGCCCGCCGTGGCCAGAACGGGCCATTCGGCGAGGCGGCCTTCCAGACGGCCCGGCTCATGAACATTGACCAAGAACGCGATTCCCTCGCAGGCCTGAAACTTCTCAGGGGCCAAACTTGCGATGTTGAGAAGTTCCTCCGATCCTACTGAGCCGGTTCGGATTTCGCAATTCGCGAGACCTAGGCTGCTCGTCTGGCTGCCTTCCGCCCCTCGAGTCGAAAGACCAGAATAAGCAGAATCAGGGCAGGCGCTCCGGTCATGGCCGTCGCAATGAAGAACGGAACAAATCCCGCGACTTTGTCGGGCAGCGCCGCCATGACTGGTATCCATGGTTCGAATGCTGCACGGTGGTGCGCAAACCAATCCACAAAGAAACCAGACAATCCGCCAAGCAGTTTTCCGGGCAGCGCATAAAACGAACTGAAAAGGGCATATTGCGTTGCCGTGAACGCCGCGCTGGTCAGGCTCGACATATAGGCGAGTAATGCTGTGCCGGCAAAACCTGCGGCAAGGTTTTCGATGCCAATCGCGAGCGCAAATCTCGCGACATTGTGGCCGCTTGCGGCAAGCAGCGCATATGCGAGATTCCCCAGAATTACGGCGAACAGCCCAATGAACAACGAGCGCATAATCCCAAAGCGGTAGACGAATAAGCCGCCGACGAGTGCGCCGGCTATTGTCACCCACACCCCAATCAGGCCCGACATCGTGCCAATCTCGACCAAGGAAAAGCTCTGGCGATACATTGGCCGGGCCATTGTGCCCATGATGAAGTCCGGTAACCGATAGGTTCCGATCATCACAAGGATGAGCAGTCCCACCCAGCGATGCTGACGGAAAAAGTCAGTGAATGGAGCAATCGCCGCTGCATAGAACCAGCCAATTGCCGAACCTGCCCGTCCGTGGACGCCCAGCCTCTCCTCTGTCGCTTCGACTTCCTCGGCAGCATCGGATTCCGGCGGCCTGCGCGCTGCAAGCGTCGCGCCCATGCCGAGGAAAATGAGGCAGCCGAGAAAGATCAGTCCCGCGCGCCATGAAATCAACTGGGCGAGATAGGGCGTGAGCGCCGCCGTCGCGAGCGCCGTCAACCGGTAACCAAGTTGGTAGGCGCCCAGCATCGTGCCTTGCTCCTCGCGCGGTGCAATCTCGATGCGCCAGGCGTCCACCGAAATATCCTGACTTGCGCCGGAAAAGCCGAGAAGAAGCGAGAATAGAGCGATCTGAAACAGATCTGTTCGAGGGTTGCAAAACCACAACCCGATAAACGCGATCAGAATGCCCAACTGCGCGATCAACATCCAGGCGCGTCGCTTGCCAAGCAGGCGATGCAGCACGGGCAAGCGCACTTGGTCCAGTATCGGCGCCCAAACAAACTTGAAGGAATAGGGAAGTAACGTGTAGGCAAAAAGCCCGATATCGGTCATGGAGACACCGCTATCGGTAAGCCATAGCCCCAGAACATTTGATATGGTGAGCAGCGGCAGCCCGCACGCAGCTCCAAGCACGAGCATCGTGCCTGTGCGCGGCTTTAGGTAAGACCGAATGGCGGCGGCGGTCCGACCGGGTGAGTCCCGCATGGATTGGCTTTCACCGCTCATGCAGCGACGCGAGACCGCTGGCGCGCGGAAAATATCAGTTCCAGCATTGTGTCAAGCTCTGCAGGATCAACGGGCTTGGTCAGAAAGCCGTCCATCCCTGCTTCAAGGCAAGCCTGTTTGCCGGTGTCGGCGGCATCTGCGGTCAGGGCGATGACGGGGAGCTTTGCAATGCTCAACGATTGTTCGCGCTGCCGGATCCGACGCGTCATCTCAATGCCATCAAGGCCCGGCATGTGGATATCAGTGATCACCGTGTCGAAACTCGTCCGTTCTACCAGTGCTAGAGCGGCCTGGCCGGAAGTCGCCTCGGTCACGATGTACCCGCGCCGTCGCAGCAGCTCGCGAATGAGCATGGCATTTATTGGATTGTCTTCGGCCAACAATATTCGCCGGCGCCGCCCATGCTGTTCGATCTGTGGCAACATTGCCTGATCGGCGGTGATATCCGAAAATCCGGTTGCGCCTTCGGCCGAAGAGGTTCGCAATTGTCGCGCAAGCGACGACTGGCGCAAGGGCTTCACCAAATAGTCCGAAAAGCCGAGAGCTTTTAGCTGCGGCAGACGCGGGCGCATTTCCGGCGTTATCAGCACGACGGATCGGCATCCCGGACGCGGCAACCGAGGGACATCGGGCTCACGAGATGTGCCTGCGTCTATTAAAGCGGCATCGACCTGAACAGATCCATCAGATTGCGTTAAATGCACGACGTTGCCGCCAAGAATGCGGACGTGCGCGCTCAATCCTTCGCGCAGCAGCTGGCTTCTGGTAACGATCGCAAAGCTTTGGGTGTCGAGCCTGTGACTTTCCGAAAATTTGCTTCGTCGCGTCGTCACCGCCGGGATGGTGAACCAGAAAACACTGCCTTCGTCCGGCGCGTCAGTAACACCAATTTGGCCGCCCATGGCATCGACCAGGCGTTTGGAGATCGCAAGTCCAAGGCCGGACCCTCCGAACCGACGCGCGTGGCTGGAATCGGCCTGCACGAATTCGTCGAAGATCGAGCCGCGCTTTTCAAATGGGACGCCGACGCCAGTGTCCCGAACAGTGAAGCGGAGGAGGTGCCGATGGCCGCCTTGTACTCTGCAGACATCAATGCGCACGCCACCTTTTTCGGTGAACTTTATGGCATTTCCAAGCAGGTTCGTTAGTACCTGGCGCAACCGCAGGCCGTCGGCGCGGATGCAGCGAGGCGTGTCCGGCTCTATTACCGCGACCAACTCGATTCCCTTGGCATAGGCCCGCGGCGCCATAAGCTCAACAATATCCTCTACCGTCTTCCGGATTTCGACTTCCGCTTCTTCGAGAATCAGGGCGCCCGATTCGATCTTGGAGAAATCAAGAATATCTCCAATTAAACCCAAGAGAGACTCCCCAGATGCGCGTATGGCCTCGGTGTAAGTCCGTTGCTCCGGCTCAAGCGCAGTCTCCAGCAACAGGCGAGCCATTCCCAGCACGCCGTTCATCGGTGTTCGTATTTCGTGACTCATTGTCGCGAGGAAGCCCGACTTCGCCCGGCTCGCCGCCTCCGCCTTATCGCGCGCATCCGTGAGGGCTTCTTCGAGCACCTTGCGATCCGTGATATCACGTCCAACGCTCTGGATTTCGGTCAGCTGACCGGCGGAATTCCGAATGGCGTAATCTTCCCACGCGATCCAACGCCAGCCTTGCGCCGTTCGCATATGCTGGTCGTACTTCGCGCGCGCTGCCTTGCCCTCGGCGTCAAGGAAGTTGCTCGGAGGAGGCGATTGGCTGCCCGGGTGCAGTTCGGGTGCGAAGGGTTGGCCCAACGCTAAATCAGTCAGGCCGAACATCTGAAAGAAAGCGTCGTTCGCGTAGGTGATCCGCCTGTCAGGCGACCGCCGAACGATTGCATCACCCTGCGAATCAACCAGCCCTTTGTAACGTGCCTCACTCTCATGGAGCTGTGCATTCATTGCCGAAATCGTTTTCAGCGTCTCCTCGAGTTTGTGTGCGAGCATTCGAAGCTCAGCTGCCTGCGCCTGTAGGACAAGCGCGCGCTTGCTTACGTCAAGTAGCGCATGCAGCAGGAGCGCTACACCAATGAGGGCCGAAGCGCCGAGAACAGCCTTGTCGAGGAGGGAAAGCGTATGATGTAAGCTGGAGTCGGCTGCCGCGAGTGCTGCTGCAGCAACCGTTGTTATTGCGAAGATAACAGTTCCCCACCGCCCAATGGCCAAGCGGGCCTCCTGCAAAACACGCAATCTGCCGCTTTTTGGTTACGAAACGTTTATTCGATAGCAGAGGGCGGCGATCGATAGTGGTTAGCGCACGCTGTCGAAAAGATCAGGCGCTAATTAGCTCATTTGGGCGGTTTCATCCTGAGGGCCCGCCTTGGGGACATTCAAGGCCAGGCTCAGCAGGACAGTGATCGCGAGGTTCAGCACGAGCGATAGGACGGCGGCGTAACAGGGAACCGTTGTGCCGAGAAGAACCAGCGGATAGGTGGTGCTGCTAAACCCGAGTTGTGCCCACATGGTGATGCCGCTGCCGATCCCTACGACCCAGCCGAGGAGAAGCGCGCGCGGATTGAGCCAACCGATGTAAAGTCCAAGCAGCACGGCTGGCAGCGTCTGAATAATAAGAATGCCGCCGAGAAGCTGCAGCTGAATGGCGTATTGCGAAGGCAGCGCGATGACAAATACCAGCGCCCCAAGCTTGACGGCCAGTGAGACGATCTTGGCGATACGGCTCTCCTGCGCCGCCTCACAATCCGGCTTGTAGTATTCGCGGTAAATATTGCGCGTGAAGAGATTGGCGCAAGCAATCGACATGATGGCGGCGGGAACCAGAGCGCCAATGGCTATGGCGGCGAATGCAACGCCGACGAACCACGGGGGGAATACATGCATGAAAAGTGCCGGAACGGCATAGTTCGCGCCGAATTGTTTGAAACCCTCTGCATACGCCGGCAAGGACGCGACGCCTGCCGCCAAGGCCATCGGTCCCAGGAGCGCGATCAGGCCCAGCGCAATGGAATAGGCGGGCAATGCGACGGCATTCCGTCGGATCACTTCCGCACTCGAAGAAGACAGAACGCCTGTCATTGCGTGAGGGTAGAGAAGCAGCGCCAACGCGGAGCCTAGCGCGAGCGTGGCGTAGGCGACTTGAGGCCCGAGGCTATGTGAAGTCGCATGCCCAAGAAGCAGCTTTGGTGCAGGAATGCTGTCGAACATCGCTTCATAGCCGCCGATCTTGGCCGGAATGATTATAATCGCAGCGAATATCGTGATGTAAACCAGCAGGTCTTTGACCACGGCGATCATGGCCGGCGCGCGCAATCCGCTGGTGTATGTGTAGGCGGCAAGGATCACGAACGCGATCACGAGTGCCACCTCGCCGCGCATGCCGAGCGCCTGCAGCACAACTTCCATTCCCACCAGCTGCAGCGCGATGTAGGGCATTGTCGCCGCGATGCCCGTAACCGCCACTGCCAAGGCAAGCGAACTGGAGCTAAACCGGCCGCGGACGAAATCAGCTGCGGTGATATAACCTTTGGCGCGCGCAACCGACCAGAGTTTCGGAAATACAACGAACATCAGCGGATACACCATGATGGTGTAGGGCACCGCGAAGAAACCCAAGGCGCCAGCACCAAACATCAGCGCCGGGACAGCGATGAAGGTGTAGGCGGTGTAGAGATCGCCGCCTAGCAAAAACCAGATGATAACCGTTCCGAAACGGCGGCCTCCTAGTCCCCATTCATGCAATTGACTCAGGTCGCCCCGTCGCCAGCGCGACGCGAGGAAACCCATTGCGGTGACGACGACGAACAGAATCGAGAATACAAGCAGGGCGATATTCATCCGTCAGTACTTTGACGGACCTGACAGGCGGAGAACAATAAACAAGAGAATCGAACCGAGCGGAATCCACAACAGCTGGTACCAGTAGAAGAAGGGTATTCCGGCGATCACGGGTGGAGTGCGATTGTAGAAGGGAACGTACGAAACCGCCACGTATGGAATGAGAAGGAGAAGCTTGGACCAACGCATGTCAGGCTCGCTGAACCCTACGCCGCTTCGTTCATCAGAACGGAGCGCAGTGCAGCGGCAAAGCTGTCTACATCCGCGCTCATGAGGCCCGCGATATTCACGCGGCCGGAGGCCGCCATGTAAATTGCGTGCTCGTCTTTCAACTTGCTGACCTGCGTCGTGGTGAGCGGGAGCATTGCAAACATGCCATTCTGGCGTGCGAGCGGTCCAAGATCCAAACTGTTGATGCGCAAGGTGGCGAGCTTCTGTCGCATGGCATTCAGCTTGGCGCGCATCTCCGCCACTTCGTCCGTCCAGCTGATGCGGAGATTCTCATCCGCCAGAATTGTGCGCACGACAGCGGCGCCATGATCAGGCGGCATAGAGTAGTTGGCGCGGGCGATGGCAAGCAGGTTGGAGCGCACAGTTTGGGCTTTCGCAGCATCGCCTGTCCGCACATACAGCGCGCCCGTGCGCTCGCGGTAAAGCCCGAAGTTTTTCGAGCAGGACATGGAAATCAGCGCTTCAGCCACGTTCGCAAGAACATGCCGCGCGCCGGCCATATCGTCATCGAGCCCGCGCGCAAATCCTTGATAGGCGGCATCCAGGAAGGGGATGAGGCCGAACCGGTTGAGTGCGCGCGCGATCTCCTGCCACTGCGCAAAGGTGAAATCCGCACCGGTCGGGTTATGACAGCTGGCATGCAGCACGAACACGTCGCCACACTTGGCTGCTTTCGTCGCCGACATTAGATTGTCAAAGCAGACCGACTGCGTTTCCGGATCGAAATGGCGATAGTCGCGGATCGGGATACCGACCGCGGAGAAGATCGGCTCATGATTGGGCCATGTCGGCCGCCCGAGCCAGATTTGCGCTTGCGGATTCGCGATGCGGATCAATTCGGCGCCGAGTCGCAACGCGCCCGTGCCGCCGGGGCTCTGAATTCCGAACGTCGGGGCGTCGCGGAGGAAGTCGGCGCCCAAAGCGAGCCCGCCGAGCAGGTTCGCGAATTCCAGATCACCTTCGGCTCCGAGATAGGTCTTCGTCTGTTGCATCTCCAGCAAGAGCGCTTCGGCCCTTTTCACGCTGCGGAGCACGGGCGTGCGGCCGTGCTCGTCCTGAAACACGCCCACGCCCAAATCCAACTTGTTGGGCCGCGGGTCGGCGCGAAACTGACGGATGGTGTCAAGCAGCGGATCGGGCGCGCGGGGTTTCAGCTCTTCGAACATGTTACCCCTCAGCTTCCCCTATTCGTCGTAACTGACCACGACCCGATCGGTGGCGGGAACCGACTGACAGGTCAGCACGTAGCCGTCCGCCACTTCCTGCTCCGTCAGACCATAATTCTTGGTCATCGTCACCTGACCTTCGAGAATTTTGGCCCGGCAGGTTGTGCATACGCCGCCTTTGCAGGCGTAAGGCGCGGGCAGGCCGGCGGCCTGCACGCAATCGAGGATGCTGCCCTTGGTGGGGTCGAAGGCGATGCGGCTGCGCCGCCCGTCGAGCGTAACAATCAACTCGGTTCCGGCCGCCTTCTGCTGGAGGGCTTCGCGGGCCGCGAGTTGTTCCGCGGAAAGCGCGCTGGACGTGAAACGTTCGATCAGGATTTTATCAGACGGCACGCCGCGGGCGAGCAGCGTAGCTTCGGCCGCATCCATCATCGGGCCGGGGCCGCAGATGAAAAACGCGTCTGCGGATGTCACATCGATGAGGGTGTCGAACACCGTTTCACACTTGTCACGATCTAAGCGTCCGTTGAAAAGATCGATCTCCTCCGCTTCGTCTTCCAGAAAATGGTACAGCTCCAACCGGTCCATATAGCGGTTTTTGACCCCCGCCAATTCCTCCAGAAACATCACCGATGCCGTGTTGCGGTTGCCGTAAAGCAGCACAAAGCGCGCCGAGGCTTGCGTTTCCAGCAGGGTCTTCACAATCGAAATCACCGGCGTGATGCCGGAACCGCCGGCCAGCGCCACGAAGTAGGGATTCTCTCGCGAATGTTCTGGAACGACGAAGCGGCCCATCGGTGGCAGCACTTCGATGACTTGGCCTTCGCGCAGATTCGCATTCGCCCAGGCGGAAAAGCGGCCGGGCATCATCTGCTTGATGGCGATGCGGATTTCCTTTTCACTTGGTGCCACGCATACCGAGTAATTCCGTCGGATATCTTCGCCGTCGAGTTCCGCGCGCAAAGTCAGATGCTGGCCAGCCTTGAAGGCGAAGGCCTCTTTCAGGTGCTCCGGAATTTCAAAGCAGATCGAGACGGCATCCGAGGTTTCTCGGCGCACTTCCGCGATCTTGAGTTTGTGAAATCCGGTGTTGATAGACATTCAATGACACTTGAACCGATCGAACGGCTCCCTGCAGTCGAGGCAGCGATGGAGCGCCTTGCAAGGCGTCGAGCCGAAGCGGCTGATCTCTTCGCTGTGCGACGAACCGCAGCGCGGACATTCAGCCGGCGTTTCGTGCAAGGAATGCATTGCAACACCCTTCAAAGGCGGCGCAATGCCGTATGCCTGCAATTTTTCACGGCCTTCGTCGCTGATCCAGTCCGTCGTCCAGGGCGGCGACAACGTGGTTTCGATCTTCACCTGCGGCAGCCCGGCACGATCGAGCGCTGTACGAATGTCCTGCTCGATGGCGATGGTCGCTGGGCAGCCCGTATAGGTCGGCGTGATCACTACTGTTTGCCCTCGCACATCGCGCACGATGCCGAGATCGACCACGGAGATGCAGGGAATTTCCGGGTCGGGAACCAGCGAAAGAATTTCGAAGATTCGGTCTTTTAGCGACAGCTCGGCAACAGCGCTCACCACGTCGCTCCCGGATAAGCACGCTGCAGAAACTGCATTTCCGTAAGGAGATGGCCCAGATATTCCGAATGATGACCGGTGCGGCCCCCCAGCACACCGCGACGCGGCCTCGGCACTTCCAGCTGCGCGTCCGCCAAAGTGCGCGCGATCCGGGCATCCCATTCCGCACGCAGGGAGGGTGCGCCGACATTGGGATCGAACAGCTCGCCCACGAAGCGCCACATCCAGTCGAGGGCGGCAATCATGCGCGCGCGGCTTTCGTCCGTGCCATCGCCCAGCCGCACCACCCACTCGCTCGCGAATTTCGCGTGATAGGCGATCTCCTTCACCGCTTTGGCGCCGATGGCGGAAAGTCGCGGATCGGGCCCCGTCGCAATTTCCTTCATCAGCAATTCTTGCCAGTTGGAGAACAGGAACTGGCGCGCGATGGTTTCCGCGAAATCGCCGTTTGGCTGCTCGACCAGCAGGCAATTGCGGAAATCCAGCACGTCGCGATGGAAGGCGAGCGCATCGGCATCGCGTCCTTTGCCTTCGATCTCGCCCGCGAGGTTGAGGAAATGCGTCGTCTGGCCGAGCAAATCGAGCCCGATGTTGGCGAGCGCCAGATCCACTTCCAGCATCGGCGCGTGCCCGCACCATTCGGAGAGGCGCTGGCCGAGGATCAGCGCATCGTCACCCAGTCGCAGCGCGTGATGAAACAAGATGTCCTCATCTGCCATCAGATGTTCTTCACCCCTTCCGGGATCGTGTAGAAGGTGGGATGGCGGTACACCTTGTCGGCCGCCGGCTCGAACAGATCCGTCGTCTCTTTCGGGTCCGAAGCGACGATGGCGCTGGACGGCACCACCCACAAACTCACGCCTTCCATTCGTCGCGTGTAAACATCGCGCGCCGCTTCAATGGCCATGCGCCCATCGGCGGCATGCACACTGCCCACATGCTTATGCGCCAGCCCGTTCTTCGCCCGCACGAAAACTTCCCACAAAGGCCAGCGCACATCGGTCATTCCGCCGCCATGCGCATCGTGCGCTTCGAAGCATGCGCGGCGGCCGCTTCCCGCACCCAGGCGCCGTCTTTCCATGCTTTAACCCGCGCTTGTGTGCGTTCCTTCGCGACAGGCCCTTCGCCGCGCACAACCGCGTAGAATTCCTCCCAGTCGATCACGCCGAAATCATAAGAGCCGCGTTCCTCGTTCCACCTCAGTGAGGGGTCGGGCACCCGTAAGCCAATCGCTTCCCCCTGCGGCACCGTCACGTCGACGAATTTCTGCCTGAGCTCATCATTGGTTTCGCGCTTGATGCGCCAGCGCACCGACTGCGCAGTGTTGGGCGATTTGTCATTCGGCGGGCCGAACATCATGAGCGACGGCCACCACCAGCGATCCAGCGCATCCTGCGCCATGCGCTTCTGATCCCCCGTGCCGGCGGTGAGGACGCTCATGATCTCGTAGCCCTGACGCTGGTGGAAACTCTCTTCCTTGCAGATGCGCACCATGGCGCGCGCATATGGCCCATAGGAGGTGCGCTGCAGCGGCACCTGATTCATGATTGCGGCGCCGTCCACCAGCCAGCCGATGGCGCCGATGTCTGCCCAGGTCAGCGTCGGGTAATTGAAGATGGTCGAATACTTTGCTTTGCCGGTATGCAGCGCCTCGATCATCTCCTCGCGCGAGATGCCTAGCGTTTCCGCCGCCGCGTACAGATAAAGCCCGTGGCCGCCTTCGTCCTGTACTTTGGCCAGCAGGATGGTTTTGCGGCGCAGGTTGGGCGCACGGGTTATCCAATTGCCCTCGGGCAGCATGCCGACGATCTCAGAATGGGCGTGCTGCGAAATCTGGCGGATCAACGTGTTGCGATACGCCTCCGGCATCCAGTCCTTGGGCTCGATGAAATCGTCGGCCGCCACGCGCGCTTCGAAGGCGGCAAGCTTCTGTGGGTCCTCATCGGCCAGCGAAACTGGCGTAGACTTTTGGCTTTTGTCCTTCAATTCGGTCGTGTACATCGGGCTCTCCGGCCGTCCTTCTCATATATGGGAACGGGCAGGCCGTTAAGACGGCTCCAGCACTGGCTGATCGAGCCCGCGGGATAGCCCTTGGAATTCCGCGATTTTTCGCCCGTCAGCGGTGCTGACCGTCACCGCGTAAACGCCGGAACGACCGCTCAGCGCCTGCTCGCGGGCTTCCGCCACCAGCCGTTCGCCCGCTGTCGCCGAGGCGAGAAAGACGACGGAGGCGGCCTGTGCCACCGTGCTCACGTTGCGGGAATTACAGGCATAGGCAAAGGCAGTGTCCGCCAGCGCGAAGATCATCCCACCATGCGCGATCGCGTGGCCGTTGAGCATGTCGGTGCGAATCGTCATCGCAATGCGCGCATACCCTTCTCGGGCTTCCTCGATCTCGATGCCCCAGGCCGGCCCGGTACCTTCGCGCGACAGCAAGTGCCTCGCGATCCGGCGGGCGAGTTCGTCAGCGTTGGTTTGCGGAGCATCGGTCACCCGAATAGCCTAACCTCCTGCCAAGCGTGCGCAAAGTTGCGCGCGGGGCTGGAGGTGTTGATGCCCTACGAAACCATTTTATTCGAAATTGCGAACGGCGCTGCGCGGCTTACTCTCAACCGGCCGGATCGACTTAACAGTTTCATCGTGCAGATGCATGGCGAGGTGGCCGAAGCGCTGTCGCAGGTGGAGCGGGATGAAAGCGTGCGGACGGTGCTTATCACCGGCGCGGGCCGCGGCTTCTGCGCGGGGCAGGACCTTGCCGATCGAACGGTCATTCCGGGTGGCGAGGGCGTCGATCTCAATGATTCACTCGAGAATTACTACAATCCGCTCATTCGCCGATTGGTGACTCTGCCAAAGCCCGTGGTGTGCGCGGTGAACGGCGTGGCAGCAGGCGCCGGCGCAAACATTGCGTTCGCGACGGATATCGTGATCGCCGCGAAAAGCGCAAAGTTTATCCAGTCCTTCGCCAATATCGGGCTGCTGCCGGATTCCGGCGGCACCTGGATTTTGCCGCGGCTGGTTGGGCAAGCGCGTGCCATGGGGCTGGCGCTCACCGGCCAGCCGATCACGGCCGCGGAGGCGGAAAGCTGGGGCCTCATCTGGCGCGCGGTTGAGGATGTCAATCTCATGGATGAGGCGAATGCGCTGGTGGAGCAGTTCGCACGCGGCCCGACCGGAGGCTACGCCGCCATCAAGCACGCGATCCGCGCCAGCTGGTCGGCCACGCTCGATCAGCAGCTTGATCACGAGCGCGACAGGCAGCGAGAACTGGGCCGGTCCGCCGATTACCGCGAAGGCGTTGCCGCGTTCACGGAGAAACGCAAACCGAATTTCTCCGGCCGTTAGGAGACGATATGAAACTGCTTCGATTGATGAGCTTTGCGGAAGAGCGTTGGCTCGACCCGGCGGGCACGTTGAGCGAAATCAATTCCGCCGTTACCGATGAGCCGGTGGCGCAAGTGGGCAGCGGCCCGCGGGATTTCGCCGGGATGCTGAACTACGCGCGCACCGTCGGCGGGCCGGGGCTGCGCGCGATGACCTTTCACCAGCGCGCCGCAATGTTGAAGTCGCTGGCGCAGGCTGTCATGGCGCGCAAGGAAGAACTGTACGAACTCTCGTACGAGACCGGCGCCACCCGCGCCGACGGCTGGATCGACATCGAAGGCGGCGCTGGCACACTCTTCGCCTATTCCTCAAAAGGCCGCCGCGAACTGCCGAACGACACCGTTCTAATGGACGGTCCGGTGGAAGGCTTGTCCAAGGGCGGAACGTTCGTCGGCCAGCATGTGCTGACGCCGCTGCAGGGCACGGCGGTTCACATCAACGCCTTCAACTTTCCGGTGTGGGGGATGCTGGAGAAGCTGGCACCTACACTTCTTGCGGGCGTGCCTGCCATCGTAAAGCCGGCAACGGCTTCGGCTTATGTGGCAGAGGCGGCGTTCCGCATTCTGATCGAAGGAAAGGCGTTGCCGGATGGCGCGGCGCAGCTGATCGTCGGGCCAACGGGCGATCTGTTCGATCATCTCACCGGGCAGGACATCGTCTCCTTCACCGGATCGGCGGCCACTGCCCAGAAACTGCAGCGTCATCCGGTGATTGCGCGGGAAGGCGTCCGCTTTATCGCCGAGCGCGATTCGTTAAACGCGGCGGTGCTGGGGCCGGATGCCACGCCAGAGCAGCCAGAATTCGACCTGTTCGTGAAGGAAGTGGCGCGGGAAATGACCGCGAAGGCGGGTCAGAAATGCACCGCCATTCGCCGCGCGCTCATTCCCGCACCGCTGCTCGATGCCGCGGAAGCCGCGCTGAAAGATCGGCTCGGCAAAGTTGTCGTCGGCAATCCGCGCGGCGAAAAAACCCAGATGGGGGCGCTGGTGAGCGCATCGCAGCGGGAGGATGTGCGTAAACAGATCGAAAAACTCAGCCACGAGGCGCGTATTGTTTTTGGCGATCCCAACCGCAGCAACGGCAAGGGCGCGTTCCTCGGACCTATCCTGCTGCGCTGCGACTCGCCGGAGAGCGCCACAGCCGTGCACGAGGTGGAAGCGTTCGGCCCGGTGGCCACCTTGATGCCGTACACCGACATCGCCAATGCGGTGCGGCTGGTGAACAAGGGCAATGGCTCACTGGTGATGTCACTCTTCACGTATGACCCGGAAGTAACCCGTGCCGTGCTGACCGGCGCGGGCGCCTTCCACGGCCGATTGCTGATTGTGGACCGCGACTGCGCGCGCGAGTCCACTGGCCATGGCTCGCCGTTGCCCATGCTTGTACATGGCGGGCCGGGGCGCGCCGGAGGCGGCGAAGAGCTCGGCGGCCTACGCGGCGTGATGCACTACATGCAGCGAACCGCGCTGCAAGGCTCGCCACGCATGCTCTCCGCCGTAACCAACAGCTGGATCAAGGGCGCGCCCGAGAATCGCGAACCGCTGCACCCGTTCCGGCTGAAATTTGGCCAACTGGAGCCGGGCAAAACCTTTGTCAGCGGGCTGCGTACCGTAACGCTTGAGGACATCGAGCATTTCGCCCACTTCACCGGCGATACTTTCTACGCACATATGGATGAAGAAGCGGCCGCGGCCAATCCGTTCTTCGGCGGCCGCGTGGCACATGGGTATCTGCTGCTCTCGTTCGCCGCGGGGCTGTTCGTCGATCCGGCACCCGGGCCGGTGCTGGCGAATTACGGGCTCGACAATCTCAGGTTCCTGAAGCCCGTGCAGCCGGGCGACAGTATAAGAGTGCAGCTTACGGCGAAATCTAAAACGCCACGGAAAGACGAATATGGCGAGGTTCGCTGGGCGGCAATTCTCACCGACCAGAACGACGAGATCGTCGCCACCTACGAATTGCTGACGATGAACGCGGTATGAGGCTGGCCTCGAATGCGGCGGCCGGCCGCCGATGCAGGCGCCGCTCGCAGCGGCGTGATCCCCGGTTCATCTCGCGCTGAATTCAGCGCGCTCGTGCCATCGCGGCGATGGTGAACAGCGCGCGGCCGGTGACCACCTGCGCCGGGATGGCAGTGGTTCGCGTTAACGATTCCGTTTCAAATAACAAATCGCAAGCTTCCTGCAGCCTGTCCTCGTTCCAGTGAGACACCTGCGATTTAAAGCTGGCAGTGCGGGTGAAATGTATCTGCGGCCATCCGCGCTTCATGGCGACATCCACTGGCTCTCCCGCGGCGCTCGCTGCCTTTACCTGAAGCAGCCGCTGGAAATGTGAAACCGCCGGGCGCAAAACCGCGGCTGGCGAGGCATCCTCGGACCATAACTTGTCCAGAGCGATATCCAGGCGCTGCATGTCGCCTTCGGCCGCCGCGTCGCATGCCTCGTCGACTCGCGTTTCCGTTTCGTCGCCCATGATGGCGCGAACGTCTTCAACTTCGATGCGGGATTTTCCGCGTGCATAGAGCGCCAGCTTCTCAATTTCCCGCCTCGTCGTGCCTCGGTCGGCCCCTAGCCGGGACGCGGCATCGTCCAGCGCTTCTGGACTGATCGCCAGACCTTCCTGCTTCAGAGCACTGCGAACTACGGCTGCAATGCTTTGCGCGCTATCGGCGTAGCACTGAATGGCGGCCGCATTGTCTGCTGCCTCGAACGCTTTCCGCAGGCTTGAGTTCTTCGAGAGGTCTCCTGCCTCCACGACCACCAGCGCGTCTCCCTTCGGATCGTCCAGAAAACTCTCAAACAGTTCAGCAAGCGAATTCCCGGCGCCGCGGACACGCACCACGCGGCGTCCGCCAAGCATGGAAATCGCCGCCGCTTCATCGGCAAGCCGCGCGTTGTCCGCTGTAAGAACAGCCTCGTCCAGTTCGGATACGCGGAAGGCGTCGTGAAGATCGGACACCACGGATTTGGCCAAGGTTTCGGCCCGCTCTCGCACGAGGCCCTGATCCGGTCCGAACACAAGCGCGGCGAGGAGTTTTGGGGGCACGCGGCCGATGAAACGATCTGCGTCCGCCGATTTGACGATCATTTCGAAGGGCTTTGCGCGAAGAAAATGGCGAGCCGCAGCTGCAGCTGGTGGGCGATGTCCAGCGCCGTCTTGGCCTGCGCGTCTTGTTGGGCGACGAGCGTGGCATATGGCGACGGAACCACGTCATAGGCGGAAAGCGAACTCTCCATGCCCTTGGTCACTACTTTCTGAGTCTTACGATCGATCAGCTGGTAGTCGGCGATGAGGGTATAATTGTAGCGGGTAATCTCGACTTCTTTGATGGTATTCACGGTCTCGTTCTGGATCGCGATCGCCTGGTTGCGGTCGCGCAGGTCGACCCTCAGATCGTACAGCGCATCCTGTGGTGTGCCCTTCGCCTGCAGAATGTCCAGCAGATCGTTCCGCAACCGATATCCAGCATCCTCAAGCTCAATGGGCGGAACGTACACGCTTGCGAATCGCGCCTGCGAGCCCGGTTGGTTTCCGATTTCGCCGTAAAGCGGGCGGAAGCCACAACCCGCCAGCACTAGCGCCGCAACGCCGGTGAAGGCATGTGCGAAAGCTCTCATGCCACGATATTCACTATGCGATCCGGGATGACGATCACGCGTGTTGGAGCTTTCCCTTCGAGTGCGCGCAATACCGGCTCCAGCGAGAGCGCGGCACGTTCCACTTCTTTCTGTGCTGCGCCGCGCGCAATTTCGATTTCGCCGCGGCGCTTGCCGTTCACCTGCACCGCAATGGTGATCGAATCCGAGCGCACCAGTTCGGGATCGGCGTTGGGCCATGGCGTATCGACCACGAGCGATTCATGCCCAACGGCGCGCCAGCAGCTCTCCGCCAGATGCGGCATCATCGGTCCGATTAACAGCACCATCGTTTCCAGCGCCTCACGCTTGCCTGCATCTCCCGCGGTGCTGATCGCGTTGGCCAATGTATAGATTTGGGCGACGGCGCGGTTGAAGCGCAGATTTTCCAGATCGTCTGTGACGGCGGCAATGGCACGATGGATGGCGCTCCGCAGCTCCAGCGCGCCGGAATCATCTGGCGAAGTTGCCGGTAAGTCTTTGCCGTCTTCCACCAGACGCCATACCCTTTGCACAAAACGGAAGCAGGCCTCGGCGCCATCGTTGGTCCATTCGATGTCACGTTCCGGCGGCGTGTCCGACAGCATGAACCAGCGGATCGCGTCCGCGCCGTACAAGTCGATGATCGCTTCCGGCGCAATGCCATTCTTTTTCGATTTCGACATTGCCTCAGAGCGGCCGACCGTCACTTCAACTTCGCTGCCCTTGAGATAGGCTTTGCCGTCTCGCTTCTCGATCTCGTCGAGCGCAAGCCACTCGCCGTGGTGGCTCTTGTAAGTCTCGTGGCAGACCATGCCTTGTGTGAACAAGCCAGCGAACGGCTCATCGACATCGGTATAGCCCAGCCGGTGCAGGCCGCGGGTGAAAAAGCGCGCATAGAGCAAGTGCAGGATCGCGTGCTCCACGCCGCCGATATATTGATCGATCGGCAGCCAATAGTCCGCCGCCTTGCGGCTGACCGGGCCTTCCGCTCTGGTGTCGCAGAAGCGCGCGAAGTACCACGCAGAGTCCACGAAAGTATCGCAAGTGTCCGTCTCGCGCTCCGCCGCGCCGCCGCCACATTGCGGGCACCCAACGTGCTTCCAGGTCGGATGCGTATCGAGCGGATTGCCCGCACCTTTGAACTGCAGTTCATCGGGGAGCAGCACCGGTAGATCGGACTCCCTTACCGGCACAAGTCCGCATTTGCCGCAGCGGATCATTGGGATTGGGCAACCCCACGGGCGCTGCCGCGATACCAGCCAGTCGCGAAGGCGGTAGTTTACTTCGCGCTTGCCACGGCCTCCCCGTTCCAAACGATTGGCGACCTCATTCTTTGCGTCATCAACGCTCATGCCGTCGAGGAAACGGGAGTTGGCGAGTCGTCCCTGCCCGACATATGCCTCATCGCCGACATCAAAGCTTTTCGCGTCGGCGTCATCCGGAATGACGACAGGCAAAACCGGCAAGCTATATTTGCGCGCGAATTCCAGGTCGCGCTGGTCGTGCGCCGGGCAGCCGAAAATGGCGCCCGTGCCGTAACCCATCAGCACAAAATTCGCGATCATTACCGGCAGCTTCCAGTCCGGATCGAACGGATGCGCCGCCGTAACGCCGGTGTCGTAGCCCATCTTCTCCGCCGTTTCGATTGCGGCCTCCGACGTCCCGAGGCGGTGACAGGCTTCGATGAACCCAGCGATTTTCGGATCCGTTTCCGCCAGGCGCTGGCTCAACGGGTGATCCGGCGACAGCGCCACGAAGCTCGCACCGAACAACGTGTCCGGCCGCGTCGTAAAGACATCGACCTTCGCGCCATCGGAAAGATCGAACGTGACGCGCAAACCCTCCGAGCGCCCGATCCAGTTCTTCTGCATCAAGCGCACTTTGTCCGGCCACCGGTCCAGGCGCTCCAAGGCGCTCAGTAGGTCGTCGGCATATTCGGTAATGCGGAAGAACCATTGCGAGAGCTTCTTCCGCTCCACCAGCGCGCCGGAGCGCCAGCCGCGACCGTCAATCACCTGCTCGTTGGCGAGCACCGTGCAGTCCACCGGATCCCAGTTCACGTCCGCTTCCGCACGGTAAACCAGACCGGCCTTGTAGAATTCAATAAAGAGCCGCTGCTGCTGCGCGTAATATGCGGGATCGCAGGTGGCGAATTCGCGCGTCCAGTCGATGGCGAGCCCCATCCGCTTCAGCTCTGCCCGCATGGTGGCGATGTTGGCGTAGGTCCAGTCGCCTGGGTTCACGCCCTTTTCGCGCGCGGCGTTCTCGGCCGGAAGTCCGAAGGCATCCCAGCCCATGGGATGCAGAACATTATAACCCTGCGCCCGGCGGAAGCGCGCCAGCACGTCGCCCATCGTGTAGTTGCGCACGTGTCCCATATGGATGCGCCCCGACGGATAAGGAAACATCTCGAGCACGTAACATTTGGGCCGGCTGGATTCGTTCGGCGCGACGAAGCACTGGCGCTCGGCCCATACCGCCTGCCATTGATTTTCCGATTGTTTGGCGTCGTATCGCGCCATTCCTGAATCCCTCGCGCCTCGTGGGGCTCCGCGGTACAAAGCCTCCCAAGCATGGACAGGCTTACAGCGCGCGCTCTCTAACTTCCACCGCTCGCAAGCCGGAGCTCGCGCGCGCGCGTCAGGATAGCATCTTCCAATTTGATGGCTGTCTGGGGGTTTACCGCCGCGTCGGTCCAGCCCTGCGGTGTCTGCGCTTGCCGGAACACGCTCACCTTTAGCCCGTCTGCCCGCAGGCGGCGGTCTAGAATATAGATGGTGAGCCGCATCCGCTCGCTTGGTGCGGCTGGCGCGGAATACCAGTCAGTGATGATCGTGCCGCCAAACGGATCGGCCGAATGCAGCGGCATAAACGAAATGGTGTCGAGGCTCGCGCGCCACAGGAAGGAGTTGACACCGAGCGTAACGTGCCCACCGGCCGAAGAGGAAATCGCCGTCGACCCTGTGGAGCTTTCATCCATCTCCATCGCGGTATCTGAACCGCACGCGGCAAGCCAAAGCGCGGCGGCGACCACAGTGACGATTCGCATCGAGGTTGTTCTTCCAGCCGTGCCCACGCTGCTTTCCTTCGAGTTCGGGCGCTTATACTGACGCCGTTGCAGAGGCGCAACGCTAGCCCGACCGAATGGCAAGGCGGTCGAACTACTTACGTCAGAAAGCCAGCGCACCTATAGCGGCAATACCTGCAAACGGCGCGCCCTTCAGCAAGGTCGCGCTTTGCCAATCCATGCCGCCCAGCACATACACGGGCAGCGGAAGTTGACGGGCCATCATTCGCGCGCGGGCGGCACCAAGCTGCTGCTGGCCCTGGTGGCTTGCGGTAGCGAATACCGATGAAAGAAAAATCACGTCAGCGCCATGCCGCCGGGCACGCGCACCTCCGGCAAAGGAATGGGCGGCGGCGGTGATTACCCAATGCGGCCGTCGGGCGCGCCATTCACAAGCTTGCCTGCCATTGGATTCGGACAGATGCAGGCCCTGCACGCCAAGGCGATCGGCGAGTTCAGGGTCATTTGCGATCAGCAGGACCAACGAGCGCGCGCGGGAGATTTGCTGAAGCGAGCGCGCGAGCTTCGCGCGAAGCGATGATTGGCGCGCACGAACTACCACCATGCTGCCGCGCGGCAGCGCTTTGGCAGCGGTCAATGGGTCCGGCAGTCGTTCATCGTCGGTCATGAGCACCAGAGGGGGCAATTTGCTCTGCGACGCTTTGTTGAGCGCCACGGCCACTCTTGCTAGCC
>JBJMVL010000088.1:0-16179 GCA_045810735.1 Alphaproteobacteria bacterium
CGACGTGAATGGCCCGTCCGCCACGCGTACCTGTTCGCCGATCTCAAACGTGATCGACGACTTCGGATGCTCGGCGCTCTCATGCGCCTGATTGAGGATGCGATCCACTTCGCCCTGACGCAGCGGCATCGGCTTGTTACCCTGCCCCAGAAAGCCGGTGACTTTCGCCACGTTCTTCACCAAGTGATACACTTCATCAGTGAGTTTCGCATTCAGCAGCACATAACCAGGCAGGAACTTCCGCTCGGAACTCTTCTTCTGCCCCCGTCGGATTTCCACGACCTCTTCCGTCGGCACGACGACGTCGGCGACAAACTCTTCGAGGTCCTGAATCTTGGCCTGCCGCTTGATCTCCTCGGCCACCTTGCGCTCGAAATTCGAGTAGGTGTGCACGATGTACCAGCGCGTGTCCGCCTTTGCCTGTGTGCCTGCTTCGCTCATTTCGATTCCAACCCGGCTCAGCCCATCGCGCCGATCAACCAGCGCTCGCCCATCGCCAGAATCCAGTCGACGGCGAAAAAGAACATCATGGTGATGCCCACCATGATGAACACCATGATGGTGGTGAGGTAAGTCTCCTTCCAGCTTGGCCACGTGACCTTGGAGACTTCGCGGCGCACTTCCGAAACAAATTGCAGCGGCCCGCCCTTGCGAACGGGCGCCGGCAAATCCTTGCCGGATGTCTCGGCAGCTTTCTTGGTGGCTTCGCTCAAGATCCGTTTCTTTCAATTGGCAGGAGTGGCAGGGATCGAACCCGCGACCTACGGTTTTGGAGACCGCCGCTCTACCAGCTGAGCTACACTCCTAGCGGCAAAACAGCAGCGCGCCGGGGGCTTTGCCCGCCAGCGCGACCGTTATTTTTCGCCAAGGGCGAGGGTTTAGCAGCCGTGCAGTGCCCGATCAAGCGCTCCTAAGGAGAGAAATAAGGTTGAACTGCCGGAATCCACAGCGGGAAAACTCATTTTTGATCAGCGGGCTTGCTCTTGCCTGCTCCAATTCACCGCACCCATAGTGGCCATGGGAAAGGGCTTTGAATGCATTCCCTGGCCGACAGCCTCGAGCGCTCCCCGGAGCTGTTCCCTCTAACCTGGGATGCTGCCGCCGACCAGGTCACTCTTATTCGGTTGAGTGAGGCCGATTACCGGCAGGCCAGCTTTCTCGATGCCCGCATTCTCTCCCCGCGCACCCCGCGGCGGCTCATATCTTGGCAGGAGCTCGCTGCCGCGACGGGCGCCACGAACCTGAGAGAAGCCGAAAACTATATTTTCCATATCGGCCACGTAGGCTCGACCTTGCTGTCCCGGTTGATGGGAACCCATCCGCAGGTTTTTGGATCGCGCGAGCCGGCCGTTCTTCGGGATCTTGCACACGTTCATTCGGTACAGGATGGCAGTTGCCGGAGCCCTCAAACAGAGGGGCGGTTGAGCGTCGTACTCAAGCTGCTGTCCCGCACGTTTCGGCCGGAGCAGCGCGCGATCGTGAAGACGACGAGTTTTGTCTCGGAACTGGCAACGTTCATCCTTTCGTGGGTGCCCGCCGCCAAAGCGATTTTTGTGTTCGCGCCGGCAGAAACATATCTCGCCACCATTCTCGGCGCGCCGAATTCGCCACGCGAAGCCCGTGTGCTGGCAGAAGGCCGATTGGCACGCTTGCACAGGCATATGGGCGAACCGCGCTGGAACTTCAGGACATTTTCCGAAGGCGAGATGGTCGCGATGAGTTGGGCGTGCGAAATGACATCGCTCGCGGTTGCTGCCGAAGTGGCCGCTGAGCGCGTCGTGTGGCTCGAAGTTGACGCGCTTCTGCAAGCGTCCGCCGAAGCACTCGGCAGTGCTTTTCGTCATTTCGGAATCGAAGCGAATAAGCGGCAGATTGATGACATTGTCTCCGGCCCGGAGCTGCGCCGCTACTCGAAGGCGCCGGAGCACGCTTATGATGCAAGCCTACGCCGGGATGTTCTCGACCGCGCGCGCCGCGAGCATGCGGAAGAAATCTCCCGAGGTCTGCGCTGGCTGGACAACGCCAATCTGCCGATGCTGGCGCGATTACCGTTGAGCTAATGCAAGCTGCACGGGCTGGAGTGGACGGGCCCAACGATGCGGCGCACGAGATCCGTCAGCAGATCCAGCGAAAACGGCTTGTCCAGATAGGCGGATGCACCCGTCTCCAGCGCGGATTGCTTCACCGACTCGTTGCCCGAACCGCTCATGCAGATGAAAGGTTTGTTGTTTTCTGAAAGCCGCAGCCACCGAATGATGTCCAATCCTGAAACATCTCCCAAATGCATGTCGACGATGAGGAGCGCCGCACTGCTTGTCCCCGAAGCCTTCAGGTATTCCTCCGCAGACGCATAAGTCTCCACGCCGTAACCATACGCCCAGAGAAGCCGCCCAAGAGCCCGGAGAAGGGACGCATCGTCTTCCAAGATGGCAATAACGGGTTTTCTGGTGGGCATGAGTTCCCCGGCGGTCTCGCCTGCTCTTGAAGATGCTTCCGGTGGGACCTGGCCGAACACCGGGATGGCGGACGAATACCGTCCCCCTCGCGCCTGCGTCTTGCTATGGTGTGCCAACGACTTGCTTGTGCCCGCCAACACGCGTTTGTGAGGAATGCCATGTCCGATCGGCTCGACAGCGCGTCGATACCGAATGCAAACGGCACGCTGACGCGGCAAGCTTATGCGCGCGCTGCGACGGCGGGGATCGAAGTCCAGCCGCTGCTGGACAAGGCCGGCCTTACCCAGCAGCAGGTTCTCGATTCCAAGGCGCGCTTGCCGGTGCGCAGCCAGATCCGGTTCGTAAACTTCGTGGCTACCGCCGTGAAAGACGATCTGCTCGGATTTCACCTGGCTCAGATGTTAGAGCTCCGAGATATCGGGCTCCTTTATTACGTCATCGCTTCCTCTGATCGCACACTCGAGGCGCTGCGGCGCGCCGCGAGATATTCATCCATTGTCAATGAGGGTTTCGCGCTTCAATGCATCGACAAGCGTGAAATCGGCTTCTCCGCCTTTCATTGGATTGGGCAGGACCGGCACCAGAGCGAATATCTGCTGACGGCGCTGGTGCGAACCTGCCGTGCCTTGACGGGCCAAACTCTGCGGCCTGCCAGCGTACGCTTTGTGCATTTCCGGAAGACGGTCTCCGCGGAATTTCCGCAGATGTTCGGCGACAACATTGAGTTCGGCGCCGATACCGACGAGCTCCTTTTTTCCGAGCACGTGCGGGACATGCCCGTGGTCAGCGCGGATCCATATCTCAACAAGCTTTTGCTTGGATATTGCGACGAAGCGCTGGCCCGCAGGCGGGCGCCCGCGCAATCATTCCGCACGCGCGTCGAGAATGCGATCGCACCTTTGCTGCCGCACGGAAACATCTCCGTCGAACACCTTGCGCGCGCGCTCGGTGTCAGCCGGCGCACTTTTGCGCGAAAGCTCGCGTCGGAAGGCGTAACCTTCCGGGAATTGCTGGAATCGATGCGGCAGGATCTCGCCAATCGTCACTTGGCCGACCGTGATCTGTCCATTTCCCAAGTCGCGTGGCTGCTGGGGTATCAGGACGTCGGCGCGTTTTCGCACGCGTTCCGGCGCTGGACCGGCAATTCACCGCGCACAGCGCGCGCCACGTTGCTGCCCGGCGGCACGGCCTGAATTCTCCGCAGCCCGCTTATTCTAAGTCTTGGATCTTTTCGCTTGGCTTGCCGCCGATCGCTTGCGCCAGCGCTGCTGCCATGAAGGGATCGAGATTGCCGTCCAGAACATCCTGCGGCAGGCGGCTTTCCACGCCGGTGCGCAGATCCTTCACCAGCTGATACGGCTGCAATACGTATGAGCGGATCTGATGGCCCCAGCCGATCTCGCTCCGCTCGCCGATGAAGGCACCGGTTTCCGCCTGCTTTTTCTCCAGCTCCAGCTCGTAAAGTTTTGAGCGCAGCATGTCCCAGCAGATGGCGCGGTTCTGGTGCTGGCTGCGCTCGCTCTGCGAGGCCACCACGATGCCGGACGGCATATGCGTGATGCGCACCGCACTTTCCGTCTTGTTGACGTGCTGACCGCCAGCGCCGCTCGCACGATACACGTCGATCCGCACCTCCTTGTCGGGAATGTCGATCTCGATGGACTGGTCGATCACCGGGAAGGCGGTGACGCTGGCGAAGCTGGTGTGCCGCCGAGCGTTGGCGTCGAAGGGCGAGATGCGCACGAGGCGATGAATGCCGTTCTCCGTCTTCAGCCAGCCATAGGCGTTCGCGCCTTTCACCAGCAAGGTTGCCGACTTGATTCCGGCGCCTTCGCCCTCGTTCTCCTCGATCAGCTGCAGCTTGTAGCCGTGGCGCTCCGCCCACCGCGTGTACATGCGGAACAGCATCTCGGCCCAGTCCTGGCTTTCGGTGCCGCCGGCGCCGGCGTGAATCTCCAGGTAGGAGTCGTTGGCGTCCGCCTCGCCGGACAGCATGGAGTCCAGCCGCATCGTTTCGGCACGCGCCGCCAGTGCCTCGATGCCCCTTTCGGCATCGGCCACGAGCGCGGCCTCGCCTTCCGCCTCCGCCATTTCGATCAGGCCAGTGGCGTCGGCCAGCTCGGCTTCGATCTTGCGGATCGCGGAAACCGATTCATCCAGCCGCTGGCGCTCGCGCATCAGCTTTTGCGCGGCTTGCGAGTCGTTCCACAGCGCCGGGTCTTCGGCGCGCGCGTTCAGCTCGTCGAGGCGGCGGAGCGCGTTGTCCCAGTCAAAGATGCCTCCTCAGCAGGGCGAGCGCCTGCTGGATGTTTTCGACGGTGCGTTCCGATTCCGCGCGCATGAAAACCATATGGTCTGCCGCGCCCGGCCTGTAAAGCGGGGCTCGATCGCGAGACAGATTTCAAAGTTCCCATTCGAACCTCCGGAAATTGGGTCGGGGGTCCCCTCGCCGGAGCGAGGGCGCAACGGAATTGTTTTTGGAAAAATGGGGGGAGGGGTCCCCCCGGCAGCACAACCGAATTGTTCGTTTTGTTTGTCGAAAAAACGGGGGGAGGCCCCCCCGATCTACCATCACACCAGATGTTGCGGTTCGCCGGCGGCGCGAGCAGTTGAAGTCGCACAGGCGCGCAATATTTTGCGCGTCGCTCCGTATCTTTCACCTCATGGCGGGGATCGGCCCGGCCATCCATCGCGCGAGCGTCCGCAAGCGCACGTGACTCTCCTCGGCGCCCAGTCTTGCGAACACGCTCTCGCGTGCTTCGCTGCGCGCCGGATGATGGCTGCCTCAGGGGCGGCCATGACGGAATGAGGTGGCCTTTCATACACGCAAGTGTAAGGCCGTTTCGCCGCTGGTAAACGGATTTATTTTCGCCGTTGATTTCTCACGCCTTTTTGCCATTCCGGTGGAGAATGGCCGCGGACGCGCGAACCGCGCTGCGAGGTTCTGGAGCCAATATCTATCAAGCGAATGGCGCCATAGATAAGAGAGCACTGTTATTGGTAGGAATATGTATCATGTCCCCAAATTCTCCGAATTCTTATTGTAGTCTTCGGACCAGCAGCGCTGAAGGCATTGTAGCGCATGAATATGGGCGGGAAGCTTCACGGCTTCCGTCCATTTCGTTTTGCAATCAGGAAATAGGCGCCCCGCAGGCGCGGGAAATGATCGGCTCAGTAAGATCCTGTGGGATCTCGGTTACTGAGATGTGACGATCACCTTCGGAAGTGTCAGTCCAAGTCACGGATGCACACCAAGGCACTTCTATGGGTACACCTTTTTGGCGCGCCGGTAGATAGTGCCAGTGCGACGCACACCACATTGCTGCTCTGTCCAGTTCTGGAAAGCCACTTGAATCAGACACGTCAAGTTTTTCCAAATAGCCATTTTCCTTAATGCAAAATGAGAGCGTAACCGTTCCGGTTTGATGATGAGATTGGGCGGTGGGCGGGTCCCAACGACAAGTGTGAGGTATGCCCTCGGCTGCTGATAGAGCGGTCGGAAATTCAGCCGTAATCATTGTCAGGACAGCAAATATCACCTGTTGTCGCATACTGCAGTCTGTTTGGATGTCATGACAGGCAACCTCTAGGCCTTCAGATGTTGCGCGCAAGGCGGTGCCCCAAGCAGCACGGGGAAGGCCCTCATCGCCCTACTTCGCCGGGGCCGGCTGGGCGCCTTCGGGAAGCTTGTACACCACCTGCACCAGCGCCCAGTCATCGGTGATCGCGCCGCTGCGGACCGCCGGCACATAATGCCAGTTCATCACCGTTTCGATCGCGGCATTGTCGAGATCAACAAAGCCGCTCGATTTCGCCATGCTGACCTGGTCGGGCGTGCCGGACTCGACGACGTGAACCTTGAGGACCACGGTGCCCTCTTCGCCGGCGCGCTGGGCACTGGCGGGATAAACCACCGCGGTTGGCTTCGTCGTATCGACCTTCGGCGCGCGATCGTCGGCCAAGGCTCCGTGAGAAACGAGGAACATGCCGGCGAGCGCAAGTAGCGCGCCGGAAACCTTGATGGACATCGGGACCTCTTTCAAATCCGGCCGGCAGGATAGAGCGCGCGTTCGCGACGGCAAGCGTTGTCGACCGCGGCAGATGCTCACTTTGCCGTGCGGCCTAATAGAGGCCGCCCGTGCCTTCGTCCACCGTGGTGCCCTGCCCGGTCGTGGTGGCAGGCTTGGCTTCGGTCTGCGACGTGGCCGTCTGGTCGAGATAGCTTGCGGCGCCCGGCTCGGTGCCCGGCTTGAATGCCTCCTGGATAGCCGTCGCCGAGTCCGCCGATTCCGGCGCGCCGGTAATCCGGTCGACCGAAACGAGAATGATTCCCGGCGGCACGCGGAACGGAGTCGCCGGCTGGTCCGCCAGCGCTTCCTTCATGAAGTCGCGGAAGATCGGCGCCGCCGTTGTCGCGCCCTGCTCCACCCTGCCAAGGGTTCGCGGGTCGTCGAAGCCCACGAACACGCCGCAAACCAGATCCGGCGAGAATCCGATGAACCACGTGTCTTTCGCTTCGTTGGATGTGCCGGTTTTTCCCGCCAGCGGCTTGCCCACCTGGCTCACGGTCTTCCCGGTGCCGTACTGCACGACGCCCTGCAGCAGCGAGACGATCTGGTAGGCCGTTCGCGGATCGAGCGTCTGGGGGCGCGTGTCCGGCAGCAGCGGCTCGGACTGGTTGTGCCAGTCCCAGCCGTTGCAGCCATCACAGGTGCGCGGGTCTTCGCGATAGATGGTCTTGCCGTTGCGATCCTGGATGCGGTCGATCAGCTTGGGCACCACCTTCTTGCCGCCGTTGACGAACTGCGAATAGCCGGCCGTCATGCGGATCAGGGTCGTTTCATAGGCACCGATAGAATTGGAAAGGTAAGCCGGCAGCTTGTCGTACACGCCCATGCGGAGGGGGTATTCGACCACTTTGTGCATGCCGACATCGTGCGCGAGGCGAATGGTCATCAGGTTGCGCGACAGCACGATGCCGCGCCGCAGGGTGGCCAGCCCGAGGAAATGTTTCTCGAAATTTTTCGGCGTCCACATCGGCAGGCCGGGCCCTTGCGGAAACGCCACCGGCGCGTCGAGAATCTTGCTGACCGGCGTAAAGCCGTTGTCGAGCGCCGCGGCGTAGACGAAAGGCTTGAACGAAGAACCAGGCTGGCGCTGCGCCTGCATCGCGCGATCGAACTCGCTCGAGGCAAAGCTGAATCCGCCGGAGAGCGCGAACACGCGGCCGGTGTGCGGATCCATGACGACGATGGCGCCGTTCACCTCGGGCACCTGCCGCAAGCCATAATGGCCGAGGTTGTCCGCCGGCTCGACGTAGACCATGTCGCCGACCTTCACGACATCCTGCGGCCGCGTGGGTGCCGCACCGACGGACGCGCTCTTCCTGTGCTCGGGACGGGCCCATTGCATCTGGTCGAACGGAATCGATGCCTGGCTGCCGTCGTCGAGACCGATGCGCACCGAACGGTCCGCCGCGTAGCCCAGCACGACGGCGATGCGCCAGGTGGGAATGCCGGAATGATTGCCCGCATTCTGCAACGCATCTTTCCAGTCGCCATCGACGCTGATGTTCTGTTTGGCACCGCGCCACCCATGCCGGCGGTCATAGCGCACGAGCCCGGAACGCAGCGCATTGACGGCGAAGTTCTGCAGGCGTGAGTCGAGCGTGGAGCGCACCTGCAGGCCGGCGTCGTACAGGCCCTTGGCGCCATACTTGCCGTAAAGAATGCGGCGCACCTCCTCGACAAAGTAATCCGCGTCCTCTGCCTGGATGCCCAAAGGCCGCATTTGGGTAACCAGCGGCTCGGCGAGCGCGGCTTCTTCCTGCTCGCGCGTGATGTAACGATTCTCGCGCATCTGGGTGATCACCCAATTGCGGCGCTGAACGGCGGCCTGCCGGTTGTAGCGCGGGTCGTAATTCGAAGGCGCCTTGGGCAGAGCCGCCAGGAACGCCGCCTGCGCCACATCGAGCTGGTCCAGCGATTTGTTGAAGTAATTCAGCGCGGCGGCGGCCACGCCGTACGAGTTTTCGCCGAGGAAAATCTCATTCAGATACAGCTCGAGAATCTTGTCTTTAGGGAAAGCGGAATCGAGCTTGATCGCCAGAACGGCCTCGCGAATCTTGCGCGAAAATTTGACCTGATTGTTCAGCAGCAGATTCTTGGCCACCTGCTGCGTGATCGTCGAAGCCCCTTCCAGCCGCTTGTGCTGCAGGACATTGATGACGTCCTTGAAGGCGGCGCGCATGATCCCCGACGGATCGACGCCGGGATGCGAATAGAAATTCTTGTCCTCCGCCGAAGTGAAGGCCTGGATGACAAGCTTGGGCACGAAGGCAATCGGAACGAAGAAGCGGCGCTCGCGGGCATACTCGCCGAGCAGATCCCCGTTGCTGGCATAAACACGGGTGGTGACCGGCGGCTGGTAGTCCTTCAGCTGATCGACGCTGGGAAGGCCGCGGCTGACGGAATAGACGTAAGCACCAAGCGCAAGACATGCGACGATGACCAAGCCACCGGCGGTGAGCCCCAGATAATAAAAGAATCGACGAAACATACCCACGCCTTTGACACTCTCTCTTACGCCCGATTGTGACCCTACCAAGGCGACTCGCCCGCGGCGACTCACACTTGGGCATATCGATAAATACCCACAAATGCTCGTCGGCGAGCGCAGGCCCGCAGCGGGCGCTAACGCCGATTAACTGCGCGTAAACATTTCGAAATCAGACTCTCAAGATCGAATCGGCGTGCCGGATCAAAAGGGAACCTTTCTCAGCGCCGCCGGTTTGAACCGACCGGCCATCGAGGAAACCCGGATGCAAATGCTTCATAAATTTCTCAGCCCGACGACCACAGCCGTGACGCTCGACAGCTTCGGCGACAACCTGCCGTTCGAACTGGGGCCGTGGAAAAGTTTGGGTGTGGCTGTACTGATCGGCGGGCGCGATGCGGCCATTGTCGAAGACGTACTGGCCAATGGCTATCATCTGAGCGCGCGTGCCGAACCGGAGCGCACGCATTTTTGACCTCCAACTGACGATTGGCCTGCGGCCGCAACAGAGCGCCAAAGGCGGCTCCAGGATTTGCATCTTTCGCTAATCGCCGGAGCCGCCGGGCTACCGGTGGAGGGGCAAATCCAGCAGCCTTGCGGGGCAACAAACGTCCCGCTTTCGTTGCAGGTTCCACAATGCTTTGCCGGTCACCTGGGCGATTTCTCAGCCTGAAGGGCGTTCCAGCCAGGCGTCGATGGCCTTTCTCGCCGCTTCGATCGCCGCCTCCCTTGATCGGTATCCATCAGCCGCCGTGCCTTGTGGGCGGCCACGCATTGCCAAAAGCTTATTTCTTTTGGGATGCACCTGGAAATGCCAAATGCCATCGTCGTTATGGGGAATCGAATATTCGATGCCCCGATACTCGCCGGTCACTCTCATATGGAAGGTGTGGCGTAGCCGCGATGAAGGTTTGCTGAACAGCGCGTTGCGGGGGTTGTTAAGAATCACTGCGTCATGGCGACAGCGCGGTGCCGGCAAATTCCGGGCGGAATTGCCGCTCGACTGCATCGGCAATCGAGAGCACGACACGGCTCCGCCATTGAGTGGTCCCCATGTGCGCACAATCTGCAGCATTTGACAGATAACCCAACTCAATCAGGACTGCGGGAACGTCGGGTGCCTTCAGCACGGCAAACGCCGCGGAGCGGTGCGGATCGCGCGCAATCACACCGGCGGAGCGTCCCAACTCCATGACAAGGCTCTGGGCAAATCGGACGGAGCGATTGATCGTCTCCCGCTGCGCCAGATCGATCAGAATGTGCGACACAGTCTGATCCTGGCCCTTCAAGTCGACGCCAGCCACGACGTCCGACTGATTTTCTTTGCGGGCGAGGGCTGCTGCCTCGCGATCCGACCCCCGCTCTGAAAGCGTATAAACGGATGCTCCGGCCATGGAGGCATTGGGGTTGGAATCGGCGTGCAGCGAAATGAACAAATCCGCATCGTTGCTGCGCGCAATGCGTACACGTTCGCGTAGCGGGATGTAATCGTCTGTGTCGCGAGTCAGGCGCACAATATACCCGCGCCGCTTCAGCAGCCGCGCAAGGCGCCGTGCCTCATCGAGCACCAGATCCTTTTCCTTGCTGCCGTCGATGCCGGTGGTCCCCGCATCGATACCGCCGTGACCGGGATCGATGACCACGACCTTCTTCTTGGGAGTGGGCGGCTCTGCGCCGCGCAATGTGGCAACTTGCTCCGGCGCTGGCCGATTACGCAAATCTCTCGGCCAGCCGGCAGCCTGCTCGAATTGCGACTGCGAGGTCGGATATAAGTCCACGACGACCCGATAGCCCGAGCCGCCGGACGGCGGCAGGAGAAGCGGCGTTCGCGGGCTCACGGGGGCGTTAAGATCGATCACCAGCCGCGAATCGCCAGAGCGAAACGAGCCATAGCGGTAGCTCTTGATGACGCCGGTGCCGCTCGGCCGTTCCGGCGACTGGAGCCGCCACAGGACTTCGGGCAAGGCGATAATCACCCGATCGGGATTCGCCAAAGTGAAAACGCGAAGCTTTACGGGATCTGACAGTTCGAGCACGAGACGCGTGTGATCGCCGTGCTCGCCGATGCGGGCGCCAAGAACAACAGTCGCCGTCGGCAATGCCGGCCCCGCGACACTTGGGTACGCAACACGAGGTTCCCGTGCCACCGCTGCCGTTGCGGCCAACACCACGGCAAGAGCCCAGAACGCCGGCTTCATCGCCATCGACCCCGAGTACCTCAGAACTGTTCACTTTCAACAGTTTATGCTGCGCCGACCTGCTTGTGCCAATGGATTTCGGGCCTCGGCTTGCCCATACCGCCAAGAATACCTAAGAATACGGTATCGTTTGCCACTCCACGGTGATTCTCCCGCCTCGGCAAGGAAGTCTCCGCAAACGCTATGGATTCCGCCAAAGCGGCAGCCGAACGGCGCTCAACGCCAGAAGTACGTATAGAAATGAGAGTTATGGCCAAAGCTTATCGCCCCAGTGAAGCGGCAGGACCGCTTCGGGCGAGCTTCAGGCATTTTCCCCCACACACGCGAACCGGCCTGTTCGGCGCAGGCGCCCTTGTGCGCGCCGCCCCCCGATGCGGGCCCGGCTCGCATGGAGATCCCAATGCCCAAGCGCATGCTAATCGACGCGAGCCACGTGGAAGAAACGCGGGTGGTCGTGTTCGACGGTCACCGCGTCGACGAATTTGATTATGAGGCCGCCACCAAGCGGCCGCTCAAAGGGAACATCTATCTCGCCAAGGTCACCCGCGTTGAGCCGTCCCTCCAGGCGGCTTTTGTGGAATATGGCGGCAACCGGCAGGGCTTTCTTGCCTTCTCGGAAATTCATCCGGACTACTACCAGATCCCTGTGGCGGACCGGCAGGCGCTGATTGCGGAGCAGCAGGAGGAAGCGCGCCGGCGCGCCGACGACGAGTTCGAAGCCGTCGCCACCGGCACCGCGGTTGCAAGCGACGAAGAACTGGAAGCGGAAGACAGCGAGGCAGTTGACGTCACCGCACCGGGGGCGATCGACGAAGAAGCGCACGTGGCGGAAGCAGAAAAAGGCTCCGACACGGAGGATCTGTCTGACGCATCGGAAGAGCCGCTCGAAGGGGCTGCTCCTGCCGACAACTTCGATGCCACGCTGCACGATCTTCCGGTCGATGTCTTGGCGGAAGAAGAAATTAACGAAGGCACCGTCGACCAACCGGCGATCGCCGAAACCACTGCGGCGCATGCTGACGACGGGGACTCTGCTTCAGAGGGACCCGAAGAGCACGTCCACGACAAGGATATCGTGGAAGAGAAAAACGGCGACGAAACCCGCGCAGAAATGGAGACCCGTCCCGCACAACCGCTCCGCAGCCAACGTCCGCCGCAGCGGTGGGTCAGGCGCCGCCATTACAAGATTCAGGAAGTGATCAAGCGCAAGCAGATCATGCTGGTGCAGGTGGTGAAGGAGGAGCGCGGCACCAAGGGCGCGGCGCTGACCACCTATATGTCGCTGGCGGGCCGCTATTGCGTGCTGATGCCCAATACGCCACGCGGCGGCGGCATTTCCCGCAAGATCACCAACATCGCGGATCGTAACCGCCTGAAGGCGGCCGCCGCCACGCTAGAATTGCCGGAAGGTATGGGCGTTATTATCCGCACCGCGGGTGCCAACCGCACCAAACTCGAGATCAAACGCGATTACGAATACCTGCTGCGGCTGTGGGACCAAATCCGCGAGCTCACGCTTCAGTCAAATGCGCCAGCCTGCGTTTATGAGGAAGGGGATATCATTAAGCGCGCCATCCGCGATCTGTACAATAAGGATGTCACGGAAATCCTTGTTGAGGGTGAGGATGGCTACAAGAACGCCAAGGACTTCATGCGCATGCTCATGCCGAGCCATGCGAAGAACGTGAAGCCATATCGCGACCCCATTCCGATTTTCCAGAAACACCACATCGAGGCGCAGCTGGATGCCATGTTCCAGCCGACCGTCACGCTGAAGTCCGGCGGCTATATTGTCATCAATCAGACGGAAGCGCTGGTCTCCATAGACGTGAATTCGGGGCGCGCCACTCGCGAGCACTCCATTGAGGAGACGGCGCACAAGACCAATCTGGAAGCTGCCGACGAAGTCGGGCGTCAGCTGCGGTTGCGCGATCTCGCCGGACTGATCGTTATCGACTTCATCGACATGGAAGACGCGCGCAACGATCGTGACGTCGAGAAGCGCCTGCGGGATGCGGTGAAGAACGACCGCGCGCGCGTGCAGATCGGAAAGATCAGCCAGTTCGGCCTCCTGGAAATGTCGAGGCAGCGGTTGCGCGCGGGCGTGGTGGCCAGTTCGACCATCGCCTGTCCGCATTGCGGCGGCCAGGGAATTGTGCGGTCGGTCGAATCCACGGCCCTCCGCGTGCTGCGCGCCCTCGAGGAGGAAGGCCAGCGCGGGCGCACGGCAGCTGTGAACGTGCGCGTCGCCAACGAGGTGGCGCTTTACACACTGAACCAGAAGCGCCGCGAACTCGCTCGTCTTGAAGCCGAATACGGAATGACCGTGACATTCCAGCCGGAAGAAAATTTGATGGCAGGAAGTTTCGATCTTGAACGCACAGCGCAACGTACAGAGCCGTTACAGCCGCACAAACCGGCGATCTCGGCGGATGCTGCGTTGGCGATGCCGATCGATATGTCCGAGCCTGTCGAGGAAGACGAGGAGCAACCAGTCGAGGCCGTCTCCACTTCCCCAAGTCAGAACGGTGGAGAACAGCCGATCCCGTCTTCGAGCGGAAAGAAGCGCCGGCGACGTCGGCGCGGCCGCGGCGGCAGCAGTCGTCCACCCGCTCAGGAAGCGGCGTCTCCAGTACCACCCCCCCTCGATCGCCCTGAAGCCGCCGACACAAGCGCACCCGGACTGGACTCCCATCCCGCCGATGCGCCGCAACACGCAGATAATCGTAACGGAGATGGTCAGCAGCAGATCGCCGGAAGCACCAGTTCGCGACGCCGCCGCCGCCGGCGCAAACCGCACAACGGCGCCCATCCGTCACCCGCGGCTGGTTCACGCGCGGAGACCGAGACGACCCTCGAGCACCAGCACGCGTCGACGCACGAGCACCAGCACGCGCCCGCATCTGCAAGTCCCGGCGAACCCAGTCCTGCGCCTTTTGGTGAGTCAGTTATGCCTAATACGCCATCACAACCCGTATGGTCGCTGGGATCGGACCGCGCCGAAGCCGCCGCAAATGTCTCCCACGAACCGGTGGGGCAGATGTACTACCGGCGTGAAGAAACGCTCGAAGAAATCACGCCGGCAAACTCCTCCGTTAAATCTTCGGCACCGGGAAAAGCAAGCCGAAAACAAGATCCCGAAGAGGCACCAGCGGACCACCAGAGTCCGGAGCAACCCGAACCGGCGCCGCAGCGGCGCGGCTGGTGGCAAAGGCAGTTCGGCGGAGCCTGAGGATGGCGACGCAAGGGCACTGCCACTAGCGCAGATACGGCGCCACGTTATTGGCGAGCGTCTGAAATTCAGAACGCGTGAGCGGCAGGTCGGCCATTGTCTTGCGCCATGATTCTTTTGGCGTCCAGGATTCCACCACTGGCCCATCGGTACCGTAAAGGATATGGTCCATGCCGATCTCGCGCATGCGTTTGGCGATCACCGCCAGCTTGTCTTTGTCGCCGCCCGCGACCATCGCGAGCTCCGCAATGTCGAAATAAAGATTTTCCGCGCGCGGATCATGTGACGCCACCGCATGCGCGTACACCGCCAGCGCTTCGTCGGAAAACGCTTCTCCACCCCAGAGATGCGCGATGGTGAAGGATACGTCCGGTGCCACCGAGACAATCTTGTCCAGCAGCACACGCGCGTGCGGCGCGCCGTATTTCGTATAATCGGCACGCACATGCACGACGAGCGGCAGCCGCAGCCGGTTCGCTTCCGCCACGACCGCGCGCACTTTCGCCACATGCGCCGGGTTCAGGAGATCGACCGCCGAGGCGCCGAAGTGCAGCTTCAGTCCCTTGAATTTGCCGCTCGCCGCGCAGCGGTCCAGCTCCTTGATGGCGTAGTCTGAAAGGGGATTGAGGCTGCAGAACGCAATGAGACGGCCAGGGAATTGCGCCACCTGCGCGGCGGTCCAGTCATTCTCCGCACGCAGCTTTCCGTACGAGATCCGGTCGGGTGCATCGCGCGGCGAATCGAAAAAATAGGCGTCAGACAGAACCACGGCGCGGCGGATGCCCGCGTCATCCAGATAATGAATGAGGTCGGCCGCCGTTTCGGGCTCTTCCGGCGTGGGACCGGGGAAGTGATTGTATTCGGTGGTTATGCGCCATTTGCCGTCGGGCTCTTTTGCGAGAACCAGCGCAAACAGGCCGACGATCTTTGCATCCATGCCCTGCCCGCGTGCCAGATTCCCGGCAATGTGGGCGTCTTTGGCCGTAACCTCCACGTCGATGGGCACGAAGCGGTAAGCCGCACGGAATTGTTTGCTCTGGTAATCCGCTACCGCTTGGCGCCCACGCTTCCAGCCACCGTCGAGAATATTTGTCGCGCTGTCCGGGGTGAAGAGATCGGCAAGGCCTTTCGGGTCGTCCCAGTGGGCCTCGAAGCTCTGCAGTACCTGTTTCACATCGACGGCCAGCGCCGCCGGTTGAAACAGATGACGGTTTTCCAGTTCGGCCACGGCGGGGCTCAGGAGATGCTGATGATGGTCCGCAAGCGGAACAATCGCTGTATCGGCACCCTCTGCTGATTGCGTTTGCGCCACCGCCGACAGCCAAACACCAAACGCACAGCAGAGCACAGATCGGAGCATCGTTCTCTCGCAAAACGGGCGGGATAATCTAACGGTGGCCGGCTAGTTTGCAGGCATGGGAAAAACCGGCAGGAGATCCGTCACGCGGGATGATCGCTGAGATACAGCTCCAGCCAGTGGATGTGGTAGTCGCCGTTGATAATATCCGGCTCGCGCACCAGCTTCTGGAACAGCGGTATGGTAGTTTCGATACCGCCGACCACCAGTTCATCCAATGACCGCCGCAACCGCATCAGGCATTCGTTGCGGTTGCGGCCGTGCACGATCAGCTTGCCGGCCAAGCTGTCGTAATAGGGCGGGATCTTGTAGCCATCGTAAATCGCAGAATCGAAGCGCACGCCCAATCCTCCTGGGGCATGGAAATGCGTGATCTTTCCG
>JBJMVL010000089.1:0-5844 GCA_045810735.1 Alphaproteobacteria bacterium
CGGCGATCACAACGTCCCCATGACGGACTGTGTAATTGGTTCCCTGTACTTTGGCGGGCTGCAGCGCGTCGCCTTCCTTCTTGAACGTCTCTTTCAGCGCGATCGCGAATTCGCGCGGCGCATTGGCGAGAGAAACACGGTCCTGCGGCCGCCGCGGTCCCGCCAGGCTCGGCTCGACAGACGACAGATCGAGTTTCAACGTGTCGGTGAATACCGGATCCGGTGATTTGGCGGTGCGGAACAGCCCCTGCGCCTTCGCGTATTTCTCCACCAACGCGACGCGTGCTGCCTTCCGACCCGTGATCTTGAGATAGCGCAGCGTGTCGGCGTCAATCGGAAAGAAGCCGCAGGTGGCGCCGTATTCCGGCGACATGTTGGCGATGGTCGCGCGATCTTCGACAGTCATGTCATCGAGCCCGAGGCCGAAATATTCCACGAATTTTCCCACCACGCCTTTTTTTCGCAGCATCTGCGTCACAGTCAGAACGAGGTCAGTGGCGGTAACGCCTTCGCGGAGACGTCCCGTCATCCGGAAGCCGATCACTTCCGGAATGATCATGGATATCGGCTGCCCCAGCATGGCTGCCTCCGCTTCGATGCCGCCAACGCCCCAGCCCAAAACCGAAAGCCCGTTCACCATCGTCGTATGGCTATCGGTGCCGACAAGGGTGTCCGGAAATGCGTATTCGATCGCTCTACCGCCCTCTTTCATTTTTCGCGTCCAGACGGTCTGCGCCAAATATTCGAGGTTCACCTGATGGCAGATGCCGGTCCCCGGCGGCACGACGCGGAAACTCGAGAACGCTTGTTGGCCCCAGCGCAAAAACGCGTAGCGCTCCCTGTTGCGCTGGTATTCTCGGATAACGTTTTGCTTAAACGCGTCGCTGCGGCCAAAATTGTCGACCATCACCGAGTGGTCGATCACGAGGTCAACCTCGGCCAGCGGATTGATCTTTTCCGGATCGCCACCCAAATCCCGGATCGCGCCACGCATGGCTGCGAGGTCGACGACTGCCGGAACGCCGGTCAGATCCTGCATCAGGACGCGCGCGGGGCGAAACGCGATTTCACGGTCGGATTTTCGGTTCTTCAGCCACTCCGAAAATGCGCAGATATCGCTCGCCTTGACGATCTGGCCGTCTTCGTGGCGCAGCAGGTTTTCGAGCAGCACTTTCAGGGAATAGGGAAGCTTGGAAATGCCCTCCAGCCCGTTTTTCTCGGCAGCAGCGAGACTGAAGTAAGTATATGTCTTGGTGCCGATTTTCAGTATGCGGCGGGATTTGAAGCTGTTCAAACAGCGCGTCACGATGGCCCTTTCGCTCGGAATGAGGGGGAGGCGGTGGTTTAGGAAATTTCGCTCGCGCTGTCAGCCCCCGATGACGGCAAAGCCATGGCACCGCGAACCCAAAAATGCCTGATTTCCGTGGCACAACGAAATGGCCCAGGGGCAGGGGCATGCTTCGACGAGAACGCAGGCGAGAGAATAAGTTTGGTCATATCGCGGGTCATCGGCGCAACTGCGGCGCAGCTTTTTTTTGCGTTCGCACTTGCATGGCTCACACCATCTACTGCGCATGCCGGATTTTTTGAGCGGCTGCTGAACGGCCGGCTTGGTACTGTGCAGGACGGGGTCTATCTTGCCGGCGACCAAATCACCTTCCAGATCCAGCACACCGGGAAGATCTATCTGCTGCGGTTCGGCAGCGATCCGGAAACATTCGTGCTGTCATCCGATCACACCTCGCTCGGCGGCCGCATGCTGAAATATGATTCCGGTGAGATCGCGATCCGCGTCTCCGGCTGGGGCGCGCTGACGCTTTACACGGATGCGCAGCCCAATGGATTGCCTGCAGTTCGGACCGGCGATGCACCGGCAATCGGTCCGTCGGCTGTATCGGTCAAGGATGTACAGTTTATCGCGGCGCAAGAAGCCGACCGGCTGAAGCAGCTGCGGCATCTTCGGATCGCATTTGTCGTCGATTGGAGCGTACTGGAAACAAGCCCCGACCTGCGTTCCACGGCATCCGAAGCTATGGCAAACGCAGCGGCCGGCCTTGAGCGGTTCGTGCAGGATCGCGACAGCCGGAAGGCGATTGCCAAACATATCAATCGCATCAGTCTGGCAACCGGCAAAGGACCGGGGCTGCGGCTTGAGCAGAAGACGCTGATCGTCACGTTTAATCCCGAGCGCGGCTATTCCGGATGCGCATCGTCGCGGGCCGTTGCCCGGCAGCTGGCCGATCTGCTCACCGCGACGAAGAAGGCGCAGATAGCAGGACGCGGCTGATCAGTCGAACGCGCCAACTCCGCACAAGCGATCAGCGCAGGTTAACCGTCTCGAACTTGGGTTCAATGGATGCTGCCGGGAGCGCCCAGCGGAATCTTGGCCACGGTATGACCGCTGTCGGTGGCGATCTCGTATTCGCAGTCTTCTGGCGGATCGCCAGTTATTAGCGCCACCGCTAGCAGGGCGCCCCATAGCTGGATGGCCTCGCGCTCGGCGGAGCCAACATTGGGCAGCCACATGCCGCGACGGTCCACTGCAATCTCGTCGCCTTTCCGGAAGTTGAAATAATAACGGTGCATCGCCGTTCACGTGATGTCTCGTTAAGAGAGTCGCGGAGGGCAGACCGGGTTCCCGGCACGGCCCGTTCAAAATGCGGCGTTTTCATGGAACGAAATTCGCGCAATGGTAAAATGTCATGAGTTATTCCGCTAACGCGAGCCCCGCAGAGGTCCTGATCGCCGGCGGCGGCATGGTAGGCCTGAGCCTCGCGCTGGCGCTCGCGCAGGGTGGTGTGTCTGTTGCCGTTGCCGACCCAATACCGGAATCAACGGTGCTGAATGAAACATTCGATGGACGCGTCAGCGCGCTGTCCTATGCCGCGGTACGCATGTTCAAGGCGCTTGGCGTTTGGCCTCATCTGCAAGCCCATGCGCAACCGATCCTCGATATCCTCGTCACCGATGCGGCACTCGATTCCATACCCAGCCCATTCTCGATGCATTTCGATCATCGCGAAATCGGAGCGCCGATGGGCGCCATCGCCGAGAACCGTCATATCCGGCGTGCACTGTTTGCCGCGCTCCGCGAAGCCGAAAACATCGCGCTGATTTCGCCGGCCGCTGTGACCGCCGTTACCAAGCGTGGCGAGTACATGGACGCGCAGCTGTCCAACGGCGCCGAGCTTCGCGCAAAGCTGGTGGTGGCGGCTGATGGGCGCGACTCGCCACTTCGTGAGCAGATGAACCTGCGCACCATTGCATGGTCGTATCCCCAGGTGGGGATTGTGGTGACGGTGCAGCATGAGCGGGAGCACAACGGCGTGGCGTACGAGCATTTCCTTCCGTCCGGCCCGTTCGCCATTCTGCCGATGATCGGCAAGCGCTCGTCGCTGGTGTGGACGGAGCGCGAAGCGCTGGCGCCGGCGCTGCTGAAGCTGCCGCCAGAGCAATTCGCGGTAGAGGTGGCGCGGCGCTTTGGCAATCATCTCGGCGCGATCGAGGTGGTGGGACCGCGCTGGTCGTACCCGCTGCGCTTTCATCTGACGCGCGGCTGGATCGCGCCACGCTTTGCTCTGGCCGGCGATTCCGCGCACGGCATTCATCCCATTGCCGGGCAGGGGTTGAATCTGGGATTGAAGGACGCAGCCGCGCTCGGGGAATGCGTGCTGGACATGGTGCGGTTGGGCCTCGACGCCGGAAACGCTGAGGGGTTGCGGCAGTATGAGCGCTGGCGGCGATTCGATTCCTTCGCGCTCGCCGGCGCCACTGACGGGCTCAATCGCCTGTTCTCCAATGATATCGCGCCGCTCCGCGTCATTCGCGATCTTGGGCTCGGCATCGTCGATGCCGTGGGGCCTTTGCGCCGCTTCTTCATGCGCAACGCCGGCGGTGATGTCGGAAAGCTGCCGCGATTGATGCGCGGCGAACCCGCCTAATGAAGCGTTTCTTTTCGCCGGTGCGAGAGCGCGGCGGGGAGTTCCTGATAGAATGTCCTCGCCTTCGCGACAATGCTGCGCTGGCGGGCGGCTTCCGCCTCATCGCGCGACTCGAAGTGCTCGCCCTCGAACACATATCGCTTTATCAATTCGCCGGTGCGCGTGTCACGCACCTCGATTTCGTTCACGTCCTCGACCTGCTCTTCGGCGACGCGGAAGGTGTGCTTGTAATGCGCGACGGGATCCCGGCGATCGCTGATCTCTTCCTCGATTCGCCGCCGGTTTCGCGCATCGAACCGGTGCAAGGCGGCAATCAGCGGGGCTCGGTAGCGATAGAGAAGTATCGCTCCAATAATGACTGCTGTGGTGCTGATCAGGCTTTCCATGGGTGCGCCGCTCGCTCGCCCTCGCGGACTTATGCCTCGGCCGCGGCCCTTTCAACCGTGACCGGGTGAACCGCGTGCCCGCGCTGAAGATAGTGGGCGGATTGCATTTCTGAGAGGCGGGAGGCGGTGCGGCGGAAGGCTTCCATGCCGTCGCCCGCCACATACAAGGCATCCGGCGGCGTTGCGGCCGAGCAGATGAGTTTCACATTCTCGTCGTACAGCGTGTCGATCAGCATGGTGAAGCGCCGCGCTTCGTTGCGCTCGGCCGGCTCCATTTTTGGCATATGGTCGATCAGCACAGTGTGAAAATGCTGCGCGATTTCCAGATAGTCGGCGGCTGCCAGCGGCTGGCGACAGAGATCGTCGAAAGACCAGCGGGCCACGCCTTTCGCGGCTTGCGGTACCCGCAATTTGCGGCCGAGGACGGTCAGCGTCTGCGGCTCGCCCCGCGCTTTGTCGGTGAGGCGCAGCCACGCGGCGTCCATTTTGGTATCGGCAGCTGGCCCCAGCGGCGTGATATAGGTGTCGAGCTGCGACAACCGCTGCAGCCGGTAATCTGTCGGGCCATTGAGCTCCACCACAGTCAGCCGATCCCGGAGCATGGCAATGAAGGGCAAGAATAGCTGCCGGTTCAGGCCGCCTTCGTACAGGCGCTGCGGCGGCGTGTTCGACGTCGCAACGACAACCACGCCCGCCTCGAACATCTGCTCGAACAGGCGGCCAAGGATCATGGCGTCGGCGACATCGGTCACCTGGAATTCATCGAAGCAGAGGAGCGTCGCTTCACCTACGAGAGTCTGCGCCACCGCGGCAATCGGATCGCCTCCCCCGCGTTTCCGTTCTTCGTGGATGCGCGCATGCGTCTCCACCATGAGGGCGTTGAAGTGGACGCGCCGCTTGAGCCTTGCAGGCGTTGCATCGAAAAACAGATCCATCAGCATGGATTTGCCGCGGCCCACATCGCCGCACAGATAGATGCCCTTGGGCGGCGCCGGCGCGCGAAAGAACAAGCCGGAGCGGCGATAGTCACCCAGTTGCGACGCCAGCGATTGCAGCCACTCCACCGCGCTCGCCTGCGCCGGATCGGGCACAAGCTCGCCGTGCGCAACCAGCGCGCGGTATGCTTCGACAATGCGAGCTGACATGGTGCGCGCCTTGGTTTGGTCTGCTGCTTCGTGCGCCGGAAACTAGGCCGCGTGTTTCAGTATCTTGCGGTTGATCAGGCTTTCGGCAATCTGCACCGCATTCAGCGCCGCGCCCTTGCGCAGGTTGTCGGACACCACCCACAGGCAAAGGCCGTGCTCCACTGTCGGGTCCTTGCGGATACGCGACACATAAGTGGCATCCTCGCCGGCGGCTTCCACCGGGGTGACGTAGCCGCCGTCCTCACGCTTGTCGACGACCAGCACGCCCGGCGCCTCGCGCAGGATGTTGCGCGCTTTCTCTGCGGTGATCGGTTTCTCGAACTCCACATTGACCGATTCCGCATGCCCGATGAACACAGGCACGCGGACGCA
>JBJMVL010000090.1:0-23625 GCA_045810735.1 Alphaproteobacteria bacterium
CACCAGCGCCACATCATGCGCGCGCAGCAGCTCAATGAATTCACGGCAGCGGAAGCTTTCGTGGCGAATTTCCATCGCGTAGCGTAGCGCGCGGTTTGCATCTGTGCGCAGCCAGGCGCGCCCCTTGATGCGGTGGTCATGCTTCCGCGCGAGCTTCGCGGCAGCTTTCGTGTCGCGCGGCAGGTTGGCGAAAAAGTCCGACAGCTTCTCCGGGTTGAAGCGGAAGTTCGGGGGGAATTGCCAGAGGATCGGGCCCAGTTTCGCGCCCAGCGCGAGCACGCCATTGCCGAAAAAATTCGCCAGCGGCGTTTCGCTGCGGGTCAGCTTCAGCATGTGGGTGATGAAGCGGGGGCCCTTCACCGCGAAGACGAAATCGTCCGGCGTCTGGTCGCGCCAGGCGGTGAAGTATTCCGGGCGCTGGAGCGAATAGAAGGTGCCGTTAATCTCGATGGTTCGGAAGCGGCGGGCGGCGAACGCCAGTTCGTCCTTCTGACGCAGACCCTGCGGATAGAACACGCCGCGCCATCCTTTATAGCGCCAGCCGGAAATGCCGATGCGGATGTCGCCCCGCATTAGCATTTCCAGAAGGGTGCAGGAGGCGCAGGATAACCCAAGCAGCGTCCGAAGAAGGACGCCGCTTGGGTTACTAACAGTCCATCAGACCGGCGGGCTTCGGCGAAATCCGCCGCCGAGGAAACTGACAACCAGAAGAACCAGGAAGACGAGAAGAAGAACCTTAGCAATCATCGCTGCCAGACCGGCAAGGGCGAAGAAGCCGAGAAGGCCGGCGACCAGGGCCAGCACCAGAAACGTCAATGCCCATCCGAGCATGCGATCCACTCCATTGCTGCGCTTATGAAACGACAGGCGCGCAGTCCCGTTCCGCGCGTGGCCTATGCGGCCTTCCGCTTGATGGGGTGGAAAAACAGTGCCTGGCCAACCGTTGCCTGAATGGTTTCGGGCAAGAAAGGCTTGGCAATGAGATAGGTCGGTTCCGGCCGCTCTCCAGTGAGCAATTTTTCGGGGTAGGCGGTAACGAAAATCACCGGCACGTCGAAGCTGTTGAGAATCTCGTTTACGGCATCGATACCGGAGCCGCCCTCGCCGAGATTGATATCTGCAAGAATGAGCCCGGGTTTCTTCGCGAGCGCCTCCTTGACTGCCTGATCTTTGCTGGCGGCCGTTCCCACGACCTCATGCCCAAGTTCTGTGACCAAGTTCTCCAGATCGAGCGCGATGATGGGTTCATCTTCGATGATCAGGATCTTGGAGACGAGCTCGCTTTCGATCGATTTCTGGGCGTCGACGATCCCGCGCTCCACCTCCTCCGGCGTTTCGTCCAGAATTTCGGCGGCCTCTTCGAGGCTGAAGGATTCCACTGCCGTCAGCAGCAATGCCGCGCGCCGTTCAGCGGACAGGGCCTGAAGCCGGCCTTCCGGGCTTTGCAGGGAATCCGGGTCGACGTTTCCGCTATCGAACCGGGTCGCGGGACTCGACCAGATCGAGTGGAACAGTTTGTATAGCGCGACCCGCGGCGCGAGCCCGTCGGCCAGATTCTGCTCGCCCGCCAAAAGTGCTTGCAGAGACGCCCTTACATAGGCATCGCCGCTCTTCTGGGAACCGGTCAGGGCACGCGCATAACGGCGCAAATAGGGCAAATGTGGCGCAAGCGCTTGCGTCATGCTCATCGAGCAGCCTCCTTCGAAATGTCGAATAAACCCAAGCCGGAACGCCGCCTACCTGAAAAAGTTCCATTTGATGGAACCGAAAGCACGAGTAGACGTTGGGGGTGTGGGCGCGGCCCTCCAGGGAAGAGCGGCCGCAGGTTTCGTTCGACTCAACCATGAGAACGGTTCGTGGCAACTTCAGTGCAACGACAGGGCTGGGGTCTCGTGAAAAAAGACCAGAAACCCGATAGGGAGCGCGCCCGGGCGATCAAGGCCCGGCAGCGAGCAATCGGCAGAGAACTGCGGCGCGTCTATGACGGCGTGGCGCAAGAGGCCGTGCCTCAAGACTTCTTGGACCTTCTGCAGAAAATGGATGCGCAGGAGAGGGAAACCGAAGGGGAGGACTCGTGAGCGTTCGTGCAGAGTCCACTGAATTCCGGCCAAGTTCGGCTTCTTCCGCCAAGAAGAAGGCGGCCGACGACGCCCAGTTCAAGAAGGACCTTCTCGAACTCATTCCGTTTCTGCGCGCCTTTGCGCGGTCCCTGTGCGGCAATCAGGAAACGGCGGACGATCTGGCGCAGGAAACCCTGGTCAAGGCATGGCAGGCCCGCGACATGTTCGCCCCGGGCACCAACCTGAAGGCGTGGCTGTTCACCATTCTTCGCAACCAGTTCTACTCCGACCGCCGCCGCGCCTGGCGACAGGCACCTTGGGATCAGGAGGCTGCCGAGCGCATTCCGGGATCCGCGGGCGAGCAATCCTGGGCCGCAGAGCTCTCCGATACCGCTCGTGCCCTCTCGTGCCTTTCGGACGAACAGCGCGAAGCGCTGATCCTGGTGGGAGCCGGTGGGTTTTCGTATGAGGATGCAGCCCACATCTGCAACTGCGCCGTGGGCACAGTCAAAAGCCGCGTCGCGCGCGCCCGTAAATCGCTGATCGCCATTCTGGAGGGCGATGAGACGCTTCCACCGGCCATGCAGGCAACCGAGGGCGACGCCGCGAATGAGATTCTGGCGCAACTTGATCGGCTTGCTCCGCCCGCGGTCGCTGAGGCCGTTCGCAAGCGGCTCAAGAGCGCGCTCTAAGCGAGCCTGATCGGCTGCTGATTGCCGCTGAGTGCCTTGTCCCGGCAGGCCCCCTTTCCTATATACCCATTGAACCGGCAGGGCTGTTTGCCCGCAGTCGGTTTTGCCAATGATTTCAAAGGGGATGGACCGGAGGGCGCCTTGTCTGAGGGCCAGGAAACCGTCCGCCAGAGGAGAAGATTAGAATGGCTAAAGTGATCGGCATCGACCTCGGCACGACCAACTCGTGCGTCGCTGTCATGGAGGGCTCGGCCCCCAAGGTCATCGAAAATGCGGAAGGCGCTCGCACCACGCCTTCGGTTGTGGCGTTCACGGGCGACGGCGAGCGTCTCGTGGGACAGGCCGCCAAGCGGCAGGCCGTCACCAATCCGGAATACACCTTCTTCGCCATCAAGCGGCTGATCGGCCGCCGGTTCGACGATCCCATGACCCAGAAGGACATGGGCATGGTCCCGTACAAGATCGTCAAGGCCGGGAACGGCGACGCGTGGGTGCAGGGCCGCGAGAGCAAGCAGTTTGCGCCGTCGGAAGTCTCCGGTTTCATCCTGCAGAAGATGAAGGAAACGGCCGAGAGCTATCTCGGCGAGAAGGTCACGCAGGCCGTGATCACCGTGCCTGCCTACTTCAACGACGCACAGCGCCAGGCAACCAAGGACGCCGGCAAGATCGCCGGTCTGGAAGTCCTGCGCATTATCAACGAGCCGACGGCGGCCGCGCTCGCGTACGGCATGGATAAGAAGGGCGGTGGCCAGACCATTGCGGTCTACGACCTCGGTGGCGGTACGTTCGACATCTCGGTGCTCGAGATCGGCGACGGTGTCTTCGAGGTGAAGTCCACCAACGGCGACACGTTCCTCGGCGGCGAAGACTTCGACATTCGGCTGGTGAATTACCTTGCCGACGAATTCAAGAAGGAATCCGGCATCGATCTGCGTGGCGATCGTCTCGCGCTGCAGCGGCTGAAGGAAGCGGCCGAGAAGGCGAAGATCGAGCTCTCCAGCGCGATGCAGACGGAAGTGAACCTGCCGTTCATTACGGCGGATGCGTCCGGACCCAAGCATCTCACCATGAAGATCACCCGCGCCAAGCTCGAAGCGCTGGTCGACGATCTCATCCAGAAGACCGTCGCGCCGGTGAAGGCGGCGCTGAAGGATGCCGGCGTCTCCGCAAACCAGATCGACGAAGTGATCCTGGTCGGCGGCATGACCCGCATGCCGAAGGTTCAGGAGGTGGTGAAGCAGCTGTTCGGCAAGGAGCCGCACAAGGGTGTCAACCCGGACGAGGTGGTCGCCATTGGCGCCGCCATTCAGGGCGGCGTGCTGAAGGGCGAAGTGAAGGACGTGCTGCTGCTCGACGTCACACCGCTGAGCCTTGGCATCGAAACCTTGGGTGGCGTGTTCACCCGGCTGATCGAGCGCAACACCACGATTCCGACCAAGAAATCTCAGGTGTTCTCGACCGCGGAAGACAACCAGACCGCGGTGACCATCCGCGTCTTCCAGGGCGAACGCGAAATGGCCGCCGACAACAAGCTGCTCGGCCAGTTCGATCTGGTCGGCATTCCGCCGGCGCCGCGTGGCGTGCCGCAAGTGGAAGTCACCTTCGACATCGACGCGAATGGCATCGTGAATGTCACGGCGAAGGACAAGGCCACCAACAAGGAGCAGCAGATCCGCATCCAGGCCTCCGGCGGATTGTCCGAGGCTGACATCGACAAGATGGTGAAAGACGCCGAAGCCCATGCCACCGAGGACAAGAAGCGGCGCGCTCTGGTGGACGCAAAGAACCAAGCTGACGCGCTGGTTCACTCGACCGAGAAGGCGGTCTCCGAGCACGGCGACAAGGTCGGCCAGGAGGAACGCACCGCCATTGAAAACGCGATCGCATCCGTGAAGGAAGCGGTGAAAGGCGAGGACGTCGAAGCCATCCAGCAGAAGACGCAAGCGCTGGCGCAGGCGTCCATGAAGCTCGGCGAAGCCATGTACAAGGCGCAAGCTGCGCAAGGCGCCGAAGGTCAGCCCGGCGGCGAAGGTGCGACGCCGAACAACGAGAATGTCGTTGACGCCGAATTCACCGAGGTCGACGAGGACAAGAAGAAGGGCGCGGCGTAATCCGCGAGGGCAAAGGTTGTGCCGGGGGGCATATAAGGCCGATGCTTTACAGGCGTGAAAACCGACGGCTCGCTTTCTCCGCGACAGGCGGAAGCGGGCCGTTGTTTATGGCGAACAAGTCGGTGGCATGAGCAAGCGTTGCTATTATGAAGTGCTGGGCGTCGAGCGTGGCGCGCCGCCGGAAATTATCAAGGGTGCGTATCGCAAGCTCGCGAAAGAGCATCACCCGGACCGCAATCATGGCGATACCACCGCCGAAATTCGCTTCAAGGAACTCAACGAAGCCTATGATGTCCTGAAGGACGATCAGAAACGCGCCGCCTACGACCGCTTCGGTCACGCCGCGTTCGAAAACGGTGGCGGCCGCGGCGCAAACGGCTTCGACTTCGCATCATCCTTTACGGACATATTCGACGATCTGTTCGGCGAATTCACCGGCGGACGCCGCGCGCGGCGGCAGAACCGCGGGCAAGACCTCCGCTACAATCTGGAAATCACGCTGGAAGAATCCTTCCGGGGACGGCATGCGGAAATCCGCGTTCCCTCGGCCGTCGCCTGCGAAGAGTGCCATGGAAACGGTGCGGCACCGGGCACCACACCGGAACAATGCCCCACCTGCTCAGGTATCGGGAAGGTGCGGGCGCAGCAGGGCTTCTTCACCGTCGAGCGGACATGTCCCTCGTGCCGGGGGCAGGGACGGGTCATTCGCCATCCCTGCAAGCACTGTCAGGGCGCGGGTCTGGTGCAGAAGGAACGGACGCTGGCTGTGGAAATTCCGGCGGGCGTCGAAGAAGGGACACGCATCCGCTTGGCCGGTGAAGGGCAGGCGGGGTTCAACGGCGGTCCGTCCGGCGATCTGTATCTGTTCATTTCCGTCAAGCCGCATCCGCTGTTTCAGCGCGACGGGCACGATCTCTACTGCCGCGCTCCGATTTCGTTCGTGACTGCTGCTTTGGGTGGCACGATTGAGGTTCCGACCGTTGATGGCGCAAGGGCGAAGGTCACAATTCCGGAAGGGACTCAGTCCGGCCGGCAAATTCGTGTTCGCGGCAAGGGAATGCCGGTGCTGCGCGGCGGCGGCCTGAGTGGCGATCTGTACGTGGAGGTTGTGGCCGAAACGCCGGTGAAGCTGTCGAAGAAGCAGAAGGAATTGCTGCGCACTTTTGAGACCGGTTGTGGGCCCGGTTGTCAGCCCGAGTCCGAAGGCTTCCTGGCAAAGCTCAAGGAATTCTGGACCGGCGGCGCTGACGCATAAGCGTTCTTAATCACCAAAAAGCGCGTTGAAATTCGGACAGTCGCCGCTGGTGGCGAAGATCGCGTCGTATTTGCCCTCGGACAACAGCGTCTTCATCGCATGATGCGCAGCGCCAAAGGCTGCACGGCCGGTGAGCGCGCCGGCGCTGACGCGCCGCACACCGGCGGCTTTCAGCTCGGCAATCGGTGGTACCGTTTTCATGATGAGGATGTTTACCGGCAGATCGATCGTGTTCACCACCGCGCGGATTTGCGACAGATCATTCATGCCCGGCATGAACAGACCGTCTGCCCCGGCGTCGGCGTAAAGTTTGCCGCGCCGGAGCGATTCCTCCAGCTTGCGCGCGTCCGGCACCAAGTTCTGCAGATACACATCGCAGCGCGCGTTAATGAAAATGTCGGCGTCCCTGGATTGCGCGGCCTGCTTGATGGCGCGAATTTTCGTGCAGAGCAGTTCTGGCGGCGATGTGCCGTCCTCAATGTTGATGCCCGCGGCGCCCGCTTCGATCAGCGCCAGCACATGCTGCGCCACCTTCGCCGGGTCTTCGGAGTATCCGGCTTCACTGTCGACGCTGACCGGCACCGTCACCACGCGGATGATCTCGCGCGCGGCGGCAAGCGCCGTGTCGGTCGGCATGTGTTCCTGGTCGGCGTAGCCGTGACACCAGGCGACCGCGGCGCTGGACGTGGCGATGGCCTCCGCGCCAAGCTCCTGCGCCATGCGGGCGCTGGCCGCATCCCAGGCATTCGGCAGCACCAGAATGCGCCCCGGCGCGTGCAGCGCCCGGAATTGGGCCAGCCTCTCGCTTTGCGTGCTCATGGATGCTTCCTTGCCGTGGCTTCATGCGTTAGGGCAGGATTGAACCCGCACCCGCCATCGTCAACCGCGCGGGCCGCGCAGCCGCCATGCAACGGGAGATTCGATATTCCGATGGTCGCGACCACCGCCGCCGAGCATTTGAATTTTCTGCGCGGGCTGATCCTGCGGCCCAAGAATGTGGGCGCGATCACGCCGTCGAGCCCGGCGTTGGCGCGCGCGATCGCGGCGCAGGTAGACCCTTCGCGCCCCGGTCCGGTTCTGGAACTGGGGCCGGGCACCGGCGTGGTCACGGAAGCGCTGGTCGAGCGCGGCGTGGCGGAAGACCGGCTCGTCGCCATCGAATACGATCCAGATTTCGCGAAGATGGTGGGCGAACGTTTTCCGCGCGCACGAGTCATGCAGGGCGATGCCTTCCGCTTCGCCGAGCTGCTCGACGGCACGGTGACCGAACCATACGCAGCGATCGTGTCGGGATTGCCGCTGCTGAATTTTCTGGTGGAGACGCGGCGCACGCTCATCGAAGCAGCGCTCGCGCGCCTCGCGCCCGGCGCGCCCTACATCCAGTTCTCCTACGGCACCAAGCCGTCGATCCCGCCGACGAACCGCTACACCGTCAAGCGCGCCGCGTTGGTATGGAAGAACCTGCCGCCCGCCCGCGTCTGGGTGTACCGCTCAATTAGACCCTGATTTCCGCTCTGAAAACCGTCATGGCCGGGCTCGACCCGGCCATCCATCGCGCGAGCGTCAGCGACCGATGGAGTCTTCCCGGCGCGCAGACGCGCGCCGGATGGATGGCCGCCTCGGTGCGCGGCCATGACGATTCAAGCAGGAAAGGTTCAAGACGTTGCTATTCCGCGGCTTCGGCGAGTTGGGGCGCGGCTTCCAGCACATCCTTGCCGACATGGGCCTCGAACTTGCGGAAGTTGTCGCGGAACATGCTCACAAGCTTGCGCGCCTGCGCGTCGTAAGCCGCCTTGTCTGCCCAGGTGTCGCGCGGGTTGAGGATTTTGGAATCCACGCCCGGCACCGACACGGGCACGCGGAAGCGGAAGTGCGGATCGACGCGCATCTCGGCATTGGTCAATGAACCATCCAGCGCCGCATTGAGCAGCGCACGCGTCGCCTTGATCGGCATGCGCGAGCCGGTGCCGAAGGCGCCGCCTGTCCAGCCGGTGTTCACCAGCCAGCAATCCGAACCGTGCTGCGCAATGAGGTCGCGCAGCAGGTTGCCGTACTCGGTGGGATGACGCGGCATGAACGGCGCGCCGAAGCAGGTGGAGAAGGTCGGCTGCGGTTCCTTGCCCAAGCCCTTCTCCGTGCCCGCCACTTTTGCGGTGAATCCGGAGAGGAAGTGATACATCGCCTGGCTCGGCGTGAGCTTGGCGATCGGCGGCAGCACACCGAAGGCATCCGCCGTCAGCATGATGATGTTCTTCGGGTGGCCCGCGCGACCGGTGTCGCTCGCATTCGGGATGTAGTCGATCGGGTAGGCAGCGCGGGTGTTCTCGGCGTATTTGGCGTCGTCGAGATCGAGCTCGCGGGTGCTCGCGTCCATCACCACGTTCTCCAGCACCGTGCCGAAGCGCTCGGTGGTGGAGAAAATTTCTGGCTCGGCTTCGCGCGACAGCTTGATGACCTTCGCGTAGCAACCGCCCTCGATGTTGAACACGCCATGCTCGCTCCAGCCATGCTCGTCATCGCCGATCAAGGTGCGGGAGGCGTCGGCAGACAAGGTCGTCTTGCCGGTGCCGGAAAGTCCGAAGAAAATCGCAGACCGTCCGTCGCTGCCCACATTCGCCGAGCAGTGCATCGACATGATGCCCTTGGGCGGCAGCAGATAGTTCATCACCGTGAAAACCGACTTCTTCATCTCGCCGGCATAGGACGTGCCGCCGATCAGAATCATCTTCTTCGAGAAATTGACCGCGATGACCGTCTTGCTGATGCAGCCGTGCTTCGCCGGATCGGCTTCGAAGTTCGGCAGATCGATGATGGTGAATTCTGGCTTGAATCCTTTCAGCTCCGCCGCGGTCGGGCGGATGAGAAGCTGGTGCACGAACAGCGAGTGCCAGGCATATTCCGTAACGATGCGCACCGGCAGGCGATGCTCGAGATCGGCGCCGCCGAACAGATCTTTCGCGAACAGCTCGCGGCCTTCCGCAAACGCCCTCATGTCGGCGTACAGCGCATCGAACTGCGCCGGCGTCATCGGCTTGTTGTTGTCCCACCAGACGTTGTTTTCGCTGGCCGCGTCGCGCACCACGAATTTGTCGTTGGCCGAGCGCCCGGTGTGCACACCCGTGAGCACGACCAGCGGGCCGTTCTTCGCCACATGGCCTTCGCCGCGGCGCACCGCCTCTTCGTAGAGCGCGGGCGCCGAGAGGTTCCACTGCACGGCTTTCAGATTCCGAAAGCCCTGTTGCTCCAGCCCGAAGGCGGATGCCTGCGACATGATCGCTCCTGCAAAATACCCCACCGCCGCCTCTGGCGGCCTGGCGGTTCTTGTTTAAGGTCAGCTTAGGCGCGGGAGCGCCCACGGGAAAGTTCCCACCAGATTTGGTGTGAAAACGCAAGGAAATCCGCTGTTTTGCGCGGCCTCGACCGGAACGCAATTCTCTGCTGGCGCGGGCTGCTCTAAAGACATTTGCATGCGGCTCTCGGACGAAGACCTGGAACGATATGCCCGGCACATCGTGCTGCGGGAGGTGGGCGGGCCGGGCCAGGCGCGGCTGCGCGCCGCGCGGGTGCTGGTTGTCGGCGCCGGCGGGCTCGGCAGCCCAGTGATCCTGTATCTGGCCGCGGCCGGCGTTGGCACCACCGGCATCGTCGATTTCGACACGGTGTCGCTCTCCAATTTGCAGCGGCAGATCGCGCACCGCACGGCAGACGTCGGGCGCCTGAAAACGCAGTCGGGGCGCGACGCCGCGCTGGCGCTCAATCCCGGCGTGCGCATTGAACCGCATGCCGCGCGGCTGACGGCAGACAATGCTCTCGAACTCATCACGCGCTACGATGTGATCGCGGACGGCTCCGACAATTTCGCCACGCGCTTTCTGGTCAACGACGCGTGCTTCTTCGCCAGGAAGACACTGGTCTCCGCCGCGGTGACGGAATTCGACGGGCAGCTCGCCACCTACAAGCCGCATGCCGGCGACTATCCCTGCTACCGCTGCCTGTTTCCCGAACCGCCGCCGCCGGGCAGCGCGCCGTCCTGTTCCGAAACGGGCATCCTCGGCGCCGCCGCCGGCGTGATGGGCACGTTGCAGGCGCTGGAGGTGATGAAGGAAATCATCGGCATCGGCCAAAGCTTGGCCGGGCAGCTTCTGATCTACGATGCGCTGTCCACGCGCTTCCGCACCGTCCACGTCCGCCGCGATCCGGGCTGCGCGCTTTGCGGAGATCATCCCACCATCCGCGATCTCTCATGGGCATCAGCTTCCTGAAGCGGCTGCGCGAGCCGATCGCACGCGGCGAAATCGGCTGCACCATCCGCATCTGGCAGCGGCCGCAGGTCAGGGTTGGCGGGCGCTATGTGATGGAGCACGGCTTCATCCGGATCACGCGTATGCGGCAGATCGCGCTCGCCGACATCACACCGGAGCTGGCGCGCCGCTCCGGCTTTTCCGGCGTCGTCGATCTGCTCAAAACCGCCAAACACGGGCCGGGCGAGAAAGTCTATCTGATCGAGTTCGTGTACGAAGACACTTGAACCTATCTCGTCATGGCGGCCTTGAGCCGCCCATCCATCCGACGTGTGTCCACACGTCGAGAAGACTCATCGCTCGCCGACGCTCGCGCGATGGATGGCCGGCTCGAGCCCGGCCATGACGGAGAGTAGCTCAATGCGGACTCGTCGGTAGTGACTCAGTTTGAATTTTTGAACAGCGAAATCAGCCCTTCTGCGACGATCACGATCCCCACCCCAAGAATATACCAAGAGACGTTCTGAGCCTTGCGATACAAGGTTGGGTTAAGGTCGCGATAAATTTTGCCTGCCTTGCCGATTGCATACCCGCGGTACATTGCAAGCACGAGGCTCATAGCCGCCACTCCCGCTATCACGCACCCGAGCAATAACGCTGTCACGCCGCTACCTTCTTATACGGCCCCCGCGCTTGGTAGTGTCTCAGTTTGAATTTTGCGCAGCAAGTTGCTGAAACACGCCCAGGCGATCCACTATCTGCCAATGGCCGGACAGCCGCTCGCCTTCAAAGTAATATACCGTCGCTCCAGACATTCGTGTGGTCTTCCCGGACGCGGGGAATCCGGGAATGTCGCCCTTGTGCGTTCCTGTCCAGAGTCACGTCATGACCACCGCGTTTCCATCTTCAAACAATTCCTGAATGGCAAAGCATTGATCGGGGAACGGGGCGCGTGACTGCCTAAGCCGCGCTTTGAACCCATCCAGATCGAGTGTCTGCCCGTGCCAAGGGTCGCCCGGGTCATGATGGATGGTGTAGGTGGGCGCGAGGTATTTGGCGCAGGCTTCCGCATCGCCTGCGTTCCAAACCTCTCTGATGAAATTGCTCAGAATGATTTTGCGGCCTGCCAATCGCTTTCCTCGTCTCTGCCACTATCGCTGCTATTTATGCGGCAGCCTTCTTACGCCCGCGCTTCTTAGGCGGGCAGAGACTGGTAAGGCTTTGACGAGCAGAGCGCTGCGCAATTTGTTGCGCGACGAGCCCGAAAATAGCAATATCTGTTCACTCTTTGTCCTTGCAGCGTGACGCTGGTTCTGTACAATCCCCTCATCTTCGGAAGTGTGTCCGAAGCGAGCCCGGCGCGGAAAACTCCAGCGAACCGGGCTTTTTTGATGCCTTCGCGGGTCCGCCAGCCCGGCGCGGGAAGGCCCATCCGAGAATTTTTCCAACCCTTGAGGTCCTGCCATGTTCAAACTGTTTCCCCGCGCGGGGTAAATCCGCGCGCGTGTATTCCCGCGCCTCGACTCTTGTTTGCACCGATCCGGAAGCTAGCGCCGGCGGAGAGCGAACGGATCGGGGAGCCTGACCCCCTCCATCGCGGAAAAAGCGTGTGCCCTCGGCCCTTCGGCCCGGAACGCCACGCATGTGCGATGCCCGTAGGCGAACGCGCGGAACACGGAAAAACGGGCTGAAAATCGAGAACTCTTTTTTTTCCGATTCAGTCGAAGCGATGAGTCTGTCTGAAGGACGGCACCTCTTAGTCCGTCATGGCCGCCCACCGAGGCGGCCATCCATCCGGCGCGTGTCCACGCGCCGAAGTGACTCTATCGCTCGCGGACGCTCGCGCGATGGATGGCCGGGTCAAGCCCGGCCATGACGGAAGTCTTGTGTTTGCACGTGTAGCAGCCGCTCAGTTCGAAATCTGACCAACGAGCCACGGCATTTCGGCCAGCGCGGCACGCTGGGCTGCTTCGAATGTTTCGTAGATTCCAGAGCCACCGACCGGCGTCCAAACCAAGTCGCCGTCGACCTCCTCTCTGTGTTCACCAGCGAATCCGAAATGACCGTCCGGGCGGCGAAATATGACGGCTACGTTTAACCCGTCCGCGCTTTGAAACTCACGCACAGTCACAAGCTCAGGTAGCAGCCAGACCACCAGACGGCCCTCTTATATGGCACGGTCAACGAGACTCGATGCTTTGGTGCAATTCAATGCGCCTCGTCCCAGTTGTGGGCGGCGCGGGCGTCGACCACCAGCGGCACGGATATTTCCACTGCCGGCAGCGCTGCTTTCTCCATCACCGCGCGGGCGGTGGCGCAGACGGCCTCTGTCTCATCGTCCGGCGCTTCGAAGATCAGTTCGTCATGCACCTGCAGCAGCATTTTGGCGCTGAGCTTCGCGGCCGCCAGCGCATCCGGCACCCGGATCATGGCGCGGCGGATGATGTCGGCCGCCGCGCCCTGGATCGGCGCGTTGATCGCCGCGCGCTCCGCTCCGCCGCGATGGCCGGGAATTTTCGAATTGATCTCGCGGATGTGCACGCGCCGCCCGAACAAGGTCTCCACATATCCGTGCTTGCGCGCAAACGCTTTGGTCTCGTCCATGTAGTCGCGGATGCCGGGGAATTTCTGAAAGTACTTCTTGATGTAGTCGCCGGCTTCCTCACGCCCGATGCCGAGCTGGTTGGCCAACCCGAATGCGGAAATGCCGTAGACAATGCCGAAGTTGATCGCCTTGGCGCGGCGGCGGATTTCGCCCGGCATGCCTTGCACTGGCACGCCGAACATTTCGGACGCGGTGAGGGCATGAATGTCGATGCCGTCGGCGAACGCCTGCTTCAGATCCGGCACATTGGCGATATGCGCCAGCAGGCGCAATTCGATCTGCGAATAATCGGCGCTCACGAGCTTGCGCCCCGGCGGCGCGATGAAGGCGCGGCGGATGCGGCGGCCTTCTTCGGTCCGGATGGGGATGTTCTGCAAATTGGGATCGACAGACGCCAGCCGCCCCGTGCTCGCCGCCGCCAGCGCAAACGAGGTGTGCACGCGGCCGGTGTTGGGGTTCACGTAGGTGGGCAGCGCATCGGTATAGGTGCCGCGCAGCTTGGCAAGTCCGCGCCAGTTGAGCGCGTTGCGGGCGATGTCGTGCCCCTGCGCCGCCAATTCTTCCAGCACGTCGGAATCGGTGGACCAGGCGCCGGTTTTGGTTTTGCGGCCACCCGGCAATTTCAGGGTGCCGAAGAAATAATCGCCCAGCTGCTTGGGCGAACCGATATTGAATTCGCCGCCGGCCGCCTTGTAGATGTCCTGCTCCAGCCGCGACATGGTTTGCGCGAAGTCGTTCGACAGCTTGCGCAGGAAATCGGGATCGATGGTGATGCCCTCGCGCTCCATGTCGGAGAGCACGCGCACCATCGGCCGTTCCAGGGTTTCATAGACGGTGCGCTTGCGCTCGGCGGTGAGCCGCGGCTTCAGGACGGCGTGCAGCCGCAGCGCCAGATCGGCATCTTCGGCCGAATAGCGGGTGGCGAGCTTTACATCCGTGCAGTCGAAGGCCTTGCGGTCGCGGCCCTTGCCGGTCAGCTCGTCCAGGGTCATGCGCGTGTGGTTCAGGTGTACGACGCTCAGCTCACCGTAATCGTGCGCGTGCAATGTTGAATCCAGCACGTAGGAGATCAGCATGGTGTCGTCGAAGGCGGCCATGCGGATGCCGCGCTGAAGCAGCATCAGGTAATCGCGCTTCAGATCGTGTCCGATCTTCAGCACGCTTTCGTCGTCCAGCAGCGGCCCCAGCCGCTGGAGAATTTCCGCTTCGGTGAGCTGGACGACGCTGCCGTTGTTGTCGGCAAGGTCGAGGCCATCGGCGGCACGATGACCACACGACACGTAACAGGCTTCGCCCGGCGCGACGGCCAGCGCAATTCCGCACAGCATGGCCCGCATGGGATCGGACGAGGCGCTTTCAACTTTGATCGCCAGCTTTCCCGTCTCATGGGCGCGCGATATCCAATGATGCAGCCGCTCCAGCGTTAACACGGTTTCGTATTTGCCGAGGTCGAGCGCGCCGTGGACGGTCTCGCGGTCCAGCACCACACCGGGTTCGGCTTTCGTTGCGAGCGCCTTGTGCTCGGGCGCTGGTGTTGGCCGCAGCGGTGTCACCGCACCGGGCTGAGGCAGGTCCCGCTGCACCGGATCCGACGCTTCGACGGAATCGGGATCGTCAATCCCCAGGCGGGACGCCGCGCGTTTGGCAAGCGCCGTCAGTTCAAGCGCGTTCAGGAATCCCAGCAGGCGGATGGGCTCCGGCTGCTGCACCTCCATTTCGTCGATGGGGCAGGAGAATTTCGCATTGTCGTCCAGGGTCACGAGCTTCAGCGAAATGCGCGCATTCTCCGCATTTGCCAGGATGGTTTCGCGGCGCTTGGGCTGTTTGATTTCGCCGGCGCGCGCCAGCAGCGTTTCCAGATCGCCATAAATGTTGAGCAGTTCGGCCGCCGTCTTAACACCCACACCCGGAACGCCCGGCACGTTATCGATGGAATCGCCCGCCAGCGCCTGTACTTCCCGCACCTTCTCGGGCGGCACGCCGAACCGCTCCATGACCTCGGCGCCGCCGATGCGCTTGTTCTTCATCGTGTCGAGCAGCTCGACCGTGCCGTCGAACACCAGCTGCATCAGGTCCTTGTCGGAAGAGACGATGGTGACGCGCGCCCCCGCCTCGCGCGCGATGCGCGTGTAGGTGGCGATCAGGTCATCGGCCTCGAAGCCGGGCTCTTCCACGCAGGCGACGCCGAAGGCGCGGGTGGCCTCGCGCATCAGCGGGAATTGCGGAATGAGATCGTCCGGCGGCGCCGAGCGGTTCGCTTTGTATTGCGCGTAAATCTCGTTGCGGAAGGTGCGCTGTCCGGCATCGAAGATCACCGCGAGATGGGTTGGCTTCTCCCAGCCCTTCATGTCCTGCAGCAGCTTCCACACCATGTTGCAGTAACCGGACACCGCGCCGGTCGGCAGGCCATCCGATTTGCGCGAGAGCGGCGGCAGCGCGTGATAGGCGCGGAAGATGTAGCCCGAGCCGTCGATCAGGTAGAGGTGATCGCCCTTGGCGATCGGGCGGCCCTTGGCGACAGCCTTGGCCGCCTCACTCAATGCGCGCGCGCTCCCTCGCGCAGCACGAAGCGGCGGTCGCAATAGGGGCATTCCACGTAGGTCTGGTCTCCCATTTCGAGATACACTTTGGGGTGACCCAGCACGCCATCGCCGCCGTCGCAGGCCACGCGCGTGTCATCCGATTCGATCGTTTCAGGCACTTCGATGGGCATCTGTTTGATTCCGTCCGGCCAGCGCTGGCAGATACGCGCTCCGCGCTGTAGATTCAATGCGGAATGGTCACGCTCAATCGCATCTACACGAAATCTGGGGACAAGGGGCAAACGGCACTGGGCGACGGTGTGCGTCTGCCCAAGTATGCGCTGCGCATCGCGGCATACGGTACCGTGGACGAAGCGAATGCCGCTATCGGCATCGCGCGGCTGCATGTCGGCGCGCAGAACGACGAGATGCTGGCGCGCATTCAGAACGATCTGTTCGATCTTGGCGCCGATCTGTGCGTTCCGGAGGGCGGCCGCCGCAGCGAAGGCGCGCTGCGCATTATTGAGTCGCAGGTGGAGCGGCTGGAGCAGGAGATCGACGCGATGAACGCGGAACTGGCGCCGCTCAATTCCTTTGTGCTGCCGGGCGGCACGGCGGCGGCCGCCTATCTGCATCTGGCCCGCACGATCGTGCGTCGCGCCGAGCGGCTGATCGTGGAATTGTCGGAGCAGGAGAAGCTTGGCGCCACCGTCATCAAGTACATCAACCGGCTGTCGGACTATCTCTTCGTCATGGCCCGCTATGCCAATGAGAAGGGCGCGAAAGACGTACTGTGGAAACCGGGTGCCAACCGTTAGTATGTGAACTCTTCTCGTCATGGCCGGGCTTGACCCGGCCATCCATCGCGCGAGCGTCCGCGAGCGATCGAGTCTCTTCGGCACGTGGACACGCGCCGGATGGATGGCCGCCTCGGTGGGCGGCCATGACGGTTGATGTGTTAGGCCTCCATCGCGCTGCGCCGGCCGAACAGGAACGCCAGCACCACACCGAGCACACCAAAGAACGCCCAACCCGGCGTTGCGAGGAATGACTCGACTCCATGAGTCACAGGCTGCGGTGCGCGATGCTCAAGCCAGACCTTGAAACCGTCGATGCTGGTGCTGTCCAGCGCCGTCCACACGTGATCGAGTGAGCGGATCACCACCGCACCCCCATGCTCCAGAGTTGTGATCAGGTCGGCGCCGAGCAGCATCAGCGCAATGCAGATCAGCACCAGGCTGATAAGGCGCACGGCGATGTACATGAAGGCGCGAACCTGCTGCATCGGCGCGCGAAGCTAGACGAGCCTTATCTGGGGCACAACGCCGCCTAGCTCTGCCGTTCCGGATAGGGCGTGCCATCGCCGTGCGTATAGTGGCCCACCTTGGAATCGATCTGCATGTCGATGTCAGAATAGCGGCAAAAATCATCCTGCGACCGCGTGCCCACTTCGAGGCACACGGCAACGGTTTGGGATTTGTTGATCAGATGATGGCCATTGGGCTCACCTTTCGGAAATGCTGCGCAGTCGCCGGCGCGCAACACCTCCTCGCCCTTATCGGTGACGAGCGTCACTTCGCCCGAGATCACATACACAAACTCGTCTTCGGCCGAATGCCAGTGCCGCTGGCTCGACCAGGCACCGGGTGAAAGCCGCAGCAGGTTGACTCCGAACTGCGTCAGCCCGCCGGCATCGCCCAGCCGCTGGCGGACTCGGTTTGCACACGGCTCATGAAAGGGCGCCGGGTATCCCGAGCCTCGGCGTTCAGGAACTGCACTTACGTTGATCTTTGCCATGGTTTTCACGCCCTTTTCCTGCGCGTTCCTAGCTTCCTTCCCTCAGCAATAGAACCGCGGCGGCTTCAGACCGGATGCGCGGCGCGAGCGTGCGTGAGCATGGATTGCGCGATTTCGCGCTCGCCCATGATGACGGCATTGGCGCCCATGCTGAACAGGTGCTCGACCTCGGCATCGAAATGCGCGCGCGCGACAATGTCGATGGCCGGATTGGCGCGCCTGGCCTGCTGTACGATTTGCCCCGCCTCGAACGCCTGAGGAATGGCGACGAACAACATCCGCGCGGCGGGCAGATTGGCAGCACGCAACAGCCGCTCGTCGGCGCCGTTGCCCACCAAGACCTCGACGTCTTGGGAACGCAGTCGCTCTATTGCATCCGCCGCATCCTCAATGACGAGGAACGACGCGCCATCCTGTTTCAGACCCTCCACCACCAGCCGTCCGACGCGGCCATAGCCAACCACGATGGCATGCCCGGCGAGGTTTGTTGGAACCAGCATCGCGGCAGCTGGCACCGCTACCTGGTCGCGCGGCTCCGATCGCCGGCCAAGGGCCTGCGCCGCTGCGAGAACAAGAGGGTTGAGCAGGATGGACAGAATGGACGCGCCGAGGATCAGGTCGCGCGATTGGGCTGGCAGCAACGCCAGACCGATGCCGAGATTGACAAGCACAAACGAGAATTCCCCGACTTGCGTCAGTCCGGCGGCAACGAAGGCGGCGGTTTCCGTTCCCACACGCAAGGTGCGGAGGATTGCGAATGCTGCGATGCCTGTTCCGACAATGACCACCACGACCGTGCCGATCAGATGCAAGGGTGCGTTAACGACTACATGTGGATTGAACAACATGCCGACGGAGACAAAGAAAAGTACCGCGAATGCATCCCGCAGCGGCAGTGTTTCTTCGGCGGCGCGGCGGCTGAGTTGAGATTCGCTCAAGATCATGCCGGCGAAGAATGCGCCGAGTGCAATGGAAACGCCGAACAGCGCTGCCGCGGCATACGCAACGCCCAGGGCTACCGAAAGCACAGCGAGCCGGAACAGTTCGCGCGAACCGGTATGGGCGACGTAATGCAGAATCCAAGGTATGCCGCGCCGGCCGACCATCCACATCACGAGAAAGAAAACGGCCAGCTTGGCGAGCGTAACGGCGAGGCTCGTTGCCAGAGCGCCGACATCTACAGCAGCAACAATAGCTTCCCCGGCGCGATGCAGAGCAGGAGCTAGAGTGGGCAGCAGAACCAGAATGATAACGGTGATCAGATCCTGCACCACCAGCCAGCCGACGGCCAAGCGGCCGCGCTCGGATTCGACGAGGCGTCTTTCCTGTAGAGCGCGCGTCATCACCACCGTACTGGCAATGGAGAGCGCGGCGCCAAAGACAACGCAGGACGCAATGGGCCAGCCGAACGTCCAAGCCACTGCGGCTCCTAGCGCTGTCGACGCAATCACCTGAGCTATCGCGCCCGGCAACACGGTTCCACGCACCGCCAGCAGATCGCCGAGCGAGAAATGAAGGCCGACGCCGAACATCAACAGGATGACGCCGATCTGGGCAAGTTGCAGCGCCAGTTGCGGATCCGCGACATAGCCAGGCGTGAATGGACCGACCGCCACGCCGGCCAGCAGGTATCCCACGATGGGAGAAATTCTCAGCCGGTTCGCGAGTGTTCCCAGCACGAAGGCAAGGCCCAGACCGGCAGCCAGGATGACGAGAAGCGGTGAGGCGTGCATCGGGAGAAGCTGGCGCGAACGCCGCGCTGCGTCCAGTGCCGCGTCCTGGTTTCTAGGCGGCGAGCTTTGCCATCAGAGAATCGGAGAGTTCGTAATTGCCGTAAACATTCTGCACGTCGTCATGTTCATCGAGCGTATCGAGCAATCTTACCAGGGTCTCGCCGGCATCATCGCTGACCGGCGTCATCGATTGCGGCCGCCATTCGATTTTCGACGAATGCGGCGTGCCGAGCTTTGCCTCCAGGGCGTCGCGCACTTCGCCGAAGGATTCGATGGACGTGATGAACTCGTGCAGCTCGTCGGCGGACACGACTTCGTCGGCCCCGGCTTCTATCGCGAAATCCAGCATCGCGTCGTCAGTCCCTTTGTTTTTGGGATACCCAATCACGCCCACGCGATTGAACATGAAGGTGACGGAATTTGGCTCGCCGAGCGCGCCGCCATATTTCGAGAACGCTGCACGGATGTCGCTGCCGGTGCGGTTGCGGTTGTCGGTCTGCGCTTCCACGATCAGCGCCACGCCGCCCGGCCCGTAGCCCTCATACCGCACCTCCTCGATATTCTCGCCGCCGCCGCCGACCGCCTTATCGATGGCGCGTTGGATGTTGTCCTTGGGCATCGATTGCGCCTTGGCGGCGAGGATGGCTGCCCGCAATCGCGGGTTGTGGTCGGGATCGGGCATGCCCAGCTTCGCCGAGATCATGACTTCGCGCGCGAGCTTCGAGAACAGCTTGGAGCGCACCGCATCGACGCGCCCCTTCCGGTGCATGATGTTCTTGAACTGACTGTGGCCGGCCATGGATCACCTGATGGCCGCTCAAATAGCGGCGGAACGGTGCAGGTTCAAGCACTGTCCCGGTCCTGCTGGCTCCCAAGACGGTTGGCGTAAACCTTGGTGAACTCGGCTCCCAGCAGGAACACCTGTGTTGTGTAGTAAATCCAGAGCAGCAGCACGAACAGCCCGCCTGCCGCGCCATAGCGATATCCCACCAGGCCGCTGCCGAGATAGAGCGCGATCAGGTACTCGCCGGCGAGGAACAGCGTCGCCGTCCCCAGCGCCCCGGCAATAACGTCGCGCCACTCGAGAGGAACATCCGGCAGCACCTTGTAGATTGCTGCGAAGAGGGCAGTGACCAGCACGAAGGACACAGCGAAATTCGTCGCCGCGGCGAACGCGGCGCCAATCGGCAGGACGTATTCGATCCGGTCACCGAGCGCGGTTACCACGGCGTTCATCACCAGCGAGATCAGCAGCAGGAAGCCCAGCGCCAGCACCAATCCCAAGCTTAAAAGCCGCGTGCGGACCAGCTCCCAAACCGTGAAGCCGCGTGGGGTTGCTTTCCAGATAGCGTTGAGCGCGGTCTGCATTTCTCCGAACACGCCGGAAGCGGTTGCGATGAGCAGGACCGCGCCGATCGCATTCGGCCAGAAGCCCTGACGGTTTGCCAAGGTATTGTGAAGCGCAGCATGCACGAGTTGCGCGCCGTCAGGACCCACAAGATAGGCGATCTCGCGGCGCAGCGCGCTGGTCGCTGCCTCCCAGCCGAATACGATCCCCGCAATCGCGGCGGCGATATAAAGCACCGGTGCAAAGGCTGTGATGATATAGAAGGCGATCGCCGCGCCGTGGCTCAACGCGTTGTCGTCGATGAAGGCTTCAACGCCGCCTTTGAGCAGACGCCAGATTTCGCGAAGCATGAGAGTTCATTGTTCGAGCTTTCGATCACAAATCTGGAAGCGCCGGCTTCAGCCGTCCGCCGATCCGCACCGGATCGACACGCGTGGCCAAGCCCTTTCCATTCGTTTCGACGAACACTGCGCAGAGCGTGGCAGGTCCAGACGCCGGGGAGTAGCGGTTGGTCGGAAGTTTGCGCGTGTAGCGCTGCAGCGGCTCGAATTTCTCCATGCCGATGACGGAATCATAGTCGGCGCAGGCCCCGGCATCGGTCTGGTACGCGGTGCCGCCGGGCAGGATCTGTGCATCCGCGGTTGGAACATGGCTGTGCGTTCCAACCACCATGCTGGCGCGGCCGTCGCAGAAGTGCCCCATCGCCATCTTCTCGCTGGTCGCTTCGGCATGCATGTCCACCACGATGCCGTCGGCGGCTTCGCCAAGCGGACAGGCAGCAAGCTCCGCTTCGACAGCGGCGAACGGGTCGTCCTGCGGCTCCATGAAAACGCGACCCATCGGATTGATCACAAGCACATGCTGGCCTGAGCGCGTCTGATAGAGATTGGCGCCTTTGCCCGGCGCCCCTTGCGGCAGGTTGCGCGGCCGCAGAATGCGATCTTCGTCATCGATGATCGACAGAATTTCTTTCTGATCGGCCCAATGATTGCCGGTGGTGATGCAATCGACCCCCGCGGCAAAAAAGTCGTTGGCGATGGCGCGAGTCAGCCCGAAACCCCCGGCGGCGTTTTCTCCGTTGGCCACCACAAAATCCAATTGAAGACTCTCCCGCAGCAGCGGAACTTGCGTGGTGACGACCTCGCGGCCCGGCCGTCCCATGACATCGCCGATGAAGAGAATGCGCATTGCTCAAAAACGCCTGACGCCTGTTTCCGTTACCACCATATCCAGTTTCTCATCTCCAGGCTCGTGCGGCACCCTGGAAACTTCCTGCCCCGCATACGCGATGCCGACGGCTGTGATCTCGCGCTCGGCACGAAACTGCGCCAGCGTCCGATCGTAATAGCCGCCGCCGTAGCCGAGCCTGTAGCCTCTGGCATCGAAGGCAAGAAGCGGGACAAGCAGCAGGGACGGAAATGCGCGTGGCCAGTCCGGGCGCGGCTCCGGTATTCCGAACGCTCCGGACACCCATGGCTGGTGCGCCGACGGGACATGAAACCACAGCGGCTGTCCCTTCCTGTGCACGCGCGGATACGAAATCTCACAGCTCTGCGCCTGAAGCGCCTCCAACAGCTGCGAGGGATCGGCTTCTTCGGCAAGAGCGCAATAGCCGCTCACGCGCGCATCGCGCGCGACCGGGAGTTGATCGCCGTATGCCGCGATGCGCTCGGCGAAATCCGGAAGCGTGTGCGCCAGCTCCGAGCGTTGTGCTCGCATGCGCAAACGCATTTCCTGTTTTTCGGAAATCATGTTCATGAACGAAGCGGGCGGGACCGCCACCGCCGTTGGATGTTGATCCTCACGGGCCTGCAAGTGCAGGTGGGCGCCATATGTCCGGAACCACGGCTCCGGCCAGGGACAGCTCCCGGTGAGTACCATTAAGGCCCCTGGGCATCGTATCCTGACGCGCGGGGCAGTACCCGTCCTGTCCTGAACTTAGGCGGCCGCGAGCTTCCCTGCAATATCCTCAACCCGCTTTGCGGCCGCGTTTAGCGCTCCTGCCGCAGATTCCTCGGCCTTGGCAAGGTCGATCACCGCCTGAGCCTGTGCTTCGAGACGTTGGACCGTCCCTTTGTAGTCTTCCGTGATCAACAGCGCGGCCATGAGGAGCAGACGGGCCTCGCCAACCTGGCCGACCGATTCCGCCAGAGCGGAAACCTTGTCGTCCACGTGGGCGGCGAGCTCGCGCAAGTGATCTTCCTGACCGGGATCGCAGGTGAGCCGGTAGCTACGGTCATTAACGGTGACATCCACCTGCGCCATGCTTCTTTCCTCAGTGCCCGAGTGCGGCGTGAATTTCGCCGATCGCATCGTCCAGGCGGCCTTCGATTTGCTCGTTCGTACTGGTGAGGGAACGGCTTTCCTCTTCCAGTTCCGCGACCCGCCTCAACAGCGTTTCGCGTTCCTCCTGAAGATCGGAAAGCTGTGCGCCCTTGGCGGAATAGCTGCCGGCGCGTCGCTCCAGTTCGTCGAGTGCGGCGTTCAGCCGAGCTGTTGCCGTTTCCAGCTTTGACATTGCGTCGAATCCTTTGCCGGAGCCTAGGCTTTGCATGCAAACCGGGTCAACGCCAACAGCCCTTGACGCGCGCTGGCAGCGGTCGCTAAGGCCCTCTCCGGCAGGCGAACCGTCGCTCCTGCGAACGCGACAATGTTACCAACCGGGCGTTAGCAGAACGCCGGGACCTTTGCCGCCGTGTTCGCATTTTTCTGCGGAGGCGGTGCCACTCCCACGCATCCTGCGATGGGACGGATCAGGAGGCAGACATGGCACTTCGCGTCGCGATCAACGGATTTGGCCGCATCGGCCGGCTGGTTCTGCGCGCCATCGTGGAATCGAAGCGCGACGACATCGTGGTGGTGGCGGTGAACGACCTTGGTCCGCCCGAAACCAACGCCCATCTGCTCCGCTACGATTCCGTGCATGGCCGCTTCCCCGGCCCGGTGACGGTGGACGGCGATACTATGGTGGTGGATGGCCACAAGATCAAAGTCACCGCGCACAAAAACCCCGCCGAGCTGCCGCACAAGGATCTGGCGATCGACATCGCGCTGGAATGCACGGGCCATTTCACCTCGAAAGAAAAGGCGAGCGCGCATCTCCAGGCGGGTGCCAAGCGCGTGATCATTTCCGCCCCGGCGGATGGCGTGGACCGCACCATTGTCTACGGCGTGAATCATCATGCGCTCACGAAGGACGACATCGTCATCTCGAATGCGTCATGCACGACGAACTGTCTCGTGCCGGTTGCCAAGGTGCTG
>JBJMVL010000091.1:0-5182 GCA_045810735.1 Alphaproteobacteria bacterium
GCAAGCGCCTGCTCCAGCCGCACGCCGCGGGAGGCTTTCAACAGCACCGCATCCCCGCGTTTCAGGTGCTCCTTCAACCATTCCCCTGCGGCCTGCGGCGTCTCTACGAAGATCGCGCGTGTCTTGCCGCCCGCTGTGTTGTCGGCGCCAGCGACAATCTCCTGCGCCAGCCCGCGCACGCCGATCACCTGGTCAATGCCTGCCGCGGCGGCGGCCTCGCCGCACTCGCGATGCAGTTCGGCGGCACGCGGCCCGAGCTCGAGCATCTCGCCCGCCACCAGGATGCGCCGCTTGGCCGGAACTGCCGCCAATGTCCGGATCATGGACTGCAGTGCCTCCGGATTGGAGTTGTAGCAGTCATTGATGATGGTCGCGCCATGCCACTCGATCAGCTCGCCGCGTTTGTCCTCGGGCCTGAGCGAGGCGATCGCGTCGACGCAGCGTGCCAGCGGAATCCCCGCATGCAAGCCGACCGCGATAGCGGCCAGCGCGTTTGAAACATTGTGCCGGCCCAGCAGCGCCAAATGAACGGATGCAGATCCGTCGTCGGCCGTGGCGACGCGGAACCTCGATCCGGCAGGCCCCAGCTCCTCGATCTCTTCTCCACGGACATCTGCAACCGCGGCGGCGACAGAGTTCGTCGCGTAGTAGACCGCGCGTCCCGGGAAGTCGCGGCCGAACTGCGAAACATACGCATCATCCGCATTGAGGAACGCGACGGCACGTTCCCGCGCCTGCGGCGAGAGTCCCGCAACCAGCTCGTACTTTGCGCGGGCGACACCGGCGATGCCATCCGCAAATCCCTCTGCGTGCGCGTTGCCCACATTGGTCACCACACCCCAGTCGGGCGCGGCAATCTGGCACAGTGCCGCAATTTCGCCAGCGGCCGACATCCCCATCTCCACCACAGCGACTTCATCGTCTGGCGCGAGTTTCAAAAGTTGCAGTGGCAGGCCAAAGTGATTGTTCAGGTTGCCCTTCGACTTGAGCACGCGAAACTGCGTTCCCAACACGGTTGCAATCGCTTCCTTGGTAGTCGTCTTCCCCGCTGAACCGGTCACCGCCACAACACGCTTGCCCCAGTGGCGGCGCACAGCAGCGGCCAGCGTCTGCAGTGCACTGAGCGGGTCCTCCACCAGTAGCAGCGGATGCGCATGCGCCTCCGGCAGCAGATCGCGCGCCTTCGCCGACGCCACAACCGCGGCGCATGCGCCTTTGGCCAACGCATCTGCGACAAAATCATGCGCATCGAAGCGTTCGCCGCGGATCGCGAAGAAGAGATCGCCAGGCGCAAGCGTACGGGTATCGATCGAATAGCCGGTGGCGTGAACGCCACCTTGGGAATATCCGGTAGCTTCGCCTGCGGCGGCGCTATGCGGAATTGCGAGTTGCGCGCCGGTCCACTCCGCAATCTGCTCCAGCGACAGTTTCATGTCTTTCCTTTCAGCCACGCGAGCGCCTCGCGCGCCACTGCAACATCGTCGAACGGCAGTGCCTGTTTGCCAATCGTCTGTGTCTTCTCGTGGCCTTTGCCGGCAATCACGACGATGTCGCCGGCGCGCGCCTTGCTCATAGCCAAAGCGATTGCCTTCGCACGATCCGGCTCTACTTCAATTGTTGCGGCAAAACCAGCCGTGCCCGGAAAGATCTCATCGATGATGGCACGCGGCTCTTCCGAACGCGGATTGTCCGACGTGATGATGACGATCTCGCTCGCCTCCGCCGCGGCGCGTCCGATGCGCGGTCGCTTGGTGCGATCGCGATCGCCGCCGCAGCCGAAGACGGTGAGGACGCGGCCTTGCTGGTTGGAGACCAGATCGCGTGCCAGCGCCAGCACGTTGCGCAGAGCATCGTCGGTATGCGCATAATCCACGACTACGGTGAACGGCTGCCCAGCATTCACTGCCTCGAAGCGGCCTGGGACTGCGTGCAGCTTCGGTGCCGCCGCGGCAATCTGAGCAAGCGAAACACCCCGCGCCATTGCCGCCGCACTTGCCGCCAACAGATTCAGCACATTCACGCGGCCGGTCAGCGCAACTTCGATTGGTGCCTCGCCCTGTGGAGAGACCAGCGTAAAGCGCATCCCATTTGGCCGCATGGCAACATCGCGCGCGCGGAAGTCGCCGCGATCCGCACCGTAGCTCCAGATATCCGAGCCGGCTTTCTGCGCTGTATCAATAAGAGCGGCCTGTGTGTCGTCCTCCGCATTCAACACCGCTACACGGGGCGGCCGCGCTTGGGACCCATCGAAGAGCTTCCGCTTGGCCGCGAAGTACGCTTCCATCGTGCCGTGATAATCGAGATGGTCCTGCGTTAGGTTCGTGAAGATCGCGACGTCGTATGGCACGCCCCAGACGCGTCCCTGGTCGAGCGCGTGCGACGAGACCTCCATCACGCCTTCCGTGACGCCGCGCACGACACCCTCGGCCAGTAGCGCCAGCAAATCGCGCGACTCAGGCGTGGTATGCGGCGCAGGGCGCACCTCGCCGGCAATGCGGTATTCGATCGTGCCCACGAGCGCCGTCGATCGTCCGGCGGCTCGAAGCAATTGCTCCAGCAAATAAGCTGTCGTGGTCTTGCCGTTGGTACCGGTCACACCGCTGAGGCGAATCTTCTGCTCGGGATGGCCGAAAACATTGGCGGCAACCGTCGCAAGCGCACGGCGCCCGTGCGCAACTTCCGCAACTGCGACCTGCAGCCGTCCGTTGGCTGTAGCGTCGTAAGCGGCAGCGGAATCGGTAACAACAGCAACTGCGCCACGCGCGACAGCCTGTTCGATGTAGCGATTGCCATCCGTCGTCTCGCCGCGCATCGCGACAAACATCGAGCCCGGCTTGACGCGGCGCGAGTCATACTCCACGCCGGTGAGGGCCACATCGTCACCAATGTGGCGCAGCACCTCAACACCGCGTAATGCTTCGCTGAATGTCACAGGGACCGGCATCGTGGTGGAGTCTTATCGTGCGAACCGCGCCTCTACATTAAACGCGCAAGATCGAACCTTGCATTAACGGGCAAATCGAAGCTTTGCACTACCGTGCGAACCGAACGTTTGCGCTAACGCGCGAACCGCACAACGATCTCCGTGCCCATCGGCACCAGAGTGCCTGCGGCCGGAGCCTGGTCCCGCGCCAGCCCGTTGCCTAGCAATTGCACCCCAAGCCCTGCCGTTCCGGCGCGCTCCACCACCTGGCGCACCGATGCGCCTGCAAAGGACGGCACCGACACGCGATGCTTCGTGTCCGTAACCAGCGTGCCGCTTTCCGGTCGTGCAACGGGCAAAGTCTCATGGCTATCGGCAGATGCCGGTGCAGGCTGCGGCGGCGCTAATTCGTGCAGCCCGGCGGTATCGGTGCTACCAGCGATCTCGGTCGGGGCCGGCGCGGGCGCAACGGTTGCCGTAGGGGAGACGCCATGCGACTCGCCATCGGAGGAGACCGCGGCGGTTTGCTGCGTGTCACCCGAGCGCAACGGATCGTCGGCCGGAAGATTGTTCACCTCGGCAAAGAGCGCCTGCAGATCGCCGGTATCTTGCGGCTGGTCATCCTCGGCAACGTCCTGCGGCGGAGTCACCGGCTGCGCGTGCATCGGCTCATCGTGGGGCACACCCAGATATTCCAATACCTCTTGCGCAACTTCCTTGAACACCGGCGCGGAAACAAAGGCACCGTGGTAGTTGCCTACTGTGGACGAATCGATGATGACCGCTATGCTGATTGCCGGATTGTTTACTGGCGCGAAGCCGACGAAAGAGGCGATGTGCTTGGTGTGCGAGTAGGTGTGGGTTAGCACATCGATCTTCTGCGCCGTACCCGTCTTGCCCGCTGCGGAGTATCCATCCAGCGCCGCATTGCGACCGCTGCCCTCGAGCACAACGCTCTCCATCATCTTGCGCATCCGCGCCGAGGTCAGGGGCGAGATCACTCTGTGCGCGCCGGTGGGCAACGGATCGGGCAGCTCCTGCTCCGGATGAAATGCCATCGGCTTCAACTGGTCGCCCGATTTCAGTTGCTTCGAAGTGTCCAGAAGGATGGTCGGCGGCAGATAGGTGCCCCCATTCCCGATGGTAGAAACCATGCTGACAAGCTGAAGCGGCGTCACGCCGACCTCTTGTCCGATAGCCAGCGAGCCGATGCTGGTGGCGCCCCAGCGCTTGGTGGGACGCAGCAGGCCGCGTGTCTCGCTGGGCAACTGGATACCGGTACGTGAGCCAAAGCCAAACGCATGAATATAGGAATAGAAGCGCTCCGGCCCGAGCTTCAGTGCCATCTTCACCGCAGCCACGTCGCTCGATACCGCGAGCGCGCGTTGTACCGTCACCACGCCCAGGCCCCGATCCGATGCATCGTCATGGATGGTGCGGCCAAAGAGCGTGATCTGCCCGCCCTGACAATCGACCATGTCTGTCGGTTGGACGCCCGCCCCATCGAGCGCGGCCGAATAGGTCACCAGCTTGAAGGTTGAACCGGGCTCGTAGATATCGCTCACCGCGTGATTGCGGAGGAGGCTCGTCGAGGCGTGCCGAAAATCGTTGGGGTTGTAGGTAGGCCGCATGGCAAGGGCGAGGATCTGTCCGGTATGCGTGTCCTGGATCACGATGGTCCCGTTGAGCGGCTTCACCCTTTGCATCGCGTGATCCAGCGCGCGCTCCGCCATGAACTGGATGTTCTCGTCGATCGAGAGCATCAGGCTGTCGCCCGGCTCGGGCTCGCGCGCCTCGCTGCCCAGCACATGCCGCTTGGCATCGAGCGCAGTCAGCATGTGGCCGGGCGTGCCGTGCAGATCGTGATCGAAACGTCGCTCCAGGCCGCCCAATCCATCATCGTCCGTGCCGACGTAGCCAAGCACCTGCGCAGCCAGCGCCTCGTTCGGATAGAAGCGCTTGAATTCCTTTTGAAAATAAATGCCTTTCAGGTTGAGTGCCTTCACCCGCGCAACCGTGGCCGGATCGAGCTTGCGCGCGATCCAGGCGAAGCTCCGCGACGCGTGGAGGCGCGCGTCGATCTGGTGCGCCGTTGTGAAGCCATCAGTCGGATCGGCCTGAACGACGCGGGCCAGTGCCGCCGCGGTTCCATCCTTGTCCTGAATTTCGGTGGGCACGCCATACACCGAGTCCACCAGCACGGTCATCGCGAGCTCGTGCAGGTTGCGGTCATACAGCACGCCCCGGCGCGGCGCTACC